>NZ_CP046883.1:946566-1262089 GCF_014262665.1 Corynebacterium anserum
TCAATTCCGAATACTCCACTTAAGAAAACGCACGCACGAGAACTCATATACACGCGAAAGCACACGCACGATGGCGTCCGGAAGAAAGCAGCAGAAATAATGACGAGTCCTTTACCAGAGTCCATGGATCCGCGGAGATCGACGGAAGGTCTGAGTCCCAGCCAGCGTTCCCATGTGCTTGCGGAAGCACTCCCGTGGCTGCTGCACTACCGCGATAAAATCGTCGTGGTGAAGTATGGCGGCAACGCCATGGTGGACGAGGAACTGAAGCGCGCCTTCGCAGCAGACATGGTCTTTTTGCGTACCGTGGGGGCACGTCCTGTTGTTGTGCACGGCGGCGGACCGCAGATCAATCACATGCTGGAAACAGTAGGTCTGAAAGGGGAGTTCCGTGGTGGTTTCCGCGTGACTACTCCAGAGGTCATGGAATACGTACGCATGGTGCTTTTCGGTAAAGTCGGCCGTGAGCTGGTCGGCTTGATTAATGAGCACGGTCCATTTGCAGTGGGAACCTCTGGCGAAGATGCCGGTTTGTTTACCGCAACGAAGAAGATGGTGAACGTAGACGGACAGCAAGTCGACATCGGCCGCGTTGGGGATATCACAAATGTTAACGCCGATAGCCTTTTTGACCTTATCGATGCTGGTCGTATTCCGGTGATCTCCACAATCGCTCCTGATGAAAAGGGAGACGTTTATAACATCAATGCCGATACGGCCGCGGGCGCTTTAGCCGCAGCTTTGGGAGCGGAACGCCTTGTGGTGTTGACCAACGTGAAGGGTCTCTACACTGATTGGCCGAATAAAGACTCGCTGGTGTCCCGCATCAGTCCAGACAATTTGGAAAAACTCATGCCGTCCCTGGATTCCGGAATGATCCCGAAGATGGAGGCATGCCTCAACTCATTACGCACCGGAGTATCCGCTGCCCACGTGATCGACGGGCGTCAACCACACTCTGTGATCCTGGAGCTCATGACCCCCGGTGGAATTGGAACCATGGTGACTGATGATGAATGGAAAGGGGTTGATCCCAGCGATGCCTGCCTCAGCCAATAAAACGGAATTAACAGCTTCCCCTGATAACTGGCAGACTCATTGGAACTCTGCTCTGATGGGAAATTACGGTACGCCGCAAATTGAACTCGTGAAAGGGAGCGGAGCCGTGGTCGAAGATAGCGAAGGCAATCACTATCTCGATCTGCTTTCGGGCATAGCTGTGAATGCCCTTGGGCATGCACATCCGGCCATCATTGAGGCGGTCACCAAACAGATTTCCACTCTGGGACATACGTCGAATATCTTCGCCCATCCCCAGGTCATCACGTTGGCCGAGAATATTCGTGATTTGTTGGGTGATGAAGCAAAAGATGCCCAAGTTTTCTTTTGCAACTCAGGCGCTGAGGCGAATGAAGCTGCTTTCAAGATTGCCCGCGCAACAGGACGCCCTCGGATTATTTCTGCTGAAAAGGGTTTCCACGGTCGCACCATGGGTTCATTGGCGCTAACTGGACAGCCTGATAAGCGCAGGCCTTTTGAACCCATGCCTGCAGGAGTGGAATACGTTCCTTACGGTGATATCGATGCACTGCGCGCAGTGTGTGACGAGAATGTCGCGGCAGTTTTTATGGAGTCTATTCAGGGTGAAACTGGCGTGATTCCAGCCCCGCGAGGTTTCTTCTCTGACCTGCGTGCGTTATGTGATGATTTAGGGATCCTCATGGTTGTCGATGAAGTTCAGGCTGGTATGGGGCGGACGGGAGAATGGTTCGGATTCCACGTGGACGATGTCTTGCCGGACGTTGTCACTCTGGCCAAGGGGCTTGGAGGCGGCTTGCCGATAGGAGCCACCGTCGCGATGCCCAAGGCACAGTTGCTTGCCAAGGGAATGCATGGCACCACCTTCGGTGGTAATCCCGTCGTATGCGCCGCGGCCAACGCCGTGATCGACACGATCAAAAAAGAAAGTTTATTGGACAATGTCCGCCGCGTCGGGGGCTACATTGCGGAAGAACTTGCAGCTCACCCGCGTGTTAAAGAAGTACGGGGACGTGGTCTCATGCTGGGTGTTGTGCTGGATAAGCCGCTCGAGGTTGATCCTCTCGACTACGGTCTGATCATCAACAAACCATCACCAGATGTTTTACGCCTCGTGCCGCCGTTAAATCTCTCCTTGGAGCAGGCACAAACTGGCGTCGAAAAGATGAAAAACATGTTGGACGCATAGGGAAGAAAAGAGGAGGACACATCATGCTACGGAGGCATTTCCTCGCCGATGACGACGTCACCCCGGCCGAGCAAGCCGAAATCTTGCAGCTAGCGGCTGAATTAAAAGCCAATCGATACGACAATGAATACCGGAACCTACTAGAACGCCGGTCAGTGGCGGTTTTATTTGATAAGACCTCCACACGCACGCGTTTTTCTTTTGATGCTGGGATTAACGAACTAGGCGGCAATCCGATTGTTGTCGACTCCGGCAATTCCCAAATGGGCAAAGGCGAAACATACCAAGATACCGGGGCAGTGCTCTCACGTTTTGTCAGCGCAATTGTGTGGAGAACTGCAGCCCACAGCAATTTGGAAAACATGGCACAAACGGCCACTGTCCCAATCATCAATTCGCTGTCAGATGATTTTCATCCGTGCCAAATCCTTGCCGACTTACAAACCATAGAAGAGAAAAAAGGCAAGCTCACAGGCTTGAATGCTATTTATTTCGGCGATGGGGCGAACAACATGGCACATTCTTACATGCTTGGTTTCGCCACCGCTGGTGTGAATATCACCATTTGCGCGCCGGAAGGTTTTCAGCCAAAGGAGGAGTTCGTTGTGCGGGCTCGTCGCCGAGCTGAAGAAACCGGAGCTACTGTGACAGTCACCGATAAGATCGCCGCCACGGGCATGGATGTGGTCATCACCGATACCTGGCTGTCAATGGGAATGGATCCCAACGAAGACCGCAGCAAACTTAAGGCCTATCAGGTCAATGCCGACGTCATGGCTGAGGCAAACGATGGTGCCATTTTCATGCACTGTTTGCCTGCCTACAGGGGAAGCGAGGTGACCTCTGAGGTTATTGACGGACCGCAATCCGTCGTATTCGACGAGGCAGAAAACAGGCTCCACGCACAGAAGGCACTGATGGTATGGCTTCTGCGATGACCCGCTCTGCCCGCCAGGCAAAAGTTGGGCAGATCATCACAACTCACAAGGTGTCCAGCCAGAGGCAACTCATCGATATGCTCACGGCTGAAGGTGTGGAGATCACTCAGGCGACGCTGTCTCGCGATCTTGTGGACATCGGTGCCCGTAAAGTGCGCACGGACGGCGAGGTGTATTACTCCGTATCCGACGAAGTACGTATTGATGGACCTGATAAGTTACGCCGGGTACTGGCGGAGTTGCTTGTTGCTACCGACTATTCGTCCAACATCGCTGTACTGCGCACCCCACCCGGGGCAGCACAATACCTTGCGTCCATCTTGGATCGTAGTGAGGTAACTCAGTTGGCAGCCACAATCGCCGGTGATGACACGGTATTTGCCCTAGCCCGGGAACCAATGACCGGCTCCGAGCTGGCGGACTACTTCTCGCATTTGGCGCAAGGCTAGACTCGTTATACGGCTAAACAAATAGACGGCTTATCCTCGTAATAAGTCATAAGAGAATTAATAGAACATAAAGAGCGCGAAGCTCGATGGGAAGGAAACTAAAGATATGAAGGATCGCGTAGTTCTCGCGTACTCCGGTGGACTGGATACCACTGTGGCCATCAGTTGGATCGCAAAGGAGCGCAACGCTGAAGTGGTATGCGTCTCCATCGACCTGGGCCAGGGTGGAGAAGACATGGAGACTGTCCGCCAACGTGCACTTGGCGCCGGCGCTGTCGAGTCCATTGTTGTTGATGCGCGCGACGAGTTCGCGAATGAGTACTGCCTCCCAACCATTAAGGCTAACGGCATGTACATGAAGGAGTACCCGTTGGTCTCCGCTATCTCTCGCCCGCTGATCGTCAAGCATTTGTCTGACGCCGCTAAGGAGCACAACGGAACTGCCGTTGCACATGGCTGCACTGGTAAGGGTAACGATCAGGTGCGCTTCGAGGTCGGCTTCGCCAATACCGCTCCGGATCTAGAGATCATCGCTCCAGTACGTGATTACGCGTGGACCCGCGAGAAGGCTATTGCGTTCGCTGAGGAAAATGGCATCCCAATCGAACAGTCTAAGAAATCCCCGTTCTCCATCGACCAGAATGTTTGGGGTCGAGCCGTGGAGACCGGTTATCTGGAAGATTTGTGGAATGCTCCGACCAAGGATGTTTACTCCTACACCGAGGATCCAGCCCTCGGACAGGCTCCAGATGAGGTCATTCTTTCCTTCGAAGCCGGTGTGCCTGTAGCCATTGACGGCCGCAAGGTCACTGTTCTTGAGGCTATCGAGGAGCTCAATCGCCGGGCAGGCGCCCAGGGCATTGGGCGTCTGGATATGGTTGAGGATCGTCTTGTGGGCATCAAGTCCCGTGAGATTTATGAAGCACCCGGAGCCACGGTACTGATCCGGGCGCACGAGGCTCTTGAGGCCGTCACTGTGGAGCGCGAGCTCGCACGCTACAAACGTCTGGTGGATGCCCGTTGGTCGGAGGAAGTGTACGACGGCCTCTGGTTTGCTCCTTTGAAGCGCTCGTTGGATGCGTTTATCGAGTCCACCCAGGAGAACGTTACCGGCGATATCCGCATGGTTCTTCACGCTGGCCACATTGATGTCAATGGCCGTCGTAGCTCCAAGTCTTTGTACGACTTCAACCTTGCTACTTATGACGAAGGTGATTCTTTCGACCAGTCCATGGCCCGTGGTTTCGTAGAACTGCATGGATTGTCCTCGAAGATCGCTGCAAAGCGTGACTTCAGCTAAGAGTCGCCTTTTGAGGCTCCTGCATCACATCATCTGACGAACTTCCAGGGAAAAGAGCATCATGTCACAGCAGGCACAGCACGGCACCAATGAAGGAGCACTGTGGGGAGGTCGTTTTTCCGGCGGCCCTTCGGAAGCCATGGCGGCGTTAAGCAAGTCCACCCATTTTGATTGGGTTCTTGCCCCATATGACGTATTGGCTTCCCAAGCCCATGCACGTGTGTTGCACAGAGCCGGTTTGCTTACTGATGAGGATTTCAGCACGATGCTCGCCGGACTCCAAGCGTTGGGTGAAGATGTGGCTTCGGGGGACTTCGGGCCAGAGGACGCCGATGAGGATGTTCACGGTGCGATGGAGCGTGGACTGATTGATCGGGTAGGTCCCGAGGTTGGCGGGCGTTTGCGCGCGGGACGTTCCCGGAATGACCAGGTGGCGACTTTGTTCCGCATGTGGCTCCGTGATGCGCTGCGGGACGTGGCTGCAGGAGTAGTCGATGTCATTGACGCTTTAATTACTCAGGCCGATCGTTATCCTGACGTCATCATGCCTGGTAAGACGCACTTTCAGGCAGCGCAGCCGGTGTTGTTAGCTCACCAACTGTTGGCGCATGCTCATCCTCTGCAGCGTGATGTGCAGCGTTTCAAGGATCTGGATAGCCGGTTGGCGGTTTCTCCTTATGGTTCGGGTGCGTTGGCTGGTTCCTCTCTAGCCTTGGATCCGGAGGCTATCGCAGAGGAACTTGGTTTTGATTCTGCTGCTGATAATTCGATCGACGCCACGTCATCCCGAGACTTCGCATCTGAAACAGCTTTTGTCCTTGCCCAGACTGCGGTTGATCTTTCCCGCCTCGCCGAAGAGATCATCGCATGGTCAACGCCTGAATTCGGTTACGTGACACTTGCCGACGCATGGTCAACTGGTTCATCGATCATGCCGCAGAAGAAAAACCCTGATGTCGCCGAGTTGATGAGAGGAAAGACTGGACGCTTAATCGGCAATCTTGCCGGCCTGATGGCTACGCTGAAGGCACAACCGTTGGCTTATAACCGAGACTTGCAGGAGGACAAGGAGCCTCTGGTGGACTCCGTGTCGCAACTCAATCTTTTGCTACCTGCAATGGCCGGACTGGTTGAGACTTTGGAATTTCATCCGGAGCGTCTGTTGGAATTGGCTCCAGCTGGTTTTACCCTTGCCACGGATCTCGCAGAATGGATGGTTCGTCAGGGAGTGCCGTTCCGTGTTGCCCATGAGGCTTCAGGCGCGTGTGTTCGCATCGCCGAGCAACGTGGTGTGGATCTGGTTGACCTCACCGATGATGAGCTTGCCAGTGCTCATGCGTCCCTCACCCCAGCGGTGCGTGAGGTTCTTACTGTGGAGGGAGCCGTTGCATCTCGCGTTACCCGTGGGGGCACTGCTGGTGTTCGAGTCGTTGAGCAGAAGGAACGCGTTCGAGCTCAGTCCGCGGAGGATCGTCAGTGGGCTAATACCAGTCCTATTCCGGGCCGGATGGAGCGGAAGTAGTTCCGGTTATCTCTCCGCACTCGGGCCCTGTATCTGCTCTCACTGAAAACATTGCGCTGCATTTCATCGAAACCTCCGCATCAACTCTCACGGAAATATCGCGTCAAAATTCATGAAAGAAAGTTGGACTCTCGTGAGGGGTCGAGAACCGACGTGCTCCTAGCGAGGGGCTAGACTGTGTAAGCATGATTGATTCCCAGCTTCTTGAGATTCTCGTATGCCCACAGGATAAGGGCCCTTTGGAGCAGCATGGTGACTATTTGGTGAATACTCGCTTGGGAAAGGCCTATCCAGTGCAGGATGGAATCCCCGTTTTGCTTATCGATGAGGCTGTGGACTGGCCGCTGGAGTGATGTCCATAATCACTTCTGTCGTCTGATCGCTTTACTTAACAGGTTTTCACTGTCACATTTTCCTTCCTCCTTAGTGCAGATTTGTCCATTACAGTTACAGTTTTGTCCTGCCGTTCACAGATTTATCCCCTCTTCACCTAAAGGACTGAGATTTCATCATGGTTGAACACACAGCCAACATTATTGACGAGTTAGAATGGCGCGGTCTTATAGCCCAGTCAACTGATATCGATGCTTTGCGCCAGCAGATGTCACAGCCAACTACCGCATACGTCGGTTTCGATCCAACGGGACCTTCTTTGCATGCAGGGCATCTCGTTCCTCTGTTGATGCTGAAGCGTCTACAGCTAGCTGGTCATACCCCTATTGTTCTTGCAGGTGGTGCCACAGGAATGATCGGTGATCCGCGTGAAGTAGGAGAACGCTCGATGCACGCCGAATCCACTGTGGCCGATTGGGCTGAGCGGATCTCTGGACAGCTTTCCCGCTTTGTGTCTTTCGAAGGTGAGAATAAAGCGATTCTGGTCAACAACTATGACTGGGTTTCCAAAATGTCAGTGATCGAGTTTTTGCGTGATCTAGGGAAGAACTTCTCCATTAACACCATGATTGGTCGTGAGACAGTTAAACGTCGTCTGGAAACTGACGGAATTTCTTATACAGAGTTTTCCTACATGCTTCTGCAGGCCAACGATTTTGTGCACTTGCGGCGCACGTATAACGCACGGCTCCAAATGGGGGGTTCTGACCAATGGGGAAACATTATTAGTGGCGTCGACCTCAATCGTCGTCTCGACGGGGAACAGGTCCATGCACTGACCGTTCCTCTCGTTACGGATAGCGAGGGGAACAAGTTCGGTAAGTCTACTGGTGGCGGAAAACTTTGGTTAGATCCAGAGATGACCAGTCCATACAGCTGGTACCAGTACTTCATCAATACGAATGATGCAGATGTTATTCGCTATCTCCGCTGGTTCACATTTCTCGACCGCGGAGAGTTAGATCGCCTGAATACTGAGGTAGAGGAGCGCCCGTATAAACGCGAAGCTCAGCGAATTCTAGCTCAGGAAATGACCAGGTTGGTTCATGGGGACGACGCCGTGAGAAAGGTAGAAACCGCTGCTCAAGCACTATTTGGCAAGGCGGAGTTATCAGAGCTAGATGAGCAGACCCTGGCCGCAGCGCTGCAGGAGACAGAAATCGCCGAAGTGTCAGGGCAGGTAAACATTGTGGATCTGTTGGTTGAGGCTGGGTTGGAAAAATCAAAGGGAGCTGCTCGACGCACTGTCACTGAAGGTGGTGCTTACGTCAATAATCAACGGGTAGAAGATATTGAGTGGGTACCAACGGAGGAAGACCTGCTTCATGGCTCGTGGCTGGTTCTTCGTAAAGGTAAGAAACGTTTCGCAGGGGCGAAGGTTGTGTCCTAGACAGAGTTGTGTCCTAGATGTGGGCTTCGGTGAAGTCTTCGAGGTGGCCTTCGAAGACATGAACATAACTCAATAGACGTATTAACGTTTGGTGAAAATGTGGTGTGAGCTGGTGATTTGTCAAGGTGTGGGGTGGTGTGTAAATTAGTTCAGGTCGCAGCGAGCGCTGGTGGTTGTTGTGCTGGTGGTTGTTGTGTGCGATTGTTGTTTGAGAACTCAATAGTGTGATGAACCAAGTTTTTGGATTCCACAGTGCCGCCTGGTGTTTTCTGGGTGGTATCACGGTTTGTGCCATGCGTGGCTGATCCGCTTTTTTGGAAGTGTTCATTGTCTTTGTCATGCAACGGGATGGTGAGTGTGTCGGTTGCGGTTTGTTTGGTGTGCACCCGGTCTGCTGTAGCGAGCAGATTGTTGTTGTGTGGAAACGTGATGTGATGATTCTTTGTTCACCGGTGGTGGTGGGCGAGGGGTTGTTGTCTACTGTGGCTGGTTGTGGGAGACCCCGCCCCGTGGGGTTGGTGATCATGGCCAGGTTTTTGTTTTTTGTCAGTAGTTTTTATTTTTTTGCCAGTTTTTGGCTCTTTGTATTGTAGTGCCGAATGGCTTTTATGGAGAGTTTGATCCTGGCTCAGGACGAACGCTGGCGGCGTGCTTAACACATGCAAGTCGAACGGAAAGGCCTCTAGCTTGCTAGGGGTACTCGAGTGGCGAACGGGTGAGTAACACGTGGGTGATCTGCCCTGCACTTCGGGATAAGCCTGGGAAACTGGGTCTAATACCGGATAGGACTGTTCTTTAGTGTGAATGGTGGAAAGTTTTTTCGGTGTAGGATGAGCCCGCGGCCTATCAGCTTGTTGGTGGGGTAATGGCCTACCAAGGCGACGACGGGTAGCCGGCCTGAGAGGGTGTACGGCCACATTGGGACTGAGACACGGCCCAGACTCCTACGGGAGGCAGCAGTGGGGAATATTGCACAATGGGCGCAAGCCTGATGCAGCGACGCCGCGTGAGGGATGACGGCCTTCGGGTTGTAAACCTCTTTCGCTAGGGAAGAAGCCTGTTGGGTGACGGTACCTGGATAAGAAGCACCGGCTAACTACGTGCCAGCAGCCGCGGTAATACGTAGGGTGCGAGCGTTGTCCGGAATTACTGGGCGTAAAGAGCTCGTAGGTGGTTTGTCGCGTCGCTTGTGAAAACCCGGGGCTTAACTCCGGGCCTGCAGGCGATACGGGCATAACTAGAGTGCTGTAGGGGAGACTGGAATTCCTGGTGTAGCGGTGAAATGCGCAGATATCAGGAGGAACACCGATGGCGAAGGCAGGTCTCTGGGCAGTAACTGACGCTGAGGAGCGAAAGCATGGGTAGCGAACAGGATTAGATACCCTGGTAGTCCATGCCGTAAACGGTGGGCGCTAGGTGTGGGGATTTTTCTACGATTTCCGTGCCGTAGCTAACGCATTAAGCGCCCCGCCTGGGGAGTACGGCCGCAAGGCTAAAACTCAAAGGAATTGACGGGGGCCCGCACAAGCGGCGGAGCATGTGGATTAATTCGATGCAACGCGAAGAACCTTACCTGGGCTTGACATACACCAGATCGCTGCAGAGATGTAGTTTCCCTTGTGGTTGGTGTACAGGTGGTGCATGGTTGTCGTCAGCTCGTGTCGTGAGATGTTGGGTTAAGTCCCGCAACGAGCGCAACCCTTGTCTTGTGTTGCCAGCACGTCGTGGTGGGGACTCGCGAGAGACTGCCGGGGTTAACTCGGAGGAAGGTGGGGATGACGTCAAATCATCATGCCCCTTATGTCCAGGGCTTCACACATGCTACAATGGTCGGTACAGAGGGTCGCGATACCGTGAGGTGGAGCTAATCCCTGAAAGTCGGCCTCAGTTCGGATTGGAGTCTGCAACTCGACTCCATGAAGTCGGAGTCGCTAGTAATCGCAGATCAGCAACGCTGCGGTGAATACGTTCCCGGGCCTTGTACACACCGCCCGTCACGTCATGAAAGTTGGTAACACCCGAAGCCAGTGGCCTAACCTTTGTGGAGGGAGCTGTCGAAGGTGGGACTGGCGATTGGGACGAAGTCGTAACAAGGTAGCCGTACCGGAAGGTGCGGCTGGATCACCTCCTTTCTATGGAGTTTTTATTGTTTTTGTCGGGGTAGTTTGTGCACTGGATGTGTGTGGTGGTGGCTGCTTTGTGTGAGTGGTTGTGGGATTCGTTGGTTTGTCATGTCTGTTGGGTGTCTGGGGCAATGGTTGTGTTGTTCCTGTGAATGTGTGCTGCTGTGTGCGTGTGTGCGTGTGTGGTGGTGCGTGTTGTGTTGTGTGAGAACTGTATAGTGGACGCGAGTATCTTCTTTTTGCATTTGTTTTGTAAGTTCATCGTCGGTGGCTGATGGTCTGTTGTGGCTGTTGGTTGCTGTTGTTGCTTTAGTAATTGTTGTAAGGGCACACGGTGGATGCCTTGGCATAGTGAGCCGATGAAGGACGTGTAAGGCTGCGTTAAGCCTCGGGGAGTTGCCAATAGAGCGTTGATCCGAGGATGTCCGAATGGGGAAACCCGGCCGTGGTTATGTGCGGTCACCTGCCACTGAATTCATAGGTGGTGTGGAGGGAACGCGGGGAAGTGAAACATCTCAGTACCCGTAGGAGAAGAAAATAATAATGATTCTGCTAGTAGTGGCGAACGAACGTGGATTTTTGGCTAAACCATATGCGTGTGATACCTGGCAGGGGTTGCGTGTGTGGGGTTGTGGGGTCTTGATGTGCGGTGCTGCCATGCCGTGCCTTGCGCATGTGTGTTAGCGGAAGTGGTTTGGAATGGCCTGCCGTAGACGGTGAGAGTCCGGTACGTGAAAGCATGTGTGTGTGGGGTTGTTGAGTGTCCCCGAGTAGCAGCGGGCTCGTGGAATCTGCTGTGAATCTGCCGGGACCACCCGGTAAGCCTGAATACTCGACTGTGACCGATAGCGGAGTAGTACCGTGAGGGAATGGTGAAAAGTACCCCGGGAGGGGAGTGAAATAGTACCTGAAACCGTGTGCTTACAATCCGTCAGAGCCTTGTTTGTGGGGTGATGGCGTGCCTTTTGAAGAATGAGCCTGCGAGTCAGCGGCATGTCGCGAGGTTAACCCGTTGTGTGGGGTAGTCGTAGCGAAAGCGAATACTAATTGAGTGTGTTGTGTAGTGGCATGTCCTGGACCCGAAGCGGGGTGATCTACCCATGGCCAGTGTGAAGCAGAGGTAAGACTCTGTGGAGGCGCGAACCCACTTAGGTTGAAAACTGAGGGGATGAGTTGTGGGTAGGGGTGAAAGGCCAATCAAACTCCGTGATAGCTGGTTCTCCCCGAAATGCATTTAGGTGCAGCGTCGTGTGTTTCTTGCCGGAGGTAGAGCTACTGGTTGGTTTAGCGGGACTATCATCTTAGCGACATCAGCCAAACTCCGAATGCCGGTAAGTGAGAGCGCGGCAGTGAGACTGCGGGGGATAAGCTTCGTAGTCGAGAGGGAAACAGCCCAGATCGCCGGTTAAGGCCCCTAAGAGTGTACTAAGTGGAAAAGGATGTGGGATCGCGAAGACAGCCAGGAGGTTGGCTTAGAAGCAGCCATCCTTGAAAGAGTGCGTAATAGCTCACTGGTCGAGTGGTTCTGCGCCGACAATGTAGTGGGGCTCAAGTACACCGCCGAAGCCGCGGCATTCAGTGTTGTGCTGGATGGGTAGGGGAGCGTCGTGTGGCCGTTGAAGGTGCGGGGTGACCTAGTGCTGGAGGCTATGCGAGTGAGAATGCAGGCATGAGTAGCGAATGATGAGTGAGAAACTCATCCGCCGGATGACTAAGGGTTCCTGGGTCAAGCTAATCTTCCCAGGGTGAGTCGGGACCTAAGGCGAGGCCGACAGGCGTAGTCGATGGATAACGGGTTGATATTCCCGTACCCGTGTGTGTGCGACCAATGGTGAATCAGTGATACTAACCACCCAAATGTTTGTGTGCGGCTTTTTTGAAGTTGTGTATGAGCGGCTGCGTGGGACCTGAGCTGGTAGTAGCCAAGCGATGGGGTGACGCAGGAAGGTAGCCAAGCCACTTATTGGATTGTGGTGTAAGCGTGTGGCCCGTGGACAGTGGTAAATCCGGTCCTGTGTGGGTGAGGCGTGATGCGTACCCGTTGTGGGGATGTTGGTGATCCTATGCTGTCGAGAAAAGCCTCTAGTGAGTGCATATTCGGCCCGTACCCGAAACCGACACAGGTGGTCAGGTAGAGAATACTAAGGCGATCGGGTGAACTGTGGTTAAGGAACTCGGCAAAATGCCCCCGTAACTTCGGGAGAAGGGGGACCACTGCTGGTGACAGACTGGTTGAGCTGGTGGTGGTCGCAGAGAGTAGAGGGAAGCGACTGTTTACTAAAAACACAGGTCCGTGCGAAGACGTTGAAGTCGATGTATACGGACTGACGCCTGCCCGGTGCTGGAAGGTTAAGAGGACCTGTTAGATCTTTGTGGTCGAAGCGGAGAATTTAAGCCCCAGTAAACGGCGGTGGTAACTATAACCATCCTAAGGTAGCGAAATTCCTTGTCGGGTAAGTTCCGACCTGCACGAATGGCGTAACGACTTCTCTGCTGTCTCAACCACAGGCCCGGCGAAATTGCAGTACGAGTAAAGATGCTCGTTACGCGCGGCAGGACGAAAAGACCCCGGGACCTTCACTATAGCTTGGTATTGGTGTTTGGTTCGGTTTGTGTAGGATAGGTGGGAGACTGTGAAGTGGCCACGCCAGTGGTTGTGGAGTCGTTGTTGAAATACCACTCTGATCGTATTGAGCATCTCAACCTCGGCCCGTGATCCGGGTTAGGGACAGTGCCTGGTGGGTAGTTTAACTGGGGCGGTTGCCTCCCAAAGAGTAACGGAGGCGCCCAAAGGTTCCCTCAGCCTGGTTGGCAATCAGGTGGTGAGTGTAAGTGCACAAGGGAGCTTGACTGTGAGACTGACAGGTCGAGCAGGGACGAAAGTCGGGACTAGTGATCCGGCACCGGCTTGTGGAAGCGGTGTCGCTCAACGGATAAAAGGTACCCCGGGGATAACAGGCTGATCTTCCCCAAGAGTCCATATCGACGGGATGGTTTGGCACCTCGATGTCGGCTCGTCGCATCCTGGGGCTGGAGTAGGTCCCAAGGGTTGGGCTGTTCGCCCATTAAAGCGGCACGCGAGCTGGGTTTAGAACGTCGTGAGACAGTTCGGTCTCTATCCGCCGTGCGCGTTGAAACTTGAGAAAGGCTGACCCTAGTACGAGAGGACCGGGTTGGACATACCTCTGGTGGGCCAGTTGTCACGCCCGTGGCATGGCTGGTTGGCTACGTATGGGAGGGATAACCGCTGAAAGCATCTAAGCGGGAAGCCTGTTTCGAGATGAGGTTTCGTTTGAGGTTCCCTAGAGATGATGGGGTTGATAGGCCGGATCTGGAAGCGCTGTGAGGTGTGGAGGTGACCGGTACTAATTGGCCGAGATGGTTGTTAAAGCTTGTGTGGTGGGCTTGCTTGTGTGTGGGGATGTTCGCGTTCGTTGTGCAGTGTCTGGGACAGCACCTGCACTGGCTGTGTTGGCTGCCGTTGTGGTGGTTGGTGTGGTTGGGTGTGTGTTCTTTGTTGTGTGTGTCGGTGGTTGTTAGCGGCGGGGTCACGCCCGGTCCCTTTCCGAACCCGGAAGCTAAGCCTGTCTGCGCCGATGGTACTGCACCTGGGAGGGTGTGGGAGAGTAGGTCACCGCCGGCCTAAAAACTTAAATACATGGTGGGTGTGGATGTAAGTAATCTGTATGGTTGCTTACATCTACACCCACCTTTTGTTTGTGCGGGGAATCCGCGGAGTGATTCTTCGCGATGTTGCGTGATGATTCCTGGTGTTGACGCATTACGTGGCGATTACTCTAAGCCACACACTAGGCAACTTTCTGTCTAGAATAAATCGAATAAGTTTAACGGATAACTGAGAGGACTTCGCATGTCTGAGCACTCCGGTAGCGGCCGTCGTAGCCAGAATAAAGGCTTTGGGCAGCGCCGTAACTTCGGATCGAGTCATCGGAGTGACGGAGGAAATCGAGACTTCAAAGGTCGCAGCAACAGCGACCGTTTTCGAACGCGAAGCAAGAAGGAGAATGGGGCTTCCGGTAGCTCTTGGAAGAAAGATGGCGACCATCGCCACCGTCACGGCTCGCGTGACGTCCGAGACAATAACTATCATTACGGTTCTCGTTCTCAGAGGTCCTCGTGGGATGACCGGCATAACAATTTCGATGGCAATGGAGGTAACCCGGCCCGCCGTCGCAATGGTTACGATGATGCAGGTGCTAGCCCATCTCGCAATCGCACGAATTCTGGGTATTCTTCCGGTGACGCTGGGTCTCGGGAGAAGCGGAATAACAAATACGATGCTCGCCGCGGTGATAAGAAAAAGTTCAAACACGCTAACCGCGGGGGCGTCAACCGAGCTCGTCATTCCGGTCCTCAACGCTCAGGCTACCGCGAAGAACGTTTAAACAAACGGCTCAATGAGCCACAAGTTCCCGATCATATCGATCCGCGGGACCTTGACCCTGCTGTGCGGCAAGAGTTGCGAAGCCTTTCCAAGGACAACGCCGATAAAGTCGCTAAGCACCTCATCATGTCAGTTCTTCTTTTGGACGAAGACACAGACAAAGCGTTGGCTCACGCTCGAGCAGCAAAAGACCGTGCCGGTCGTGTTTCGGTTACTCGAGAAACAAACGGTATCGCTGCGTATCATGCTGGGGAATGGAAGGAAGCCATTTCCGAATTACGAGCGGCCCGCCGAATGTCTGGTGGCCCAGGTATGATAGCCGTTTTGGCGGACTGCGAACGCGCACTTGGCCGACCCGAAAAAGCAATAGAGGTGGGGCGTGAATATGACACCTCCACGTTAGATCCTGAGACTCGCATCGAATTAGCAATTGTCTTGTCCGGTGCGCACCACGATCTCAGCAACAATCGTGCTGCCCTCGCTGAGTTGGAAGAGGTGCTCGATATCTCGGATATTCCTGAGATGTCGCGGCTCCGGCTGTACTATGCCTATGCTGATTCTCTAGAAATCGCCGGTCGTCGCGAAGACGCAACCTTATGGTTCGAAAGAGCTGACGAACTTGACCAGGGCGGATTTATGGACACTGAGGAACGGCTGGCTTCGTTGAGGAAAGAAGGCGAGTAACACTCATCATGGCATTGGAAATTCTCGACCACTACGATGCCATTCTTGCTGACCTTGACGGCACCGTTTTTGAGGGCGGACGGCCAGTGGTTGGCGCTGCTGATGGATTAGCCAACCGCCGCGTCATGTACGTCACCAATAATGCATCACGGGCGCCACAGTCGGTGGCTGCACACCTCACCTCCTTAGGATTTAACGCTACAGCTGATCAGGTGCTCACTAGCGCAGAAGCCGCCTGCTCACTGGGACGATCACTCGTAAATAAAGAGAATGCAACTGCATTCGTCATCGGCGCTGATTCTTTTAAAGATGTTGCCCGTGCAGCAGGTTTCACCGTTGTGGATTCAGCCGATGATCATCCGGACGTCGTTTTTCAAGGGCATACCCCCGACAACACTTGGGCGTTGCTTTCAGAAGGAGCATTGGCGATTAGGCGTGGTGCGAAGTATATCGCCTCCAACCTCGATACCACACTCCCTAGCGAGAGAGGATTAATGGTTGGCAATGGTTCCATGGTTGCAGCTGTGGTCTCAGCAACAGGTGTTGAGCCAGTCAGTGCCGGTAAACCGGGCCCGGAGATGTTTAGAGTAGCTGCGAAACGTCTCGGATCCACAAAGCCTCTCGTTGTGGGAGATCGACTGGACACCGATATTGCCGGTGGTATTGCTGCGGGTATGGATACGCTTTGTACTGTGACGGGTGTGTCGGGACATCGTGAATTACTCAGCACCAAATTCCGTCCCACCTACATCGCGGGTAACATGCGTGATCACTTGGGTGGATGGCAAGCACACTATGGCGATTATTCTGGCCAATCTGCGACGATCTATGTTTCCTCGGGTGAGACCAGTGCGGATGTGCAGCTTATGGCTGCTGAGGCTGTGGCGGCGGCTGCACCACTCGTGTGGAGGACGGTGGACGAAGGTGTAGCTATAGAGCACATTCACATCGCTGCTACCAATGGCGACGACGCAGCCCACCGTGCTGTGGGGGCGTGGCGCTAATGAATAATGTCAATCCGGCAATTATCGCGGACGCGCACAGGCGGCGTCGAGAGGAAGAAAATAAAACTCCTGAGCAATGTCACGAGGAATTGGCAACTGCGGTGGACGAGTTACTTTCACGCGATGTACACGTATCCGAAGAGGTAGAACTTCTTGAACAAGCCCATCGTTTAGTCAATGAAGCACTCGGTCACAGCTAAAAGAGGACGTCAATTACATGGCAAAAAGAGGGCCTAAACTTCATCGACTCGACGTCGAGCTTGTTCGACGCAAAATCGCTCGCAGTCGGGAGCACGCTCAAGACATGATCAAGACTGGTCGGGTGAGTGTCAACGGTATGGTTGCTCAAAAACCTGCCACCGGTGTAGATGGCAACGTCTCCATCAAGGTGGTGGCGAGTGATGACGATCGCTGGGCATCCCGCGGTGCGCACAAACTGCTGGGTGCACTAGAAGTTTTTGAACCTCTTGGGCTGAGTCTCGAGGGGAAAACGGTCCTGGACGCTGGTGCCTCCACCGGAGGTTTCACTGATGTGTGTTTGGACAGAAACGCCGCTCGTGTTTATGCCGTAGATGTGGGGTACGGCCAGCTCATCTGGCGACTGCAAAATGATCCACGCGTCGATGTCCACGACCGTACAAATGTCCGCACTCTCACCCCCGATATTCTCGGTGCTCAAGCCGATGTAATGGTGGGCGACTTGTCCTTTATCTCCATCGAATTGGTCTTGCCAGCCCTCGCTGGATGCGTGAGGGAAGGCGGTGACCTGCTACCGATGGTGAAACCACAGTTTGAGGTAGGCAAAGATAGGCTTGGCCATGGAGGCGTGGTGCGAAGTCCGGCGCTGCGCACGGAGGTAACTAAAACCATCTCTGTCGCCGCAATGAAGTATGGTTTATCAACGAAGGGCGTGGTGGCTTCGCCTCTTCCTGGCCCAAGTGGAAATGTTGAATTTTTCCTCTGGCTTGTGAAGGACGGGGGTGCGGCCATGCCAACGATGGATGAATTAGACGCTATGATCGCAACGGCTATTAAGGAGGGCCCACAATGACGGAGAACCGTGAGGTGCTACTGGTCGCACACACCGGTGTCCATGAAAACTTGGGCCTAGCAGCTGAAGCCGCTTCCCGTTTAAAGGAAGGCGGCATCGACGTTCGCGTGATGGCGACAGCCGATCCCGCACCAGTGGCACGCCATGAAATCTTGGGTCGTTTTAAGCGTTTCGGTCACACTCGTGAAGCTGCTACCGGTGTGGAACTGGTTCTAGTCTTGGGGGGTGATGGAACCTTCCTGCGCGCTGCTGACATCGCTCATTCTGCAGATGTTCCCGTACTCGGAGTAAATATGGGTCACATCGGTTTTCTCGCCGAATGGGAGCAAGAGTCATTGCAGGAGGCGATTGACCGGGTCATCGACAAGGATTACCACGTCGAGGATCGCATGACGTTATCTATTACCGTGCGTGACGGTGATGGACGCGTTTTAGGTACAGGTTGGGCTCTTAACGAGTGCTCGGTGGAGAACCTTAACCGTCAAGGTGTGTTAGATACGATCCTGGAGATTGATCAGCGCCCCGTCTCATCCTTTGGCTGTGATGGAGTGCTTGTTTCCACCCCGACCGGGTCGACTGCGTATGCATTCTCTGCGGGCGGACCTGTGTTGTGGCCTGAGCTTGATGCGATTCTTGTGGTTCCGTCTAATGCCCATGCGCTGTTCAGCCGACCACTGGTGGTATCGCCCAATTCTGATGTGGCGGTAGAAACTAACCCCATGACCTCTCCAGCTACCGCCGTAATGGATGGTTTCCGACAGATTCATATGCCTCCTGGAGCACGCGTTGAGATCCGCCGTGGACCGCAACCTGTGCGTTGGGTTCGTTTGGACTCTGCTCCATTCACCGACCGTCTAGTGAGTAAGTTCCGTTTGCCAGTCACTGGCTGGAGGGGTCCGCGCCGCTAGTATGCTGCATGAACTCCATATCCAAAATCTTGGCGTGATTGAAGAAACTACCGCTGAGTTTGATTCTGGTTTGACCGTTGTCACTGGCGAAACGGGCGCGGGCAAGACGATGGTGGTCACCAGTCTGCGCCTGCTTTCAGGTACACGAGCAGACGCTTCCCGGGTACGATCAGGTGCTGACCGAGCTGTGGTGGAAGGAATCTTTTCTTTCGACGCTTCCAGCCAGTCATCCATCGCTCATCTTGTCAATGAAGTCGGTGGATATGTAGACAACGATGAGGTCATCGCTTCCCGTACCGTGACCTCTGCTGGACGATCCAGAGCTCATTTGGCTGGCAAGACTGTTGCGGCCGGTGTACTAAGCGATTTTTCTCGCGATCTGATCACTATTCACGGGCAAAATGACCAGCTGCGACTTCTAGACCCTGTACGACAGCTCGCCATTGTGGATGATTTTGCTGGCACTGGGGACGTGGTGGCGTCGTACCAAGAAAAAAGATCAGCATGGCAGAGGCTGGAGAAAGATTTGCAGCGCAGAGTGAAGGCCCGGCGGGAGCTTGCGCTTGAAACAGAAACGCTGCAACGAGCCATCGAGACGATCGATGAAATTGACCCTCAGCCGGGGGAAGACGAGGAGCTAAAGCTCACAATCACCCGCTTGCAAGATGCCGATGATGTGCGAGCATACATTACACAGGCTCTAGCGGTTATCGATGGTTCCACCGGGGAGGAGAATGTTGGGCAGCAGACCGCGGTGGATCTCGTCACTTATGCTGAAAGTTCCCTACGCAGAGGGGATGAGCAGCTCGAAGCTTTGGCAGATCGTCTTGCCGAGGTTAATACCGTACTCAGCGATATCGCGATGGAGGCAGGACAAGCCCTGGCTGCAGTACCGGATCCGGATGAACTAGAGGGACTGCTGCAGCGACAAGCAGAACTACGGGAATTGCGTAAGTTCGCCGTGGATGTGGACGGAGCGATTGCCTGGCGCGATGAGGCGCGTGAACGTCTGGCCAGCATGGATGTTTCTGGGGAAGCGATTGACAAGCTCAGAGGCGAAGTAGAATCAGCGCACGCTGAAATGATGTCCATTGGTGCAGAATTATCGAAAAAACGTGCAGCAGCGGCTAAAAAGTTTGCAGCAGCGGTAACTAAGGAGATTAAAGGTTTACATATGGCTGCAGAAGTCCGTGTGGAACTAGCACACGGTGAACCAGGGCCGTATGGGTTAGACGATGTTGAATTTCTGTTGGTTCAGGGAGGTCACGCCAATGCATTGGCAGGTAGCGCATCTGGCGGTGAGTTATCGCGTGTAATGCTCGCTCTCGAGGTTATCTTGGCGGGTAAGGGGCGGACGATGGTCTTTGATGAGGTAGATGCCGGTGTGGGGGGTAAGGCTGCTGTAGAGATTGGTCGTAGGCTGGCTCGGCTTGCCGTGGATAACCAAGTGATAGTGGTGACTCACTTACCCCAAGTGGCGGCTTTCGCCGATGCTCACGCGTATGTTGCTAAAGATGCAACAGAGACTTCGGTAACGAGTTCAGTTAAACGTTTAAACGCTGAAGAACGCATAGAAGAACTGAGTCGCATGTTGGCAGGATTGGAATCTGAGACCGGACGGGCTCATGCGGAAGAGCTGCTAGCGATGGCACAGCGGTATAGAACAAGTTTGTAATTTAAAACTTTTTCTTTTTAGGTCTAGCGCTAGCAACGTAAAAGCGACTAGGATACTCCGATAGGTGGGGGATGCCTCGTTGGGGGACCCGCACCTACTAGAGAAGTTTCCACGGATCTGTAGGGGAAGGCAGTTGGGATATGGGGCGCTTCATCCGGCAAACAAGCACAACGTTGAATGTTGTGATTGCTACGGCAATGGTTGGGGGCCTTGTTGCTGGGTGTGGCGTTGGTGAGACCAACATGCCTGCAAAGTCTGAGGGGGAAGTGATCCATACTGAGGGTGGTACAAAGAGCGCTGCTCCAGTGGTCACAAAGGACGGACGGATGCTCAAACCGGAAGGGTATGAAGGGATCTGGTTCGAGACAGAACCTACAGATCCGTGGGAACGACTTGTCTGGCTGTCCCAGGAATTCGTGGGGGATCCGGTATTCCTGGGGCAGCTTGGACCTAACGATGCAGCGGATGCTTTTACTGGCCAACCGGATATTTGCAGTGATGAACTAGTTGCTCGAATGGAGTCTATGGGGCTCGAGAACCGAAAGGGAGTCAACGCGCCTAGACTTTACTCCTGTGATTTTGAATTGAAGTTGAAAGAAAACGATTTTTTTAATGCTTTCTTCTCTATAGAGATGATCAGAATATCGGGCAGGCCAAATTTTGATTCAATTGACTATAATTTCGGACCAAAAACAAGTAACATTGTTCGCAGAGTTCCGGGTGCAAAGGTAGACTTGCACTGTGTTGCGGTGGAGGAAATTGAAGCAAGTGATTCGATTATCCTGATATCGAGTCTTTTACCTGGCGAGAGTAAAGGCTTCAAGGAAGCTTGCCGTCGTTCTTACAATCTGTATTGGACTTTTAAAAATCTGGGGATATTGGAGGGGGCTAAGTGATCGTCTTTGATTTGACTTCTATGCGGTCAATCGGCCAGTTATTGCAGGGCGCAAACTTATCTTTGTTTGATGTGGCCCGTGCGGCAAGAAATTTTGGGGTTTTTACCGGTTTGCCGTCATTATCTAATGCATTTACACAATATCAAAGTATTTTTAGTGGGCAAGTCGGTTCGGTAGAGAACGTTGTCTTGTCTTTGCAGGGTGACATCCAATGGTTACAAGAGATGTTCACGTCGCATATCACGGCTTTTGACCTTCAGGATAGGATTTCAGCTGGATCGTTCGACCGGATGAACTCTGTTGTCGAATTGCCCGATGTGCACGTGGATGTACCTATGCCCCCGAGGTTGTTTAAGCCGATCAGTAATCTTCTTTATGCAACTCCTGTTGCGGTGGTGGAAGCCAGCACTCCATTGGAGCCATTGATAACTATGTTTGAAGGTAATGATGGCGCTCCAATGCAAATGGCAGCCGAATGGTCTATGGTTGCTTCTGAGCTAATGGTATCCATGGAAGCTTTACAGACAGCGGCGTCCACCATTGCCGTCGCTGCTCAGGGTTATTCTTTTGATGCGGCTCGAGAAGCAATTACCGATGTAATTACACTGGGACGTACTGTCGCCACCAATGCCAAACTTATGGCAGATTCCATTGCAAAGTTCCCAGCCGTAAGAATTGCTAACTTGGCTGCATTGCGGAACATTCAAGCAACTACAGCCACGATTCAAAATCCGCTTGAAAAACAAGCGGTTCAACAAGCCGCAGTTGCAAACTTCGTCTCCAGTCAGCTCCAACCATCACTAGAGACTCTCAAACCGCCCGTAGCGAATTTTGGAATGCCGGTAATCGGACATACAGGCAACGGAATCCTCAACCTTTCTACTACATCTACAAGTTCGCAGCACACTGATGTCCATACACCCCACGGAGGGCTGCCGAGCCCAGCTTCGGCCGTTATCAATAACCTAGAAACGGGGACACACAATGCAATCCGGGACACCCCCGATCCCAGCGGTTCTGTCGCGCCAGCTTCAACAGCAGAAACGAAAGTGCCAAACCCGTCTCAGAGTGCTAGTCCAGTCAACGCAACGAATCTCACGAGTAATTCACACATCACAGCGCCAAATAGCCTGTCAGCGGGGAATCACGCCCCCGCTAACCCTGGAGTACTCAGCCAACCACATGCGGGACAGACTCACACATCAGGGCTGGCAACCGTCAGATCGCTGTCCTCGGTTCGAGGTGGCGTCGGCCAAACAAGTACATCTCAAACTGCGGCGGCAAAAGGTCTGGGAAGGCGGCCAGTTATTCCTCTCCTACCCAGCGCAGGTCGGATAGCAAATGGATCCGTTCGCACCGGTCTCGCTTCTCCTCAAAACATTCACCCAATAGTTGGTGGTCGCGTGGGTGAAAATGGTTCGGTTAACGGGCGAATCAATAGCCTTCCTTCCGCAGGGAATAATCGAGGAATAACAGGTAATGGCGGCAAGATAGGTGGCCTGAACACAGGGACCCACAGCTATGAATCCACAGCACAGACCCGACACCCAGCAATGGCGACCGGCGGGACAGGTGGGAGCAGTAATGGAAGAGCCGCTTACAACGCAGGAAACTCAACACGTGCACGTATACGCGACGCCAAAACTCGAGCCGGGATTTTTGGGAGGGGCCAATGGGCTCCAGGAGTTAAAGACTACTTCACTCGTCAATTCCTTGGAGAGAAAAAGCGCACCGTGAAGCAAGTTATTAAGTAGAAACAGCAAGGGTCTGTCGGCGCGCCTAACGCAACAGGAGTCACAGTTGTAACAAAATATTTGGCATGATTTTCTCCCGCTCTGACCTTCCTGGCATCAACGGTGTCACACGTGACCTCACCGGTCCCAAGGGCTATCACAAGGCCAAGCTCCATGAAGGTGACATTGCCGTCGTTGACGCACCGGACATGTCCCGTGCTTTTGCGCAACGCCTCATCGACGCAAAAGTAGCTGCCGTGGTTAATCTGCAGCAATTCACTACAGGCAAGGTGCCAAACTTCGGGCCACAACTCCTGCTGGATCAGGGCACACTACTAGTCGAAAACGCCGATGCCTCCGTAGGTAAAAAGGTGAAGAACGGCAAAAAAGGCCGCATCAACGAGGGCAAACTCTACTACGGAGACCGCTCCATCGGTGGTGGGGAGATCCTCGATATGGACACCGCCTCGGCGCGCTTCGAAGAAGCACGCGAAGCGCTAGGCGACCACATGGAGGCCCTCTCAGGGAACACTGCAGAATTCGTTCGCAGCGAAGCACCATTACTCATCGATGGTCTGGGAATCCCAGACATCGATGTAGACATGGAAGACCGTAAAGTCATGGTCATCTCCGAAGACCCTCACCTCAAAAGCAAACTCAAAGAGTTGCGGTTCTTCTTACGGGAATACAACCCTGTAATCATCGCTGTCGACAAAGTTGTCGACGAACTTATCGATGAAGGCCACCGCCCGGCCGTCATTGTCGGCGACCCAGAACTCATCTCCTCAGCAGGTCTACGTTCAGGCGCAACAGTTGTCCTTCCCGCTGAACCCGACGGGCACGCCAAGGGACTGGAAAGGATTCAAGACCTCGGAGTGGGAGCAATGACCTTCCCCGCCGCATCTGACAACCCAACAGATCTGGCTCTGTTACTGGCCCAATACCACGGTGCATCCATGGTCGTACACCTTGGAGAAGCCATGGATCTGGATCACTTACTAAACGAGGCCTCGTCGGAAAACACGCCTTCTGCCTTGATGTCTCGTCTCCGGGTAGGGCCCAAACTTGTCGATTCTTCCGCAGTTGCCGAACTCTACCGTGTCTCCAAGTCCGGAGGCGGATGGATCTGGGCAATTCTCGGCATCCTCTTGGCACTCGCGGTCATCGTCTTCATTGCTGGGTTCAGTGGCGACGACAGCTTCGTACAGAACCTCATCAACTCCTGGAACAACTTAGCAATCAGTTTCCAAAACCTCTTCAAAGAAAACTAGGAGCTCGAACGCATGAGTAGAGGATCCTCGGGAAAAGTCATCGCCGGCTTAGGGCTCGGCATTGCCCTGGGCACCGCTTTCGGCTTCTACGCCCTAGCCCCAAACGTTGAAGGCGGCCCGGCCGGTAGTAATTACCAGACAGAAAATCAGTTGCAAGCGGAACGCCATGCCCGTCAAGCAGCTGAAGGCAACAACGCTGTTTCCGACGCTGTACTCAGTGAAGTTTCCGGAGACATCGTAAAAAATGAACTAAAGAGCCTCAGCGTCGTTATTTTCACCACGCCCGACGCCAACGCTGATTTCGTCAGAGATATCCAATCTTTGATCAAAGCCGCTGGTGGAAACTTGTCCGGTACAGTCCAGTTAACGGAAAAGGTCCTGAATACCGACAGCGGGGATCAGGTGAAGTCTTTGGCAGCGAATTCCCTACCAACGGGCGTGAAGCTCGATGAAGAAAACCGAACTCCCGGGATGCACGCCGGGCAACTTATCGGTGGTGCCCTCCACACAGGAGATAAGGAAGTTGCTGATTCGGACCGCGCTGTCGCGTTAGGTGCACTGGAGAATGCTGACCTGCTTGCCTATCAAGGAAAGCCACCGGCAGCGGCTGATCTAGCGCTCATCGTGTCAGGTTCCGAGGATAACGATTACGCCACGTCCTTTCTGGCGGACTTTGCCAAAGGACTAGATTCCAAAATGGCTGGGGTAGTGGTTGCAGGTGACTACGAGTCTGCCGAGCAAAACGGTGCAGTGGCTAAAATCCGTGACAACCACGACGCAGCGGGGAACCTCTCTACCGTCGATAATGTTGACACCGAAGCTGGGCGTATCACTGTGATACGTGCATTGCGTGAACAGAAGGATGACAGAGCTGGACATTATGGCTCGGCCTCCAACGCCACAAAAGAGACTGTTGAGTAATACCAAACCTGTGTTATCCTGAAGCTCCGTAGGTAATCCACCTGCGGGGTCTTTTTGTTGCAGAATAAAATAGCTGCGTCATCAGCTGTTCTGGCACGGCCCCGCCCTTCGTTGGGAGAGCATTTTGTCCGGCAACCGTGCAGCGCACAGCACCAAGTTCATTTTCATCACCGGTGGTGTGGCATCTTCTCTAGGCAAGGGGCTTACTGCCGCGAGTCTGGGTCAGTTATTATCCGCCCGTGGTTTACGCGTCACCATGCAGAAATTGGATCCATATCTCAATGTGGATCCCGGAACCATGAATCCATTTGAACACGGTGAGGTATTTGTCACCGAGGATGGGGCAGAAACTGACCTCGACCTCGGTCACTACGAACGTTTCTTGGATCGTAACCTTTCCGCCGCGGGGAACGTCACCACTGGCAAGGTGTACTCCAATGTCATCGCTAAAGAACGTCGCGGGGAATTTCTCGGCAAAACAGTTCAGGTGATTCCGCACATCACCGATGAGATTAAGAACTCGGTTCTTGCGATGGCCCAGCCAGACGACGACGGTGTAGTTCCGGATGTGGTCATCTCTGAGGTTGGCGGCACCGTTGGCGATATTGAATCTCAACCATTTCTTGAAGCCGCACGTCAGGTAAGGCAAGAGATTGGACGTGACAATATTGTGTTCATACACGTCTCTCTGGTTCCTTATCTTGCACCGTCTGGCGAGTTAAAAACCAAGCCCACACAGCATTCCGTTGCAGCGTTGCGCAGCATCGGTATTGTGCCGGATGCTTTAGTGTTGCGTGCAGACCGTGATGTTCCACAGGCCATGAAGGACAAAATTGCTCTCATGTGCGATGTGGATATAGAGGCGGTAGTTGCTTGTCCAGATGCTCCCTCCATCTATGACATCCCCAAGGTTCTGTACTCGCAGCATCTTGATACCTATGTCATACGACGATTGAATCTTCCATTTCGGGATGTTGATTGGTCAACCTGGGGACGGCTGCTGGACTCCGTCCATAACCCAGGTGGTGAGGTGAAAATCGGCATTGTCGGGAAGTACATCGATCTGCCCGATGCGTATTTATCAGTTGCAGAGGCGGTACGTGCCGCTGGTTTCGGACGTAATATTAAGGCCACTGTCACATGGATAGCGTCAGATGACTGCGAAACCAAGGAGGGTGTGAAGAAAGCACTGGAGGGGCTCGATGGCATTGTTGTACCGGGAGGTTTCGGAATTCGCGGCATTGAGGGCAAGATCGGTGCTATCTCTTATGCACGCGAAAACAAACTGCCTCTGTTGGGTATTTGCCTAGGCTTACAGTGCGCTGTGATTGAAGCTGCTCGAGTAGCGGGTTTGGAAGATGCATCGTCTACTGAGTTTGATCCCGATGCTACGACGCCAGTGATTTCCACGATGGAGGAGCAAATGGCTGCTGTTTCCGGTGATGCTGATCTGGGTGGCACCATGCGTCTGGGTTCGTATCCCGCGACGCTTGAGAAAGGTTCGGTTGTCGCTGGTTTATACGGCCGAACTGATATCGCTGAGCGGCATCGCCACCGATATGAAGTCAACAACACGTATCGGGAGCGCATTACAGATGGTTCGGGGCTGCAGTTTTCTGGTACGTCACCTGATGGGCAACTGGTGGAGTTTGTGGAGTATCCACAAGAACAGCATCCATTCTTTGTGGCTACCCAGGCTCACCCGGAGTATAAATCGCGTCCGACTCGTCCTCATCCGTTGTTCCAAGGGCTTATCGACGCAGCGATGAATCACAAGGGTATTGATATTTCCTGAGCTCTGAATTGCTGAGTGGTTCTCACAGCTAACAAGAGGAACAGCAATCGTGGGGAGATCCCCTGAGCTGAGAATCTCAGGAGATCGAAGCTCGAGGAGTTTTGTCTCAGGTCAGACTAAGCTCGACGCTATGACTTCAGGCGAGAATCCGTACACCGTAGAAGACAGTGAACTGTTGTTGGATTGTCCAATCCTGGCTGTTCGGCGGGATACCATCAACACATCAACGGGCCCGGCTAAGCGTGAAATCTTGGAGCATTTCAGTTCGGTAGCTGTGGCGGCACTTCGAGACGGCAAACTATTGATGATTCGTCAATACCGCCATGGGGTGGGGCGTTATTTATGGGAGATTCCCGCTGGCTTGCTCGATATGGCGGGGGAGCACCCATTGCGTGCCGCTCAACGTGAACTTGCTGAGGAGGGAGGTTTCGCTGCTGCTCGCTGGCATCTTCTTGGTGATGTAGTGACATCTCCAGGGTTTGCTGAGGAAATGTGTCGCATATACAAGGCGGAGGAACTTAGTGAAGACCTTTCCACTTTTGATATTCCGGTGCCTGAAGGGGAAGAGGCGGACATTGACAAAGAATGGGTTGAACTTTCCCAAGCCATTGAATGGGTAAAAAATGGGACTGTAGATAACGCCATTGCAGTTGCGGCAATTTTGCATTTGGCGGTGGGGACGGAACGTTGTGTGGATGAAGGGTACAACTATCATTCGTCATTAGCGGAGCGTCGGGCGCCCAAGGCCAATCCCGGTGATGATATGAAGCTGATTGTGGAGTGTTAAACGCGTGGTAGTTCAGTCTCGCCCTCGTAAAGGCACGCAGTATCGCTCGGATCTAGAAGGGACGCAGAGTCATTCCGATAATGAAAGGCTTGTGCAACGCTGGTTGCGCCATCTGAGAACAGAGCGGGATCTTTCGCCGCATACCTTGAGCAATTATCGCCGAGATGTGGAGAAATATACTCAATGGTTAGGAAGTAAGTCGCTGAAGGAGGTGGAGACTTCCGAGATTGAGGATTACCTCATTCATCTTCGCAGAGACAAGAATATGGCCGCGAGTTCCACAGCACGCATGCTTGCAAGTATCAGGGGACTTCACAGTTTCGGTGTTCAGGAGCGCTTACTCGACGCGGACGTGGCGGCAAGCGTCCCTGTACCAGCGCAGGGGGTCAGTATTCCTAAAGCCTTAACTGTCGACGAGGTTGTGCGATTGATCGAGGCTTGCCCGTGTGACGATTCGGCTACTGCTTTGCAGCTGCGGGATCGAACCTTGGTAGAAACCCTATACTCAACGGGCGCTCGTATCAGTGAGCTTTTAGAACTGGATGTCGACGATATAGACGTGAAGAATCAGCTTATTGTGGTTCGCGGCAAAGGAGGAAAAGAGCGAATTGTTCCGCTGGGCTTGCCAGCGATAGACGCTCTTCAACATTACCTTGTACGCGGCAGACCATCCTTGAATAAGAAGGGGAGTCCAGCCTTATTCCTTAACCGGAATGGAGCGCGGATGGGCCGACAAAGTGGTTTCAAAGTAGTGTCTGGAGCAGCTGAGCGCGCAGGTCTAGGGCACGTCTCGCCACACAGTTTGCGGCATAGTTTCGCAACCCACCTTCTTGAAGGTGGGGCTGACGTGCGGGTTGTTCAGGAACTATTGGGGCATGCGAGTGTTGCGACGACGCAGATCTATACGAAGGTGACACCGGAACACCTCCGCGAGATGTGGCAGACCAGCCATCCGCGTGTGTAATAGAGCTAGACCATGTGTTCTCCGTCGATAGCTATATGCCTGGGCGCGAGGGCTGCTAATCTGGAACGTGTAATTTAGCTGCAGCGTCGCTGTCCTAGGTGATGGCACTGTGTGACCTGCTTGTTAGATCTTAAGACAAGGGAAAGGGCTTGACTGTGTCCGGATCAGACGCGTTGTTCGAAAAGCCCGAGCAGAAGATCGGCCTAACGGGTCGTGAACTGCGCGAGCTTCCAGAACCGCAGCCGTTGGACTCCCACGGACCCGCGACGATCATCTCGATGTGCAACCAGAAAGGTGGCGTAGGGAAAACAACGTCAACCATTAATCTGGGAGCATCCCTTGCGGCATTTGGCCGTAAAGTTTTGCTCGTTGATCTCGACCCTCAGGGAGCGCTGTCGGCTGGGCTCGGCATTAGCCACGACGAGCTAGACATCACCGTCTACAACCTCCTTGTAGATGGCTCCACGTCTATTCTCGATGCCCTGCACGCCTCCCCAGTGGAAAATCTCGATGTCGTACCCGCTAATATCGATCTCTCTGCCGCTGAAATCCAGTTAGTGAATGAGGTAGGACGCGAGCAGGCACTTGCCAGGGCACTGCGGCCGGTGATGAAAGACTATGACGTCATCATCATCGATTGTCAGCCGTCCCTCGGATTGCTTACCGTGAACGCCTTGAGCTGTTCAGATTCGGTCATCATCCCTGTCGAGTCTGAGTACTTCTCCCTACGCGGTTTGGCTCTTTTGATGGATACGGTGGACAAAGTTCGGGATCGTTTGAATTTCCGACTCGAAGTTCTCGGCATTTTAGTTACTATGTTTGACCGGCGAACCATTCATTCAAGGGAGGTCATGGAGCGTCTCGTGGAGGCATTCGGGGATAAGGTTTTTGACTCCGTCATCACGCGGACGGTTCGTTTCCCCGAGACCTCTGTAGCCGGCGAACCGATTAATACCTGGGCACCGACATCTTCAGGAGCTATCCAATATGAAAACCTGGCCAAGGAAGTCATCGAACGCATTGCCTCATTACCGTGACACGTAGCCACAAAACCCCCGGAACCCAGCCCCAAGAGGACCCATATCAGCCGGAAATAACGGGTTTTCGCGTCGCTCTGGCTAACTTCGATGGGCCGTTCGATCTGCTTCTCCAACTTATTCACTCGCGCAAAATGGACATCACGGAAGTTGCTCTCGCTACCGTTACCGATGAATTCATTGCGTACACCAAGGGATTATCCAGTTCAGCGGAGGATTTGGATGAAGTCACGGAGTTCCTCGTTGTTGCCTCGACCTTGTTAGATCTCAAAGCGGCACGGCTCGTGCCTCGTGGGGAAGTAGAAGACGAAGAAGATCTTGCGCTGCTAGAACAACGGGATCTCTTGTTTGCGCGGCTGCTTCAATACAAGGCATACAAGGCAGTTGCTGACGTCTTTGCCGAGTGGCAGCGAGCTGCGGCTCGGCGCTATCCAGCAGAATTAACCCTCGAGGAACATCACGCAAATCTCTTACCTCCCGTGAGGGTAGGGCACACTCCGGATAGCTTCGCTGAAATAGCTGCTGCTGTTTTTAGGCCACGCCCCTCTGGGGTGGATACGGGTCATATCCACACCGTGCCAGTCTCCGTGCCGGAGCAAGCAGGCCATATTCTCAGCACCCTAAAAATAGCTGGGAAAAACCACTGGGTGAGTTTTCACAGCCTCATCGCCGATTGCGAGATTTCCATGACCGTGGTCGGGCGGTTCCTTGCGCTGCTTGAGTTGTATAAGGCTCGGGCTATCGGCATCGAACAGCCCGAGCCATTGGAAGAAATGAACATAGCGTGGACTGGACTTGATGTGGATCCGGCCGTTGTAGCCGCCTCAAATTGGAGCTAATTGCGGAATCACCGCTGGCACGTTTTATCTTAGAATGCTCAAGAATAAAGCGTGTTTTTCCAGATGGTTCAAGCAAAATAGGAGAAGACAGACATGAACGAGCCGCTTCCACCCGTGAGCCTACTGCGCAGTCGGGTGGAATCTCTGCTGTTGGTCAGCGATGAACCAATTCTCACTGAGGAGTTGGCTCGTGTCTTGTCATCTGAGGACGAGGTAGTGAGCGACGAGGATGTTCGTGGCGTATTAATCGAGATTGCCGATGAACTCGATATGCGAAATTCAGGTTTTGAACTACGCGAACTACACGATGCGTGGCGTTTATATACGCGCCGCACAAACTCGGACATAGTAGAGGCAAAACTTCTAGATGGGACCCAGCAAAAACTATCGCGTGCGGCTTTAGAAACACTAGCCGTGATCGCATATCGCCAGCCGTGCACGAGAGCACAAGTGGCTGCAGTACGAGGCGTTAATTGCGACGGAGTGATCCGTACACTCACATTGCGCGGATTGATCGCAGAAACAGGTGAAAGTTCTGGTGCGCACCTGTATTCGACGACGGATCTTTTCCTTGAACAATTGGGCATGGACTCGCTTGAGGATTTACCTGAATTAGCTCCGTTATTGCCCGAGGTCGATGACATCGATGACTGATACCCCGGGAAATTCCGGAGGTGTTGGGGCTGACTGCTGTTACATCGAAGGCTGAGAATTACACCCGAGATGTTCAGAACAAGGAAATGACGTCATCCCTGCTAGACTGCCGCTAGAAGCAATCTTCGCCCGAAGCGGTGGGGCATCTCATGCATGGTGGCACGGGGACCCATTCAGCGTGGCAGGGCAGACACCCACATTCCTAGCATTGTAAGGACACACAAATGAACAATCCCGCTCGCCGAGACGGCACACCGGAAAAAGCTCCCAAAGAATCTGATCTCTACATATCCAAAGCTAAGCCGGCCAAACGTCAGCATGTCACGGAGCAACAGAAGAAACAGGCTCTTCAGGGCGGTTCTGAGAAAGTGCGTCTACAAAAGGTCCTTGCCGCAGCTGGTGTGGCGAGCCGGCGGATGAGTGAAAAGCTGATTGCTGCCGGGCGCGTTGAAGTCAATGGCAAGGTCGTCCAACAAATGGGCGTGCGCATCGACCCACATACCGATGTTGTGCGCGTAGACGGTACGCGTATTCAGGTTAATGATGAATTGGCCTATTTCATTCTCAATAAGCCGCGAGGCGTGCACTCGACCATGAAGGATGAATTAGGACGCCCCTGCGTCGGCGAATTGGTGGATATCACCCTGAAACAAGGACAAGGCCTCTTTCACGTTGGTCGCCTCGATGCGGACACTGAAGGGCTATTGCTCCTCACTAATGATGGCGAATTGGCTAACCGTCTCATGCACCCCAAATATCAGATCTCTAAAACTTACATGGCGACTGTATTGGGAGAAGTCGGTCGCGGAGTTGTTCGCGAGCTCAAAAAAGGAGTCGATTTAGAAGACGGCATTGCACGTGCTGACGCCGTGCAGATCGTCGATGTGTGGCAAGGTAAATCCTTGCTGAAGATCGAGCTACATGAGGGGCGCAAACACATCGTGCGCCGTATGTTGAAAGAGCTGGGCTACCCGGTTCAAGCTCTAGTACGCACCAAGATCCATACCGTACAACTTGGTGAACAGAAACCTGGTAGTGTCCGTGCGCTTAACCGTGCAGAGCTCACCAGTCTATATAAGGCCGTGGGGCTGTAGAGCACCCTGATCACGCCGTAATAGGAAGAACATTCATGGAAGGCATGGAGAGGGAGATGAGCGCAAGCAACCTCACGTACTTAAGAACCGTCGATAACCTGGTCGAGGGTGGTTTTATCCTCGCAGTGGACGGGCCATCCGGCACGGGAAAATCTACCGTTTGCCGGCGCGTGGCGCAGGCCGCGGGGGCGAAATACCTAGATACCGGTGCGATGTACCGAGTTGCAACCCTATACGTTTTACAGCAAGGCATCGATCTCGAGAATTTTGATGCCAATGACCACAGTGCAGTTCACGAGATTGTCGAAGCGACGTCCGTACTGCCTTTGCAGGTGAATGAGGATCCGTACGCGACTGAGGTTCTCCTGGATGGGAAGGATGTCTCCGGAGAAATTCGCGGTGCAGAAGTGACTCGACACGTGTCAGCCGTTGCTGCGATTCCGGAAGTACGCGAGAACTTGGTCGCTCTCCAACGATCGATGGCTCTAGCTGCTGGCCGGTGCATAGTTGAAGGGCGTGATATAGGCACTGTCGTTTTGCCGGACGCGCCTTTGAAGATTTTCATGACTGCTTCTGCCGAAATACGGGCTCAACGCCGCTACGACCAAGATCTTGCGGCAGGTCGAACCATAGACTTCGATACTGTTCTCGCCGATGTTGTCCGTCGAGATGAGGCGGATTCGAGTCGAACCGTATCCCCGCTGAAGCCGGCACAGGACGCTATTATCTTGGACACCAGTGACATGAGTATCGACGAGGTCGTGGAAAAGTTCGCTGAGTTGGCGATTGCCTCGGAAGACCATCCCGCCGACCTCCACTTCGACGAAGACTGTGCAGAGGAAGATTTCAGCGGATACTCCGACGTGGACGAGTTAGTGTTCCGTACTATCGATGGTGACATCGTCACTACGGAGGACTTCGCACCCGATACTGCCGGCGAGGACTTCGCACCCGTCTCAGGCCTGTTCGAAGATGATTCCAGGGATGATCCCGGACGCGACGTGCACGACCAGATGGACGAAGGTTCTATTCTCATGGACGCAGAAGACTTCGACCTGCTGGCCAGTGATGATGGCGAGACTGATTGGGACGCGGTAGAGCAGGCTTTCGGCGTGCTCGGGTCCGACGAGGTGGAAAAGGAAGCTCTGTGTACCGTCGCTATTGTTGGTCGTCCTAACGTGGGAAAATCAACCCTGGTTAATCGTTTCATAGGCCGCCGTGAAGCCGTGGTGGAGGATTTCCCAGGTGTAACTCGTGACCGCATTTCCTATTTGGGTGAATGGTCTGGTCGGCGTTTTTGGGTGCAGGATACTGGCGGTTGGGATCCCGATGCTAAGGGCATTCATGGAGCAATCGCTCGCCAGGCTGAAACTGCTATGGCGACGGCTGACGTCATCGTCTTTGTAGTGGATACGAAGGTCGGAATTACCTCCACTGATGAAGTTATTGCGCGCAAGCTGCTCCGTTCCGATGTTCCAGTGATCCTGGTGGCCAATAAGTTTGACTCAGATAACCAATATGCGGATATGGCTGAGTTCTGGTCGCTCGGTTTGGGTGATCCCTACCCGGTCTCCGCTCAGCACGGGCGTGGTGCTGCTGATGTTCTCGATCAGGTTTTGCGAGACTTCCCGGATACGCCGCGAGAAACATCGATCGTCTCTGGGCCACGCCGCGTGGCGTTGGTCGGACGCCCAAATGTGGGCAAATCCTCCCTGCTGAATAAGATCACCGGCGAAGAACGCTCTGTAGTGGATAACGTCGCGGGCACGACGGTCGACCCCGTCGATTCCATCGTGGAATTGCAGGAGAAGACCTGGCGTTTTGTGGATACTGCGGGAATTCGCAAGAAGACTAAGACTGCCCGCGGCCATGAGTTTTATGCATCTCTACGCACCCGGGCGGCGATTGATTCAGCCGAAGTGGCCGTTTTCCTAGTCGACGCATCAGAGCCCATCGCTGAGCAAGATCAACGTGTGCTGCGCATGATCCTAGACTCTGGCAAAGCTTTGGTGGTTGCCTATAACAAGTGGGATATTGTGGATGAAGACCGTCGAGAGCTGTTAGAGCGCGAAATCGAACAGCAACTGGCACACGTTCCTTGGGCACGCCGCGTGAACATTTCCGCGAAAACGGGTCGGGCGCTCCAGAAGCTTGAACCAGCCATGATTGAGGCTTTGGAAAGCTGGGATAAGCGCGTGACCACCGGTCAGCTGAACAACTGGCTCCGCACGGTTATTGCGGAGACACCACCCCCAATGCGAGGTGGTCGTCTCCCTCGAGTTCTCTTTGCTACGCAAGCGTCCACCAAGCCCCCTGTCATCGTGCTGTTCACGACTGGTTTCCTGGAGCATGGTTACCGCCGTTTCCTGGAAAGGAAATTCCGCGAAACTTTCGGTTTCCAGGGCTCCCCAGTGCGGATTGCAGTGCGAGTGAGGGAGAAGCGCGGAAAGAAAAAATGAGGTGAGGATTTTGGGGTGGGAGCTGTGAAGTTAGCTCAACACTACCAGCCAGATTGCCACGTGATGAAGCACGGCAGCCACGATGGTAGCTGCGTGGAACACCTCGTGGAATCCAAACCAACGCTCTGAAGGGTTCGGCCATTTTCTGGCGTACACGATGGCGCCTACGGAGTAGACCACCCCGCCGAGCACCATCAGAAGGGTGACAGCTACACCCAATGAGTTGAAGTAGCCCATTGCGCCGATAACGGCAAGCCACCCCAAGGTGAGGTAGACGACGACATCGAGCCAGCGTGGATGGTTAATCCAGAAGATATTGAGAACGACGGCGGCAATAGCGGCGATCCAGCACACAGGGAGTATCCATAATCCGCCAAAATTGAAGAGTCCATGCCCCACGAAGAAATCGGTGCCAAAAGCACCTATGGTCAAGGGACCGTAGGTGCCGGCGATAAAAACAGCGATCATCGCATGGTCGGCTCGCCGCCAACCATCGATGGCTTCGGCGGAACGCCACGGAGCCCGGTGGTAGAGGGCACTGACCATGAGCATCCCCACGAGGCATAGTGCATAGATCGCGGTGAATAAAGTCATGAGGCTGGCTCCATTGGCCACCGCCGTCACCACGGTTAATGCTGTGCCTGTGCCTCCGAAGTACCACGCAGCGGCACTGTGCAGGCGCCCCCGCATCCAAGGGCGGGGTCCTCGATCGTAGGCGATCCGACGTGCGCGGCTTAATTGGCTGGTTGGCATAGACCCATGCTGTTTAGTTGTCGAGGGCATAGCTATGAGTTTAGCCTTAAAACAGGCCGCTGATGACACCCTCAACATCCACGTCGATTCCCTGCGCAGCAGGAGCCTTCGGCAGTCCTGGCAGGGTCATGACGTCCCCGGTCAATGCCACAACAAAGCCCGCCCCGGTGCGTGGTATCAGCTGGCGCACGTGCAGGGTGTGTCCCTCCGGTGCTCCCAGGGCAGTATGGTCATCCGAGAAGGAGTACTGCGTCTTGGAGACACAGACGGGGAGCTGATCCCAACCATTGGCTTTGAGATAGGCCAGGTCCTTGCGTGCCTGCAGGCTCAGCTCGACATCACTAGCACCGTAGATTTCGCGCGCGATGGTGCGGAGGGTGCTCACCGTACCATGTGAGGGGTCGTAAATTGTGTGTTCCCCCTGTGCCTTTGTCTTCTGTGAGACTTCTTTCTTCGACGCCACCTCGTCCATCGCACCACCAATCCCCGCGACCTCGAGAACGACCTCTGCCAGTTCAATGGCGCCCTTTCCTCCATGCGCCCATACTTGAGTCTCCACCATCCGAACATCATGATCGTGCGCCCATGTACGCATGGCCTCGCGTTCTTCATCGGAATCGGAAGAGAAGAGATTGAGGGCAACAATTGGTTCCACACCGAACTTCCGGATATTGGACGTGTGCCGTTCGAGGTTAACCAAACCTGCTTGAAGTGCTTCTACATTGCTCTTTTGAAGTTCCGCGCGGACTACGCCACCATTGAACTTCAACGAACGGATGGTGGCCACTACAACGGCAGCGGCAACATCGAGTGCTCCCGCACGTGTCTTGATGTCGAAGAACTTCTCTGCCCCCAAGTCAGATCCAAAACCCGCCTCGGTTAATACCACGTCAGCGAGTCCTAGCGCTGTACGAGTCGCTATGAGTGAGTTGCAGCCATGAGCGATATTCGCGAAAGGTCCCCCGTGGACAAGAGCTGGTGTCCCCCCGAGGGTCTGTACGAGGTTTGGATTTATGGCGTCGCGAAGAAGCGCTGTGAGCGCCCCGGCCGCACCGATTTCTCCCGCGGTGACCGGCTCCAAGTTGTAATTTTGCCCGATAACGATGCGGCTGATGCGTGCTTTGAGATCCTCAAGATCGGTCGCTAAACAAAGAATTGCCATTATTTCGCTAGCGGCGGTGATATCGAAACCGGCTTCTCGGGGACTTCCCTGCGCAGGGCCGCCTAAGCCAGTGATGATGTTGCGCAGAGAGCGGTCGTTGACGTCAAGGCAACGCCGCCAACTGATGCGGCGAGGGTCAATGTCCAAGGCATTCCCCTGATGAATGTGATTGTCCACTAGTGCAGCCAGGGTATTGGTCGCTGCAGCGATAGCATGAAGGTCACCTGTGAAATGCAGGTTGATGTCTTCCATCGGGACGATCTGAGAATATCCGCCACCGGCGGCGCCGCCCTTGATTCCCATCACAGGACCCTGGGAGGGCTCACGTAGCGTCACCATTGTGCGGTGTCCCGCTTGGCGCATTGCATCAGCTAATCCGATAAGTACTGTGGACTTTCCCTCGCCTGCGGGAGTAGGAGACATTGCGGTGACCAGAATGAGCCGGCCTTCGCGCTGCGCAGGGGATCCCTTGAGTTCTTTGAGCCGTGGCACATCGATTTTGGCCTTGGTGTGACCATAGGGGATAAGTGCTTCTTCGGGAATGCCGGCGCGCTCAGCAATTGTGGTGATGGGCTCGGGGGTGTGAGCTTGAGCAATTGCTACATCTGATGGCTGTGTATCGAGAGCGTTGTTAGCAACAGAAGTGGTCATGGTTCAACCATAACGAAGTGTCTTTACTGCCCTGACTGAGATAGGCATAGATAGGGATAAAAGAAGCGCAATTTTTCGGTAGTAGCTGCAGCTATGTGCAGAGACCACTGAGCGTTTGAGTGAGATATTGCTGAAGTTGCCGGTGGTGGCGTCGTGTCCAGAAAACAATGGTGAGCTGGAACAATACCGAGGATCAAGGTGCCGTAATTCACAAACAGGGGAAAGAATTGGGTGTGAACATTACAGAAAACCCACATGTGGACACCTAGAATCAGAGGGTAGCCCGGACACCCCCGGGACCATGATTTTTCAACGGACTAACGAGGATCCATGACGACTCCACAGCAGCACCAGAACGACTGGAATGAGCGCCTCCATGAGGCTCAGCAGATGCTTCCGCTGATCAGCAAACTCCACCGCGAGAAGAACGTGGTGACTTCCATATTCGGTCGATTGCTGGTGAACCAGACTGACATTGACATCATCAAGTCACACCGTTACGCACGTCGCGTTGTTGAAAAGGAGATGCCCCTAAGCCAGACCCTTCCGGTTCTCCAAGAACTGGTGAAGATGGATCTGGGTACCGCATCCATCGACATCGGATCCCTCGCGCGCCGTTACGAGAAATACGGCGAAGGGCAAGAGCTAGGTGCATTCATCGAAGATCAACTCAGAGAGGTCATCGGTACGCAGACCGGCCGCGAATCCCGTGACGTTGTCCTCTACGGATTCGGACGAATCGGACGCCTACTAGCTCGCATTCTGGTCTCTCGCGAGGCTATGTATGGCGGCGCACGTCTACGCGCTGTAGTCGTCCGTTCCAAAGGCGCCGGAGATCTTAAAAAGCGCGCATCGCTATTGCGCCGCGATTCCGTACATGGGGCCTTCGATGGAACCATCACGGTGGATGAGGACAAGAACATCATCTACGCCAACGGTACGGCCATCCAGGTCATTTACGCCAATGACCCATCTGATATCGACTACACTGCCTACGGTATTGAAGACGCGATTGTCGTGGACAACACCGGTGTCTGGCGTGACCGGGAAGGATTGTCGAAGCACCTGGAGTCTAAGGGAGTTTCTCGTGTTCTGCTGACGGCTCCGGGTAAGGGAGACATCCCTAACATCGTCTATGGCATCAACCACGGTGATATTAAAGATGATGAGAAGATTCTCTCCGCCGCATCGTGTACGACCAATGGTATTACCCCAGTGCTCAAGGTCATTGCTGATCGTTACGGTGTCAAGCACGGTCACGTTGAGACTGTCCACTCCTTCACCAATGACCAGAACCTCATCGATAACTACCACAAGGGCGAGCGTCGCGGTCGCGCGGCAGGTCTGAACATGGTGATCACTGCCACCGGCGCGGCGAAAGCTGTTTCTAAGGCTCTGCCGGATTTCGCGGGTAAATTGACCGGCAACGCCATCCGTGTTCCTACCCCCGACGTCTCTATGGCCGTCCTGAACCTCGACCTTGAGACTGAGGTGGAAGCCGAGGAGGTAAACAACTTCCTGCGCCGTGTTTCTTTGCACTCGAATCTCCGCCAACAGATCGGCTACATTCAGAGCCCGGAGGTGGTCTCTACCGATTTTGTGGGCACGACCAATGCAGGCATTGTGGATGGTCTGGCTACCATTGCCTCCGGAAACCACCTGGTTCTTTATGTGTGGTACGACAACGAATTCGGCTACTCCAACCAGGTTATTCGTATTGTTGAAGAGATCGCCGGAGTACGTCCACAGGTTCTCCCTACTCGTCGTGAGGCTAACGACGTATAGCGATAGTGGCGGATAGACCCACAAGGAATCTGTTTTCAGCTCACAAGTGCATAAGCGGAAAGAACCCCTGGGGATACTCCCACACATAGTGGTGAGTGTTTTCTCCAGGGGTTGTGTATGTGGGCAAACTCTATGTGAGTAGATAATCTGCCTGTCTGACCCAGCCCGTCCGGCGAGCGATGCCCCGGTGCTACGCGGAGGTTCGATAAGTCAAGCGGCGGTAGCACACGCGCTTAAAGAAGCAGAAGGATGAGGATCTGGCAGCCAAGAATCTTACCAATCATGGCTGTCGGGTAGACGGTGGTATAACCCCGTGCTGCTAATTCTGTTCCGGTTTGTCCGTTGAGATAGCCCAGGAATGCGGGGTTTGTGGAGACTCCCGCTGCCACACCCATTGCTTCATCCCAGCGTAGGCGCATGAATACTGTGCCTACGACGCCGCACACGAGAGCGGAGGTGACGGTGAAGAGAAAGCCTACGGCGATATAGGTCAGGGACGACGGGTCTGTGAGTGCATTACGGAAACCTTGACCAGCCGTGGTACCGACGCCCGCGAGAAACAGTGCGAGGCCAAGTCCTCCGAGGGAACGGTTAGCGTGATAGGGCATTTGCCATTGGATTTTTCCTGTGCGGGTCAGCGCGCCGAGGACGAGACCGATGACGATTGGGCCGCCGCCGAACCCTAGCGACATATGAGTTCCCCCTGGAAGTGGTATGGGCACCGCACCCAAAAGCAGCCCCAGCGCGAGTCCCAAGCTGAATGGGAAAAGATCCACGTCTGCCAGAGAGCGTTCTGAATCACCGAGGAAACGCTCGACATCCTTCATCCGATGGGCAGGAGCTACGGCGCGAACACGGTCGGAGAATTGTAGTACATCGTGGTCGTGCGGAACGACATCCTCGTCGCCTCTGCGCAGCCGCGTAATGAGGAAACCGTGGGAGAGCGGATCGATATCTTTAATGGTTCGACCAGCTACCGCAGGGTTAGAGATTGTCATACGACGGTAGCTGATATCTGATTTTGTGATCTCTAGGGGAACCTCCACGCCCAGCAGTGCAATGGCCTTATCTAATTCCTGGGGTGTTCCAGCGATGACGAGAATCGCTCCACCATGAGCCTCGGCCTCATCATGGGCTAGTTCTTCGTCGAGATCATCGGTCGCTAGCGGCACCAGCTCGTCACTGTTGGTGAGCAAACGGATGGTATCAGGATCCGGATGAATGATGCGTGAGACCATAATGTCCGCCCCGGAGAATCGACGCAGACCGTCGATGGTTCCACCGATGCCGTCGCGCAATAGCACACTTCGGTGTTCGAGAGGAGCATGGAGTATGCCTTCGTCGAGGGCATCTTGCACGTGGTTGACTTTGAGTACCTTTGCGCCGATAGCCGCGACAGCGATTGCGCCGAGGATTCCTCCTGGGTAGGCCAAGGAATACCCGACTACGGGGTTGGCTGCGAGATCGCGGGCGGAATTCTCCAAGACCTGCACAATAGCTGCCATGCCAGGGGTACTGGTTAGAGCTCCGGAAAGGGTACCTGCGGCGGTGGCTCCGTCAAGATGTATGAGCTTAGTGATTGCGAAAGATCCAGCGACCAAGGTGACGAGCAAAATAGCGACGAAGGCATTCAATCTCCAGCCACGGTGGGGAAGGTCGGCAAAAAATGCACGACCTGCGGTGAGTCCAATGGTGTAGACGAAGATCGATAAGCCCAGTTGATAGAGCAGCGGTGGCATCTGTATGTCCGGGTTGGCCGTAGAAAGTGCCAAAGCGACGAAGAGCACCGCCGCTGGTCCCAGAGCTATGCCAAACACACGGATACGCCCCAGTGCGAATCCGACGGCGCAAATCACGACGAGGGTGATTAGTGGTTGTTCTGCGAGGAAATCCAACAATGCATTCATGTCAATGTAGAGTTTGCCACTTTTGTTGTCTGCTTTCTCTCTATCAGGGGTAGGAGGGTGTTGCGTTTTGAGTTGTCACGCCTTGTAAACCCAGATGCCTTTCACCGCTCATGAGTTTTTCAAGAAAAAGACGAATAAAGGCCGGTGAAGTTTTTAAGCTAAAAGAATGATGTCAACGAGTGATCACTCAGCTTCGGTTCGCGTGCCTTTTGCTATCGGTACATCCAGCGCCTCCACACAGATTGAAGGCACAATGCCTCCGAGTAACTGGACTAGATGGGCCGAACAAGGACGGGTAGTAGATGGTACAAGCCCCAATCCAACGACCGATCACTGGGTACGTTGGGAAGAAGACAACCAACTGATGCAGAGCCTGGAACTGCAAATCGCCCGGGTGTCTGTGGAGTGGGCGCGAATAGAGCCACGCCCCGGGCATTTTGATGAACAAGCGCTACAACGTTATGTGCAGGAATATCAAGATCTGAAAGAAAGAGGCGTGCAGCCTCTCGTGACTCTTCACCACTTCAGTCACCCGTTGTGGTTTGAAGATTTGGGAGCGTTCACACGGGAAGAAAATGTGTCTATCTTCCTCCGCTTCGCCCGGGTAGTGGTGGAGCATTTGGGAAGCATTGTGGATGACTGGGTCACAATCAACGAACCGAATGTGTATGCTACTCAAGCCTTTTTATTCAACGAAACCCCGCCAGGGGGTAAGGCAAACTGGAGGCGCTTGCGCTGTACGTTGCGCAACATGGCTATGGCTCACATCAAGTGTTACGAGCTCATCCATGACATGCTCGACAGCCCAGGCAGGAGCGTGCGTGTGGCTTTTGCCCATCATGTCCGCGCCTTTGCTCCTATGAACCCTAAGAATCCGGTGCACAAAGCATTTACGTGGATTGACGATGCATTGTTCAACCGCGCTGTGGAAGACTCGTTTGTAGTGGGGAAGTTCTCTGCATTCCTGGGTGAACCCAAGACCCAGATCACACCCGGTTTTTATGCTGATGCTATCGGTATCAATTACTATTCCCGCACTGCCGTTACGGGTATGAGCGATGGGACGTTTCCGGATGTTCCTGTAAATGATTTGGGCTGGGAGATATTTCCGGAAGGGCTGGTGGAGTCGGCGCGACGGCTCAATGCCCGCTACCAGCTGCCAATTTGGGTGACAGAAAATGGAACCGCGGATAACGGAGCGGACGGTAAACTCGAGCGATTTCGGTGTCGTTTCCTATTGGATCACATCACAGCGATGGCTCAAGCGTGCGAATCCGGGGTGCCCATTGAGCGTTACTATCACTGGTGTTTTGTGGACAACTGGGAGTGGACGGAGGGGATGGCACAGCGTTTTGGCATCGTTGCGATGGAACCGACAACCCTCGATCGCGTCGTGAAACCCAGCGGTTATCTGCTACGCGACATAATTCGATCGGGCGCAGTGACCGCAAAACACTGGGAGACTTACGCTGAACCCGAGGGCTACCCACGAGGTGTACCTCTCAGCCAACCAGGCAAGGAGTCGGTGCGATGACGGATGTGAAACCCCCGAAGAGCCACACGCCGAGCGAACAGCACCAGCAACAGGTTACTACCCGCACGAGTACAGACGTCAATCAGAGGCCAGATGTTTCGAGGACGTGGCTCACACAATACGGACTCGCATATTTTGGCTCATGTATTGGCTGGGCGGCTCCGTCGCAGCTACTCCTGGGTAACCAGTTGATGATTCTGCGCCCAGAGGATAAAGAAAATGCCCTAAGCCTATTGATGATGATAGGTGGAGCAGCAATGGTGATTACCAGCTTGTTTACGGGCTATCTATCAGATCGAACAAGAAGCAAAATTGGGCGCCGTATGCCCTGGATTTTGGCGGGGACTGCGATCTGTACTGCTTGTTTAGCTCTCATGCCAGGTTCACCGAATTTCGCTCTGTTGGTGGGGCTGTGGGCTGTGTTTCAAATATTCATGGCCTTTGTGACAAACAATCTGTTGACTCTAGGACCGGACGTAGCACCGCAACGGCAATTTGGCATGATCTCTGGGGTGTTGGGGGCTACGTATACGTTGGGGCTAGTTTTGGGTACGGTTGTGGCTTCTGCCGTGGCTCTGGCGCCGGCTTATTACATCACAGCGGGTTTGTTAATGGTGCTCGTATGTCAGATGGCTACGGGGCCTGGCCTGCGAAAGTTGTTAGAGGCTGAGCGCCACGCCGATCAGTACGGTGATGATGCGACCGAATCCGTGTTTAACACTGCTGTTTCTTTGGAAAAGGAGCGTACCGCGATTACTGGTGGGTCTTTGCATCCCGTTTTGTAGTGCATATAGGCAACTACGTGGCACTGTTCTATCTGTTGTACTACCTGAAGGATCACATCGGTGTGGCTAACCCCGATGAAGGAGTGATGCTCCTGACGGTCATCTACGCAGTCTGTACTATCATCACCGCGATTGTCGGCGGTAGCCTTTCGGACAAACTGCATCGCCGCAAGATTTTCGTCATTATCGCTTCATGGAGCGTGTCCAGTGCCACTATCGTCATGGCGTGGGCCGAGACGCTGGCACCAGTCATCATCGCGGCAGTGATTCTGGGGTTGGCGTGGGGAGTGTTCACCTCTGTGGATCAGGCACTCATCAATGAGGCTCTGCCTAGCGAGAAAAACCGTGCGCGAGATGTCTCCATCATGACGTTGACCGTGGGGATAACAAATATGCTTTCCGGGGGGATAGCGGCCTTAGCACTGAATTATTTAGGCGGATATCCAGGGCTTTACCTTTTGTGCGGTGGTGTCTGCATCCTCGGGTCGCTGCTTGTCGTGCCAGTACGGTCTTCGCGCTAAGAGTGGATCGCTAAAGTCCCCGCGTCAAAAGGCTCTGAATGTGCGACCGCCCGCGCAGCTCCACGTCACCGGTGAAATGCCGTTCGTAGGTTGCCAGGGCGGCATCGTTTCGTCCGTGTGAGACCGCGGGTTCTCGGTGGCCCTCCGTCATGTTCGTTTATGTGTCACCTTCTTCGACGTCATTGCAGCGCTTTCACGCTGGATTACGCGTTCGACAGGTGTAGCCACAACGGTGGTGACAGCGACCGTGATGAGAGCACTAAGCATAAGCGCGGCATCTTCACCGGGATGGAGAACTCCCAATTGATTGCCGGTGGTCGCAGCTGCCACAGGTACTCCCATTTCGACTGCCGTCATGAGAGCTATCGTGAGGGGCTGTCCGGTGAGCACCGGGACTATGTGAGCAAGAAATGCTGCGGCGCCGAGCGTAATGCCAAGAATGATCATGTGAGGATGTTCCACCAGTTGACGGAGATTGAGTGATGCGCCGAACCAAACGAAGAATATTGGTGCAAAAAGTCCCTCTGAGAGGGTGAACATTTGCTTGGCGAGCCGCTTGGGCTCACCTACGGCGCCAACTGCGAGACCTGCAGCGAACCCAGCCAACATGACGGAGACTCCAGTAGTTTGTGCTAGCGCTCCCAAAAGAAAGATGATCACGAGGGAAATGCGCAGTTCGAGAACCATTTCCTTGGCTTTGGACCATGTGCGAAAACGCTGTTCGTAGCCGTTGTTTACCAGATATTTGAGCACGACGTACAAAACGACGGCGCAAGCGATGATTGCAAGTGCGCCGAGTGCTGTGTGGAGGAGTTTATCCGGTCGCAGTACGAGAGGAAGAACAGGGATAGAGAAGGCGTCCGCCAGGGCGATTTGAGGAATCATTTGGCGCATAGAAGGGCCATCGAGCGGGTAGTTTCCCAGTGCAGACAGGATGAGAGCTGCAGAGGATGACGTGATCAACACTGCGTAGAGCGCGCTGTGACCCGTGCCGAAAAATTTGCTCAAAGCCACACCGAGAGGGACTGACACCACAGCCACAAGAAAGGCCCGGAAAATGCCCGTTTTGAGATCGTGCTTATCTAAGGTTGCGAAAGAGGGGACATGAGTACCTGCAACGAACATGAGGAGGATAAAGCCGATTTCTGCGAGGAACTTGAATTCTTCCCTGTTGGCGTCGAGAATTCCGAAGCCAGTTGCTCCGAGCAGAACGCCCATCCCCAATTCTCCTACGACCACGGGCATGCTCACGCGACGTCGTGTGACAACAGCGGTTCCGGCGATGGCAACTGCCAGAATGATCGCTAGTTGAAAGAAGCTCATAGCCGGAGATAGTACTCCCGACCATGAGCGCCTACGGTGATTATGAATTGATTAAACGGAAGTGTATTCGCAAACCTGCGCAGGGGTTATTTCTCAGGGTGTGAGCTGAGCACAACCTCGAACTCCAAGAGGTCAGCTCCCGTGGCTACCGGAGTGCGTCCCCCAGTGTGAGCCGTAGACTGAGTGTGGTTTTCAGAAGAACTCGAAGGCTTACGAGTGTGGGGATCTGAATCACGCCAGGCTTCAAAAGAGGATTCGTCGGTCCAGCGGGTCACTACGAAGTACCGATCATCGCCCTTGACTGGGCGCAAAAGCTCAAAACCTTCGAAACCCGGCGCGTTATCCACAGCATGTTGGCGAGCGGCGAAGCGTTTCTCTAGCTCTGCACCTTTGCCCTCTGGAACAGTAATTGCGTTGATCTTTACAATACTCATGAAACCGAATCTACCCCTCATTTATTCGGAAGAACGCTGAGAGAATTCAATTAGAAGAATGCTCTGGGAGCCTGGACGAACTTTCCGGAGACAATGTGCTTGCAGTGCAGTACTCAGCGAAGGCGTGTGCCACGATTCGTCCTGCGGCCACTATGTCAGGATCAGCGGCCGTCATCTCTGCGACCATAGGCTCAGGATCATGACCGTCGCCCTCCATCCATGCGCCCATGAGCTGAGGACTGGCCTCTGGATGAAATTGAAGGCCGAGGGCACTTCCCACACGGAAGGATTGATGCGCATAGCGTTGGGACGTGGCCAGCAACGTAGCTCCCGGTGGCAGTGCAGTAACAACATCGTGATGGCTTTCCGCTGCGATGAACTTCTGAGGCAAATGCCTGAGAACCGGATCTTTCATTCCCTCAGCGGTGAGACACAAGGCAAAAGCACCCTCCTCACCTTCCTGGGCGAGGGTAACCGTGCCACCAAGCGCGTCCGCGAGGATCTGGTGGCCAAGGCAGATGCCGAGAAGTGGCGTGTGAGCGTCGACAATCTGAGTGATGAGATGGTGCAACTGAGGCATCCACTCATAGCCATTCAGACAATTGTCTCTGCCTCCAAGGACGATGACACCGTCTCCTAGTTCTTCGAAGGAGGGAACCGGCTCGTGCCATAATTCGACAGTGCTAATGCTCAAACCAGCATCACACAGCCACTGGGCGAAGCGATCAAGGGGGACGGCTGGATCCGGTTGAAGGACTGTGACACTAACACGCATGGCAGCGATGGTATTGTTCCCGTGTTTCGACCGGATTACGCGCGGGATAACCTCTGGGATTACCCCTGAGAGCTCTCGAGGGATGAGACGCGTGGGAAAACTCTCTGTGCTCGAAAAAAGAGGACAATATGAGAAACAGGCCAGAACATGTCTGTGAAAACATTCTCTGACCCGTCGATGGTCGGGCTAGCGGGATTTGAACCCGCGACCCCCACACCCCCAGTGTGGTGCGCTGCCAAACTGCGCCATAGCCCGCATGTCTCGTGAAGAGACATGAACACCATACAACAGTCTCTTCGGAGAAACCTCGAGCGGGTCCATAACTGCACGCGACCGGCGTGTCGCGCTGTTTCCTTTGAGAGGCCTAAGGCGCGAGTTTTCTAGGGGAGGAGGTAGGAAATTCTGTGGTTAGCGCGAGATTATTCTGCCCGAGTATCTACTGGCGTATCGGTAACGACAATCCCATCAGAATCGCAGTATGCGATGTGTCCAGGAATGAAATCCACTCCACCGAAAGAAACGGTGACATCACGGTCACCTTCGCCAGTTTTGGTGGACTTACGAGGGTTCGTCCCTAGCGCTTTGCATCCGAATTCCATCGTCTTGATCACCGCAGAATCCCTAATCGCACCGTTGACGATTATTCCTGCCCAACCGTGATCTTTGCCGAGACCAGCGATGATGTCTCCCACGAGAGCTGTATGGAGGGAAGCGCCTCCATCGATGACTAACACGCCACCGGGATTATCCTCACTCAACACACTTTTTAGTAGAGCGTTGTCCTGGAAACACTTGACGGTGGTGATCGGTCCGGCAAATTCTGTCTTGCCTCCCAGGTCGTGGAATTGCGTGTCGCAAGAACGTACGTCTTGGCCGATAGTGTCCACTAAATCTGCGGTCGGAATAAACTTCACGGTAGTCATGGCACCACCTTACGTCACCTCCGTTTTACGTCACATAGGGTTGGGCCCACGCTGCGATTAATTCGCCAACTCGTTGGCCGGAACCACGCCGTGTGAGCAAATGATCTACTTCTGGTACCGCAATGAGGCTGGCTGGTTGGAGGGCCGCGTCGATAATCTTGAGTGCGTCTCGGAATGGAACCGTCTGGTCGAATGGTGAGTGAGCGACCATGAGGTTCACCTTCTTTCTCCCTAGCGCCTCGATATCGCGGGCCGGGACAGATCGGGCAAGATCTTCCAGCATCTCTTTCGTGATGCGAATTGAACGACCGGAGAGAGGAACATCTAGATAGGTACCTGCTGAAGCTTCAGCGAGCTGCTCGATGAGGTCGGGTAGAGTGATGGCCGCATGGCGTGGGTCAAAGGGGGCACCAATTGTTGCTACGGCTTTCACCGAGGGAATACGAGAGCCAGCGCGAAGAGCAGCGGCGCCACCCAGAGAATGTCCCACCAGAAGTGCCGGAGCAGTGTACTTTTCGCTCAGCCACGTGGCGACGTGGTGGAGATCGTCCACATTATGGCTCAAGGTTAGATCGCTGAATGTGAGACGCAGACTTGCGTAGCCGTGACGGGCGAGAGTCTTTGAGACGCGGCTGACTCCAGGAGAGTTTTTATTGCACGTGAAGCAATGGGCGACGAGTGCGACTGCACCGTTGTGTTCAGCGGGAATATCGTATGTGGCCTCGATCATTCCATGAGGCCCTTCAGGCACTGTGACATTAGTGGAACGGATAGGTGCCACCTTGAGAGTCATGTTTCTTGCCATCCTTTGTCTCGGCCTTCGCTACTGTTGAACTATTAGATTAACGACCAAACCGAAGGGCGGATCTGACATATGGCATTTGACTGGTTCTGGAAGGCAATGGGGTCTTCTCCAACAAAGAATCAGAAGAAGAGCAGGGCAGTGGTTGCCCAAGCTGGTGCGGATCGTTATGCCGGCGCAACTGACGATGAGCTACGTACGGCCGCGGCCGAAGCTGTGGTTCCGCGTGAGTTCGACGAAGACGGAGCCGTAATCCGCGAGGGGTATGTTGAGGATGCTGCTCAGTTACTCGGTGTGGTGCGTGAGGTTGCTCGGCGGACGTTGGGGTTAGCACCTTTTGATGTGCAGATGCAAGGAACTCTACGGTTACTCCACGGTGACGTTGTGGAAATGGCAACCGGCGAAGGAAAAACCCTCGCCGGTGCTATGGCTGCGGTGGGGTATGCATTACAAAACAAGCGTGTGCATGTCATTACCGTCAACTCATATCTCGCAGGCCGTGATGATGAGTGGATGGGGGCAATGTTCGACTTTTTTGGATTGAGCCACGGTGCGATATCCGAGGAGCTTGACAGCGCCTCTCGCCGGGATATTTATGCTCGCGACATTGTATTTGGAGCGATTAATGAATTAGGATTCGATGTCCTCCGTGATCACCTCATTACTCGCCGTTCAGACCAGGTGCGCACTGATGCGGATGTGGCCATCGTTGACGAGGCCGATTCAGTCATGGTTGATGAGGCATTGGTTCCTTTAGTGTTGGCTGGGTCTGAGCCAGGCCGTGCCCCTGCTGGCCGTATCACCAAGATTGTGAAGGCCATGCGGGAGCAGGAACATTATGTGATTTCTGAGGATCACCGCAATGTTTTCCTCACTGACCGAGGCGCTGCGTTCGTGGAGCGGCATTTGGGAATTGATTCTCTTTACGGCGAAAGTGGGGATGACCACCGTATTCATGGATCGACCGAATTTCTTAACTCCGACGCCACGCTTGAGAATGCTGCGTCGGACGAAGAAGAGCGGGACGCGAACCTAGGCGAAGCGGCAGCGGGAGAGCAGCTTCGCAGTGCGGATGTGTTGGTACAGGTCAATGTGGCATTGCATGCGGAGCATTTGTTGATCCGGGATGTGCACTACATCGTGCGTGATGGAAAAGTTGCGCTCATCGATGGCTCTCGTGGGCGTGTCGCCGAGTTGCAACGCTGGCCCGACGGTTTACAAGCAGCGGTGGAAGCGAAAGAAGGCCTGCAAGTCACCGACGGCGGCCGGATTCTAGATCAGATGACGATTCAGGCACTAGTGGGCATGTATGAGCAAGTCTGTGGCATGACCGGCACTGCCTTGGCAGCGGGTGATCAATTGCGGCAGTTCTATGACCTGGAGGTGTCGGTCATCGAACCTAATATGCCCACGAAACGTTATGACGAAACGGATCATGTGTATGCGAGCGCCGAAGATCGCGATAACGCCGTGGTGAAACACATCATGGATATTCAACACACTGGTCAGCCCCAGCTGGTCGGAACTCAGGATGTGGCTGAATCCGAGCGCATCGCTCGCGAATTAGCGAAGGTCAATATTGAATGTGCTGTGCTTAACGCGAAAAATCATGAAGCGGAAGCTGCCGTCATCGTCGAGGCTGGCCGGCCAGGTCGGGTCACCGTATCAACGCAGATGGCTGGGCGGGGCACAGACATCAAACTCGGAGGTACCGATGAGGCAGAGCGGGATGATGTGGTCGCAGCTGGCGGTCTGCATGTGGTAGGCGTGGGACGCTTCCGTTCACAACGCCTAGACAACCAGTTGCGTGGACGCTCAGGCCGCCAAGGCGACCCAGGTTCCTCAGTATTTTTCGTGTCTCTCGATGATGACGTTGTCGCAGTGGGAGGGGCAGGGGAAGAGCTACAAGCTCAGCCGGAGCCTGACGGGCTATTGCCGCAGAAGAAGGTCATCAATTTCGTCGACCACTGTCAGCGTGTAACGGAGGGGCAGATGCTCGACATACATGCCACTACCTGGAAATATAACAAGTTAATTAAGGATCAGCGCGACATAATTAATGATCGGCGCGATTCTCTCCTCGATACAGCTACTGCGTGGGATGACCTGAGTTATCACAACGTGGACAAGGCCAATGCTCTCAAGTCCGCTGGTCTCGCTCAGGAAGTATTAGAGCAGGCAGCGCGCGAAATAATGCTTTTCCATTTGGACTACGAATGGAGTGAACACCTGGCCTATTTGGATGACATTCGAGAATCGATTCATTTGCGCGCCATTGCTCGGGAGTCTCCCATCGACGAGTTCCACCGGATGTCGATTGCTGCCTTCGGCAACTTAGCAGAGCGTGCTGTGGAGAAGGCTCGAGAGACCTTTGACGAGGTGGAAATCACCGGAGATGGTGTGAACCTGGAGGGGCTAGGTCTCCATAAGCCGAGTGCTACCTGGACCTATATGGTGAACGATAATCCGTTGAGCAGCGGTGGCGGTTCTGTTATCGGGTCAATTGTTCAGATGTTCCGCTAATTTTTCTATAACGAGTTGGCCACTGAATCCCCCTTGGTATCCACGGGGTAGTATTGTGGTCGTAGTTGCAGCAAACGTCTCAGAGAGGACTACAACATGAGTGAGAACACCGGAATCCCAGAGGCTTCGGTCGAGACCACTTCGGTTTTCCGTGCTGACCTCTTGAAGGAAATGGAGTCTGGAGCACAGTCTGACTCCACTCCTGCCGGTGTGGAAGGCCTGCCTGAGGGCTCTGCTCTTCTCGTAGTGAAGCGTGGACCTAACGCGGGCTCCCGTTTCCTGCTTGATCAGGAGACCACTGCCGCCGGACGCCACCCAGACAGCGACATTTTCTTGGACGACGTGACAGTCTCCCGCCGTCACGCAGAATTTCGCGCTAACGGTGAGGGTGAGTATGAGGTAGTGGATGTGGGATCCCTCAACGGAACGTACGTGAACCGTGAGCCCAAGAATTCCGCAGTATTGAGCAATGGTGACGAGATCCAGATCGGCAAGTTTCGTCTGGTGTTCCTCAACGGATCGAAGGAATCTTAAGTAGATTTCTCCCCTGGACAGCTAGTATCTGTTAGTTTCTGTCCAGGGATCTTCTAGGTAATTAGCTTTTGTCATGTAAGACCCCACATCCTCCTGACGCCGATGGCCAGTCAAGGGATGTGACTGGAATTTTGGAGTGATCTGGTCTGTGAGCGCTCAAGGAAACGCTGCCCGCAAGGTGATGGATAGTGCCCTTCCAGGGGCTGCGAAAAAGGTCCTGCCTACGTCTACTATCGGCGACGTACTTAAGCAGCTAAAGCCTGACTTCCCAGATGTTACTGTTTCTAAGATTCGTTTCCTTGAGACTGAAGGTCTTATCAGTCCACGGCGCAGTGCCTCGGGATATCGCCGCTTTTCCCCGGAAGATATATCCCGTCTTCGTTACATCCTTACCCATCAGCGGGACAACTACTTGCCTCTCAAAGTGATTCGTGAACAGCTGGAGGCGATGGATTCTGGCAATGTGACGCCGGTGACTGCTAAACAAAAAGCTCCGGGCGCCGTTAGTGCTGATCAACTCCGGGCGTCCCAGGCTCGGCGTTTGACCCGAGCGGATGTGGTGGCGCGAGCTGGAGTACGAGACGCCTTCGTGGGCTCACTGATCCGATTGGGTCTGATCAGCGCAGACTCTGCCGGATTCTTCTCTGTGGATGATGTGGTTGTGGTTGAGCTGGCTTCTCGTCTTACCGAACATGGGTTGGATAATCGTCACCTCAAATCACTGATGACCATCGCGCAACGGCAGACCGACATGGTTTCCCGCGTCGCAGATCCGTTGGCTCATGGCCGTGATGAGAACGCCAAGCAGCGGGCAGAAGAAGTGTCCAGAGAAGTCTCGGCCTTGATCATTTCTCTCAATACAGCGTTGGTGAAGGGCAATCTTGGCTGATATCGAGGTTCACCTTGTGGGGCGTCTCAGTGCGTCGGGTCTTAGTGATCGTCGCCTAGACGTCCTTCTTTTCGTCACACCTGATAACTCTCAGATGCTGCCGGTGTGGATTCCAGAGTTAGCCGATTTAGGTGGACGCCCCACGGACGCCGAGATTTTGGCAACAACGCTCAGCACCAGTGAATACGGGGACCCATGGTTTGCGGAGATCGCAACAAATTCGCGTGGGCAGATGACGGCTGGTCTGAAACAAGGTAAGCGATATATCGATGTTCGTCCAAGCACGCTTGAGGCAGCGTGGTATGCGGGTGTGCTTTTCGACATTCGAGTGAAGGAAGCGGTAACACCTGCACTGCTACCAGTGAACCCAGAATTTATTGCAGAGCTCAAAGAACTCCTCCGACAAGCCCAGACCGAAGAATCTGAGGATGGGAATGTGTGGAGTGAGCTGGCGAAGGAGAACGACCTTCCACTTCACGAAGGAAAAGACCCCGTTTTAACCTGGCAAGGTTTACCCATTGCAGCATGCCCCGACGTTGCTGATGAGTTTGCAGACATGTGGAAAGCACTGGGGCTGAGCGAGGATCTGGGGGACTGGCTCGGCTCCGAAGAAGAATAGGTTCATATAGCGCCCCGGGATTATGTAAACAACATGCGTGTTGTTACAACTGTGATTTTTGTGACTGGTGTTAGTATAAACCCTGAAGTTCTACTAGAGACTTAGAGTAGCTTTCTGCCTTGACTATGCAAGTAAGCTGTCTAAAGTTGAAAAGTGTCGAATTACGGCGTGGTAATCACATGGAATGTGTCCTATGTGCTATCGGCCGGCGATAAGCAGGAGAGACCAGATGACCAAGCAGCTTCCACAACAGGATGCGCTTTTCGACGTGCAAGGCCCCGATGAAGAAGTCGGGTACCGTGTTCCCATTGCGTGTCAGGTAGCAGGTATCAGCTATCGGCAGCTCGACTATTGGGCGCGTACCAAGCTCGTTCAGCCGAGTATTCGCGGTGCCCACGGCTCTGGGTCTCAGCGCTTGTATTCTTTCCGCGACATTCTGGTGCTGAAGATTGTTAAGGGGTTACTCGACACAGGTATTTCGCTACAAAATATCCGGAAAGCTGTCGAAAAGCTCGATAGTCTCGGTGTGGATGACCTTTCCGGTATCACTTTGGTGTCTGACGGGGTGTCTGTCTATGAGTGCCGCTCTCCCGAGGAAGTTATTGACCTGCTCAACGGTGGACAGGGCGTCTTTGGTATCGCCATTCCAGGACTGATGAAGGAATTGACGGGCACGATCACTGCTTTTCCGGCGGAGAAGGTCGATCAGGATCCGGCTATCGACGAACTGGCTGAGCGCCGCCGTCGGCGTCGCATGGCGTAGTAGTTTGGCGTCTTAGCGTTTCTCCTCTCTCGTGGAGGCTAACGTGTGACAATAATCCCCTCGCAGTCTCTCCGCGAAGGGATTATTTTATGCCGAGCGTCGTGTGCAGACAACACCCGTGGGATTTGCTTATGACAAGGCCTCTTCGAGCGTGTCTGCGAAGTTGGCTGAATCTTTTGCGGCGTAGACTTTACCGCCGGTAACTTCAGCGAGTTCTTTCATTGAGGAGACATCCACGCTATCTCCGAGGGTGACGATATCCAGTTGCACTGGGTTGTTTTTATTGAGTTCTTTGATAGCCGCAATGGCTTGGTCTAAAGAGTTCGCGCCGCCCTGATTTGAGCTAGCCGTGATCAACACCATTCGGTGATTCGTGACACTCGAATTTGCAGCGGCATAGGATGCTGAACGATATGTGGCCATGATCGAATCATAGGTGTACGCTGAGCCCCCAAGACCCAGTTGATTCAACCTTGCCGCAGAAATAGTCCCGTCGTCTTTCACCGAAATATCGACATTTGCGCGAAACGGGTTCTTCACACCTGGGTTCAGTGGGGAAGAATAATTCCATAGCCCAACATGGCCCTTATTCTTACCAATGCTCAGCATTTTCTCTGAGAGAGATTCGCGAATTACGTCGAGGCGAGTCTTTCCTTTTTCCATCACGCCCATTGCATTTGACGTATCGAGGAGGAAAGTTACGTCTTGTGGACTCGATGATTGAGCAGACTGTGATTGCTTGTTTCCGACGGCAGTATCTTTATTTGTTCCATGCGAAGCGGAGGAGTCGGAGGTGAAAGTGCCGTTGCGAATATCAGACACTGCAGCGATCTGCGCATCACCACCGTCTCCAATAGCGGAAGAAAAATCAGTACCAGCTCGGGCCTTCATTTCTTCGATCGCCCCCGAGCCGAAGGTAAGGATCGGTGCGCCATCGACGACGGCAACTTTGTCGGAGGAGAGTTTGAGACCTGACTTAGTGATAGCTGTGATTGCTGCCTGCGCATCATCGGGGATCCACACAGAAGTGAGGTTCTTTTTCTGCGAAATCGAAGCTGAAGCTTGTTGGTCGGTCATACTCTTCACTTCAGCTCTTACGCAGGAATCACGGACGATGTGTTGGTCGCCGTTGTAATTGTCCACGAGTCGATGGGCAGTATCGTGGTGGTTCTCAGACGACCAGACGGTGAGGTTGTAGTCTCCATCTGCGCAGTGCTGTTGGGAAGAATCTGCCTCGTTGCTGGAGTGCAGCGCATTCCAGCCAAAAGCTAGCGCCAGAATAGCAATGACAGCCACAGAGGCGACCCACATCCACCCTGCGAGATGATAGTTCTTTGTGTCACTACTGTGGCGACCCATACACGGCACTCCTTAAAGCCGAAGAAAACAGACGCAATGCTCACAGCTTAGCGGTTAGCTGAACGTAACTGGGGGAATGCTGCCTCAAGTCTGTCGATGATTTCCGCTCGCAATTGCTGCCCCTTGAGTGAAAGAGCTTTTTGGCGACGAACGTACTCAGCACGACCGGAAGGAGTTTCAATCTTCACAGGCTGGAACCCCCATTCGCGTAAGTCATATGGGCTGGCTTCCATATCGAGTTTCCGTACGTCGCAGGCCAGTTCAAAGGTTCGCAGCAGCAGTTCACCTGGAATCAGTGGCCCCAGCTTGGTGGTCCATTTGTACAAATCCATTGTCGCGTGGAGACAACCCGGTTGTTCCATTTGTGATTGTGTGGCACGCGTGGGGTACTTGTCGTTGAGGGGCACAGCGTCCTTCGTGAAGAAGCGGAATGCGTCGATATGGGAACAGCGTAGTGTCCCGGCTTCGACCACCCGGTTGCTTGCCTCAGCTCCAAGCCTTAGTGGTTCGGGGTGGCGTGGGGTGTCCTTGTAGACCATTGCCCATTCGTGCAATCCGAAGCAGTTCAGCTGCGGTGGGCGGTTCATCGTGAGGCTCATGAGTCGGTGCATATATGCGATTGACGTGCCGCGTTTCTCCCATACGCGGTGTGTATCTAATACCCATGTGCCATCGCGCTCTACGTAATGATCCTTGTGTCGGGGAAGGATATCGTCAATTTCTTGCGACGCTGGTGCTGTTCCTTTGCAGCCTAGATCTAAAGCGAAACCTGCCCCGGGATGCCAGTGGCTGAGCTTGCCCGGGGAGGTGGGGTAGTAGGTGTACATGAAATCCCACACGGGGTGTCGTTCGCCACGCCTTCGACGTGCGAGGTGCTCACTGGTGAGTTTTTTCACGTGCTCAATGTGCTCTGCCCGCAAGGCAGTCCACGTCGGGATATCGAGCGTTTTAGTCATCGTGCGTCCAGTCTCTGACAGTGCCCACGAGTTCTTCAATGATGTCTTCCAGAGTGACCATACCGACGGTGTCGTTACTCTCATCAATGACGGCGGCAATGTGGCTGGAGGACTGGCGCATGGCTCGCATAGCGAGGTCGAAATTCTCGTCGAGTTTCACCGTGATGAGGGGACGGACATCTGCCGCATCCAAAGGTTTTTGAGCCTCGTCGATTGCAGGATCAGAGGACATCACGAGGTTATCCAACACATCCTTGACGTGAATGTAGCCCACCCAGTTCCCGGTGGAATCCGTGACGGGAAAACGGGAAAAACCTGTTTCAGCGACTGCTGACTCAACATCGGAGACTTTCAGCAGCGAGCCGGTTTTGCGAACAGCCCGGACATCATCCAGCGGGATAAGAACCTCTTTAAGGGTGCGGTTGGAGCTACCCAACGCATTGGACAGACGCACGGCTTCGGCAGGTGCTATGAGCCCCTCAGAACGGGACTCGGCGATCATGCTTGCAAGCTCAGAGGGCGAGACCGTGGAATCCAACTCGTCTTTTTGTTCGACGCCGAATGCATGCAGGGTAAGACGGGCGATCCAGTTCAGAAAGATCATGATGGGGTGAGTGATCTTGACGAACAGCAGATGCGGACGGATCAGATAACATGCCACAGTTTCCGGCCCCGCCAGTGCAATGTTCTTCGGCACCATTTCGCCCAAGATGATATGCAATACGGTGACGATCAACAGTGCGATGGTGAAGCTTACAGGGTGCAAAAGCTGTCCGGGAAGCCCCAGAGCATCGAATGGCTTTTCAATGAGGTGAGCGATGGCAGGTTCGCCGACTTTACCCAGAAGAACGGAGGCGAGTGTGATACCAAACTGTGCCCCAGCGAGCATGATAGACAAATGCTCGGTGGCGTAGAGCACTTTCGGTGCTACCTTGTTGCCAGCGGCGATCATATTATCCAGTCGGTCGCGACGCGAAGAGATGAGCGCGAACTCCACCCCAACAAAGAATGCATTGAGTGCAAGAAGAACAAATGCGAATAGGATTGCCATAAGATCGGTGTTCACTTCTCATGCTCCTTTCGCTGTTGCTCTTCTTTTTCTAGTACGAGTCCTGGGTTCTTCACTGGCCGCAAAACTACGCGATCGACACGGCGGTTATCCATCACTTTGACTGTGGCTCGCCAGCGGAAGGTATTGCCTGACTCCAAGGATTCTGCAAAATCTCTTTCTCCGCGGGGTAATAGAACGACATCGCCCTGCTCCGGAATACGCCCAAGTGTAGCCATGATGAGACCTCCGAGAGTTTCATACGGACCCTCGGGGGCACTGTAACCGACAGCATCCGCTAATTCATCTGTACGCAACAAGCCGGAGACTTCCCAGGTTTTACCTCGCCGCATGACTTCTGCGTCTTCAGCACGGTTATCGTGTTCATCCCACACCTCGCCGACGATTTCTTCGACAACGTCTTCGATGGTGACTATGCCTGCCGTTCCTCCATACTCATCGGCTACGAGTACGAGTTGAGAGCCAGCGCCGCGAACCTTAGCGAGTACTGCATCTCCACCAAGGCTCGCTGGGATAGTTGGTACGGCACGAGCCATATCAGCTACGGGAGTACGAGCCCTCTCTGCGTGCGGAATGCTTAGAGCATCCTTCACATGTACTACACCGATAGTGTCATCAAGATCGCCTCGGGTTACCGGAAAACGCGAATGACCAGACTCTAAGGCTCGACGGATGAGCTCAAGTGCACTGTCATCGACCGATAAAGTTTCCACTGTGGAACGAGGAGTCATGAGATCTTCGGCGCGGGCGTCGCCAAATTTTAGTGACTTGTCGAGAACCCGAGCCTTACCGGCAGTGAAACCACCATCGCCGGTGGAATTCTTCACCAAGGCAGACAGCTCCTGCGGGCTACGGGCACTGGCGAGCTCATCGGCAGGTTCGATACCCAGTTTGCGCACGATGACATTCGCAGAGTTATTCATTGCCCGAATAAAAGCCGCCAAGACTTTATTAAAAGTCCAGACAGGACGAACCGTGTAACGACCCACTTGGAGGGGATGGGCGATGGCCAGGTTCTTCGGAACCAACTCACCGAAGACCATCGATAAAGCGGTAGCGATGACCAATGACAACAGCAAAGCCACAGTCATCGTCGCGGATTCTGGCAGACCCACCAGCTCTAGAAGGGGGGTAAAGAACCGAGCCAGAATTGGTTCGGCGAGATAACCAGTGGCCAGCGTGGTGAGAGTGATGCCCAGTTGGGCACCAGAAAGCAGGAAGCTGAGTTCTCCGTGGGCTTTACGCAGTAGCTTAGCCGTGGAATCTCCCTTTGTTTTGACATGATCGTCCACTGTGGATCGCTCTATACCGGTAAGGGCAAATTCCACAGCAACGAAAAGACCTGTGCACGCGGTCAATGCAACGAAACCTATTAGGCCTAGGACGGACAGCAGTATGTCCATGAATTATCGGCGCCCCTTCTTCAACGCGATTTTTTCCAGCAACTGTTCGCTACTGAGCTGTAAAGGTTTTACACCAGCCTTCTCGAGCAGAGTGAGGGCATCCTCAACAGCATCATCGAAAGCCAATGTTACGACCGTTCCTGCCGAACCTGCACGGGCGGTGCGTCCGGCGCGGTGTATATACGCTTTGTGCTCAGCTGGTATATCGATATGAACCACGAGCTCGACATCGGAAATATCGATTCCTCGCGCAGCAATATCTGTGGCTACTAGTACGCAGGCCGTTCCACTGACAAAGTCCTCGAGCGCAGACGTGCGGGAAAACTGTCCTTTGTTTCCGTGGAGGCCGACCGCCGCCACTCCAGCCTTGAGCAGCGTGTGTGTCAAGCGATCCACCGCGTACTTCGTCCGTACAAACATGATGGCACGAGTAGAGTTCTGGGCTAAAGCTACAACTAGATTGCGACGATCCGCTCCGTCGCTGACGGCGACGAGGTAGTGAGTCGTAGTATCGAGGTTAGCTTTAGCTGGTGTCGTTGCGTGTTCCACTGGATTATGCATGAAACGGTCGACAAGGATCTTGACATCTCCGTCAAGCGTGGCACTGAACAGCAGGTATTGAGTGTCTTGCGGCATACGCTTTAATAGCGATGTGACCTGAGGCAAAAAGCCCATGTCGGCCATTTGATCTGCCTCGTCGAGCGTTACCACGCAAACATCGTCGAGCGTGATGAGGCGCTGCCTGACAAGATCTTGGGCGCGTCCTGGAGTAGCAACCAAAATATCTACCGGACGGGCCAGCGACCGGATGTTGTGGCTGATTTTCACCCCGCCAACGACCTCAAGAATACGCTGCCCCGCGGCGGCAGCGAATGGCTCGAGCCTGGAGCGTACCTGTACCGCAAGTTCGCGGGTTGGTACGAGTATCACGCTACGGGGCGCCTTGGGACGTGAAAACCCCTTCATCAACGCGCTAATTATTGGTAAGCCGAATGTGAAAGTTTTGCCAGAGCCGGTGGGGCCTCGCCCTAGCACATCTCGACCACTGAGAGCGTGCGGGATAGCCAAAGCCTGGATAGGGAATGGGTGGAGAAACCCTTCTGCGTTGAGAGCCTGAGTCAGCGGCAAAGGTAAGCCCAAGTCGGCGAACGTGATAGACGTGTTAGCCAAGGTGGCTGCCCGTGACTGCTGATGACCCTTGGGTGAAGAGGTCGGAGGCGACGACTTCTCTGGGCGCTTTTTGTGGCGAACCGGCCGGCCACTACGGCGGCGTGGTGTGCGTCGTTGAGAAGAGCCAGATGCCACTTAGGCCTCAACCTCATTACGTTCACCGGACCACAGAGTGTGGAAAGCTCCAGGGCGATCAATGCGACCGTAGGTATGCGCCCCGAAAAAGTCACGCTGTCCTTGGATTAGGGCAGCCGGTAGGCGGTCGGCACGTAGCGCATCGTAATAAGACAGTGACGAAGCGAAGACAGGAACCGGCAGACCTTGCTGCGTCGCAGTTACTACGATTGTCCGCCATGAATCAATAAGCCCCTCGAGCTCATCGTTGAAATATCCATCGAGAAGCAATGACGGCAATTGTGGATTGGTCTCATACGCTTCGCGAATACGGTTGAGGAACTGCGCACGGATGATGCAGCCTCCACGCCAGATTGTGGCCATATCCTTTGGGTCGAGGTCCCAGCCATATTCCTTAGACCCCGCAACAATTTGATCAAAACCCTGGGCATAGGCAACGAGTTTCGACGCGTACAACGCTCGACGAACATCTTCGATGAACTGTTCCCGATCAGACTCTTTGATGGCGCCTGATATCTTGCCGGAAGGAAGGTTGCCGAACGCGGCCCGACGCTGATCCTTTGCAGAAGACAAAGCTCGAGCGAAAACAGCTTCACCAATGCCCGTTACCGGAATTCCTAAGTCCAGTGCTGACTTGACCGTCCAGCGGCCCGTGCCTTTTTGGCCAGCTGAGTCAACAATGATGTCCACTAATGGCCTGCCGGTTTCTGCATCAACTTGTGCTAGGACTTCCGCGGTGATCTCCACTAAGTAAGATTCCAAGTCACCCTTGTTCCATTCACGGAATACATCGGCTATCTCAGCAGGCTCCATTCCCGCCGCGTGACGTAACAGGTGGTAAGCCTCGCCGATAACTTGCATGTCGGCATACTCAATGCCGTTGTGAACCATCTTTACGAAGTGGCCTGCGCCATCTGGCCCGATGTGCGTGCAGCAAGGAGTTCCATCCACATGAGCGGAGATTGACTCTAGTAGGGGTCCGAGTGACTCATAAGATTCCTGTGGACCGCCAGGCATGATGGCCGGACCATGAAGAGCACCTTCCTCACCACCTGAAATGCCTGCTCCAACAAACATGAGGTTACGATTCGCCATTTCTTTTTCGCGACGAATTGTGTCGGTGTACAAGGCGTTTCCGCCATCGATGATGATATCGCCTTCATCCATGGCATCCGCCAGTTGGTTAATGACTGCGTCGGTCCCAGCGCCAGCAGCAACCATGATTAACGCCCGACGAGGACGTTCCAACGAAGCGACGAACTCTTCGATGGAGTTGGCTGGAACAAAGCTGCCGGTATTTCCGAACTCCTCCATAAATGCGTCCGTTTTCGCAGTGGTGCGGTTGTAAACAGCTACCGTATGACCATGGCGCGCAAAGTTACGGGCAATGTTGGAACCCATGACGGCGAGACCGACCACACCGATCTGTGCGGAGCCGTTGGTAGACGACGCGGATGAGGAAGTCGCTGAGGAATTAGTCATGGTTTCTCATTTTAGCGTCCGCTCTTCCTATACGGTGATGGCATGAGTGAGAAGTTGGAAACACAGGCACCCAGTGACTTATCGCGTGGGAAAAGTCGACAGTTGATGCAGTTCCATGAGGCCGCGGCTAGAGCGGTGACGGAAGAGCTCCCACCGGAGATCGTGGATCTGATTAACGAGTCGAATGAAGTTGGTGTCAACCTCGATTCTCATCTCGGAGTGACGTACACAGCTGCTGGCCCTAACGGCGTGACGATGCGTCTGGAGATCAGCGACAAACATCTGCAACCATGGGGTGTCACCCATGGCGGGATATACGCAGCTCTAGGGGAATCCGCAGGTTCTGTAGCCGCATACATCGCGGCAGGAGCGGGGCCGGCTGTAATGGGTACCAGCAATCACACGGATTTTCTGCGTCCCTCTAAAAAAGGTGACGTTATTGTCACCACGGCGCGACCAGAACATGTGGGGCGCACCACTCAACTATGGCGCATCGAGCACCGCAACGAACGTACGGGAAAACTCGTGGCGCTTACCCATCTGAAGACGGCCGTAGTTCCTGAGCCAGTAGTGGACTCAAAGCCGAATGGGAAAGAGGAGGGTAGTAGAGGATAAAACTAACCCCTCTCAGTGGAGGGGAACTGCACCCAGAGAGGCGCGCTTATTCGCTCAGGGTCCCATCCACCGTTCGGATAACGGTCGCACGGTTAGTCGGACACTGCTCGAGTATCGCGCCCTTCGCCGAAACGAAGGTTATCCCGAACCTCGATCGAGCGGATACCTTCCTTGTCCTCCATCTCGCGCAGTTTACGCAGGGCGTTCCGAGCGTGAAGCTGCTGACGTGTGGCAACCAGCTGCCAGCGCCGTCGGGAAACAGAATTCAGACCCCACGAAAATGCGGCGACCGCGCGATTACGGAAACCAACCATGTAGAGAAGATGGAGAACCAACCACATCAGCCAACCGACGAAGCCAGACACCTCGGCTTTATTGAGCTTCACCACCGCATTGAAACGGGAGACGATTGCCATCGAACCCTTGTCAAAGTAATCGAATGGCGGGCGCGAAGCGGGTGACGTGCGGTTTTCTACCTGATCGATGATTGTGCGTGCGGCGTACTGTCCACCTTGCATAGCAACCTGGGCAACACCCGGAAGGCCATCGAGATTGATCATATCGCCGACGACAAACACATTCTTGTGCTCACCGACAGTGAGATCTTTGTTGACAGATACCCTACCGGCACGGTCGACGTCGACGCCAGCCTGATCTGCAATGTGCTTACCCAATGGGGAAGCGGCGACACCAGCGGACCAAATCTTGCAGTAGGCGGGAACTGTCGTCTCGATATCCGTCTTGAGATCTTTAAAGGTCACGCCCTCTTTATTCACGTTAGTGACGAGAGAGTTTGGAATGACTTCAACGCCCATTTCTTCGAGGCGACGAGCGGCTTTGCGCCCTAGCCGCTTGCCAAATGGCATGAGTACCTGAGGTCCACCGTCTACCAGCAAAATACGGGTGTTCTTGGTATTGATTTCACGGAACTCGTCACGCAACGTGCGGTGTGCCATTTCAGCCAACTGTCCAGCCAGCTCCACCCCGGTCGGGCCTGCTCCGACAACCACGAATGTTAACAGGCGTTCGCGTTCTTTTGGATCGTCAGTGATCTCAGCGCGCTCGAATGCACCAGTAACGCGTGCGCGGATCTCAAGAGCATCGTCGATAGTCTTCATGCCCGGCGCGAACTCAGCGAAGTGCTCATTACCAAAGTAGGACTGCCCAGCTCCGGCAGCGACGATCAAGCTGTCGTAATCCAATACTTCATCTTTGCCACCCAAGTCGGCGGTGACGGTGTGCTCGGCGAGGTTGACGTTGCGGACTTCACCCTTAACCACGCGAACGTTTTCCTGATCCGCCAAGATTTGGCGAATAGAGGGGGCAATCTCCCCGGAGGAGAGAATGCCGGTTGCAACCTGGTACAGCAGCGGCTGGAACAGGTGGTGGTTGGTGCGGTCAACGATAGTTACGGACACGTCTGCATCCTTGAATTTCTTGGCCGCAAAGAGGCCACCGAAGCCGGCGCCGATGATGACGACGTGGTGGCGACCGCCGGATGGGCGGTATGGGGTGGTAGTCATACAGGTGATCTCCTCTATTGGTGCAATTGGGAAAGTCTTGCCAGACCTGTGGAACCCTCGGTTTTGAGGAACAGTCCCATGTTAGACCCCAACTACTGAATCCTTCATGTCGGCTCGTGATAAATCACCCTTACCAGTACCCCGGGACAAGGAAAATTGCGGCGAATCGGCTGTGTCGGACAGGAATAATGTTGTTTTCCTAGTAACTTCGGGGGGACTAGGAGGTGTCCGCAAAATCGTGGAGCAGTACATCGATGAAGAGCGCTGGCCAAATCTGGTCATGCCTCCACGTGCCCGTTTTCAAGGTCTGCGTGCGCGTGATGTAACCTCCCGCCTAGAAGAACTACTGCAAGCTCATGACGTGTCGCTTGAGACCGGGAGCACACCGCACATGGTTGTTCGAGACGGGCAGGTCATTGACCGCATCGTTGCGGATGGCTGGTTGGGCTTGGCAGAAGGCTATATGGCCGGAGAGTGGAGTGCAGAGCCACTGCACGAGGTACTCCACGTGATTTTATCTCAGCCATTAGAGAAGACCTCAAAACGTTTGCTGGGTAACTTTGGGCATACCCATCGGCACAAGTTCGGTCAGGTGCGACCTGGCGAGATTCCCGAAGGACTCGTAGAGCTCTACGCCGGTGCTACTCGCGCAACGGGGGCAGCCTTGTTTTCTGCGTCGTCCCGAACGTCCTCAGCTGAAGAAGTGACAGTCCACCCGAGTGCAAACTCAAAGACGACGGAAACCTGGCCCGTGGATATCACTTTCTTTGGCGAGACCGAGCATGTCGATCGACGCGACCTTGATGACGCTCAAAAACGGCGTATAGAAGCGATGCTGGATGAGGCGGAGGTTCGACCTGGAGATCGCGTGTTGGAACTTCCGAGTTCAGGAGGTCAACTCGCAGTGCAAGCCGCTTTGCGTGGTGCAAGTGTGGATGTTCTGACCAGTGACGAGGATCATGCAGATGCGGTTGAGGCACGGGTACGTGCCGCAGGCGTGGCAGGAGCTGTTCGCGTAGAACTCATCGATGGCCCGATACCGTCGCCGCGGCAGTGGTCGGGCGAATATGAGGCAGTTTTCTCCGTAGAGAGTATGGAAACCCTGGGAGTCGGTGGGCTCAAACACTACCTCCGGGCGGTGGATCGTATGTTGTCTCGAGACGGCATCGCCGTCATACAGTCCTGCGTGGCTACCGAGAAGATGCGGGAGACCAGTAGAGAGGCGCTCGATGTTATGCGTGCTTACGTGTGGCCGGCGTTGGACTACCCGACAATTCAGCAGGTGCTGGACACGACGGCACGGCACACCGATATGCGCGTCGTTGCAGAAAACCACATTGGTACACACCTCGCTGCAACCATTCCACTGTGGCGAGCTAATTTCGTTGCCCGAGAGCGTCAAGCCGCTGCGGCTGGTTTTGATGTGGTGTTTCGGCGCTTATGGGAGTATCAATTGGCCTTGCATCAGGCGCTGGTTCACCATGGCGAGTTGGACTGCGTGCAGTTTGTTTTCCAGCCGCGTTACCACTGAGATTGATAGATATGAGCGTCGTCGCCGGTACTTTCGATGGCTCATGCCCGTGAATGACGGCCTGGGAATGATCTAGGTGAGTAATTCTTCGTCAGTAACCTTTGTGGGCACCATTTGCGACTAATCCACGAGAAGTGCCACGGAGCCTTGGTACACAAAATAAACTAGCCTTCGACATTGAATCATCCCGGGGCACTATGCGTGTCCGTATCATCTCCATGGGAAGGAACGCGAAGGGCCGTGAGCACAATTTCTCATTCTAACGGGCAGGCATTTAACCCTGATGTGATTGTCGTTGGCGCAGGTCTTGCGGGTATGGTCACAACTTTTGAAGCGGTGCGTAGTGGGTTGAAAGTCCTGGTCGTCGACCAAGAGAATCGCAAGAATTTGGGTGGACAGGCATTTTGGTCTTTAGGGGGGTTGTTCTATGTCAATAGCCCCGAGCAGAAAATCATGGGGGTAAAAGACAGCGAGGAGCTCGCGTGGCGAGATTGGCAGAACTCAGCTCAATACGACGATGCCGATAATGACTATTGGCCTCGCCGCTGGGGTCGTGAATACGTACGTTTTGCTGCGCAGGAGAAGCGCGATTACCTGAAGTCCTTAGGGCTGAATGTGCTTCCTACAGTTGGTTGGGCTGAGCGCGGTTCGGGCGACGCGTCGGGACACGGCAATTCAGTTCCACGTTTTCACTTGACGTGGGGTACTGGTCCAGAAGTGGTGCGTGTTTTCCGCGAACCACTGGAAAAATTTGAGCGCGAGGGAAAAGTCGCGTTTCTTTTCCGTCACCAAGTTGATGAGCTTATTACCAAGAGCGATCCTCAGGGCTCGCGCGTGGTGGGAGTACGTGGCACTGTTCTGGCGGAAGCTCCAGAGGAGCGGGGAGTGGCGTCCAGCCGAGACGGGATCGGTGAATTTGAATTGCGCGCGGCCGCTGTAGCGGTCACCTCTGGAGGTATTGGAGGCAATCTTGACCTCGTGCGCCGCACGTGGCCGGAAGATCGTTGGGGACCTGTTCCCAAGGATCTGGTGCAGGGAGTGCCAGCCCACGTAGATGGTCGCATGATTGGGATTTCTGAAGCCGCTGGAGCTCGCCTCACCAATACCGATCGCATGTGGCACTATCCCGAAGGCATGCAGAATTGGGATTCAGTGTGGCCGACCCATGGCATTCGCATCATTCCCGGCCCGTCATCATTATGGCTTGATGCGGAGGGCAAACGCCTGCCGACCACCATCATTCCAGGCGGTGACAATCTCAAAGGTTTAGCCTACGTGGGGCGCACGGGATATGGATACTCATGGTTTGTCTTGAATAAGTCCATCGTCGATAAAGAATTCATCTTCTCCGGCTCTGAACAAAACCCTGATCTAACGATTAAAAAGGTGAAGAATCTCCTTACAAAAGTTGGTCCGGGAACTCACCCTGCTATCCAAAATTTTATGGATCATGGGGAGGATTGGGTTATCGCCGAGAACTTGGGTGACCTGGTGAAAGGTATGAATCAGCTGGTGGGAGAAGATGCTCCGCAGATTGATGTGGCGGATCTACGCCGCCAGATCGAGGATCGCGATAGCCAGATTGATAACAAATTCTCCAAGGATTACCAGGTCAATTACATTCGTATGGCTCGCGGATATTTGGGTGATAAGATCGTTCGCTGTCAAAGCCCCCATAAGATCCTTGACGATGCACACGGTCCACTTATCGCTGTGCGACTGCGTATCCTGACCCGCAAGACTTTAGGCGGGATTGAGACAGATTTGGAAGGCCGTTGCCTGCGCGCCGATGGCTCCGTATTGCCAGGACTCTATGCTGCGGGTGAAGTGGCGGGCTTCGGAGGGGGAGGAATGCACGGAAAGAATGCCCTCGAAGGCACATTCTTGGGTGGTTGCATTCACTCCGGTAAGAGAGTGGGCGAACACTTGAAGAAGTATGTGGATAGCGTTCGCAATGAAAATGCTACTGGGACGCTTTAGCTAGAGCCGTGCAGTGAAGAGAAGCGGAAGTGACTTGTGGAGCACTTGGGATCTACATATCCATTTTCAACCGCATGGCATTGGCGACCACACGGCGAGGTAGAAAGCCCGGGAGGCTGCTGAGGACTCCATTGGAGGTACCGACTACGCGTGACGGGGGTGGTGATTTCTTTTCGAGGGTCTTTAAGCAATCCGTGACCACAGCTTCTGGCTCCATTCTTTTCATCCCTCCGTCTGCTTTCTCACTGCCCGCGACGTGGAAAAACTCGGTATCGGTGGGCCCTGGGCATAGCGCGAGGATCCTGACGCCGCAATGACGGTTTTCCGCCCATAGAGCTTCTGTGAAGTTGAGAACAAAAGCTTTGGAGGCGCCGTAAGCGGCCATCCCTGGAGAAGGTTGCATCGCTGCAATACTGGAGACGTTGACCAAAAAACCGCTTGCGCGTTCGAGGAAGCGGGGGAGATAGGCTCGCGTAAGTTCCACTAGCGCGTCGATATTAACTGCAATCTCATTATGCAAATTTCTGGGCTCTACCTCAGTAAACCGTGTGTAGTTGGCGAATCCCGCGTTGTTGATGAGGGAGGTGACTGTGATGTCTCGGGCATCTAATTCTGCTTGTAGTTCAGTGCCCGCGCCGGGAACGGCGAGGTCTTTTGCGAGGGCGATGGCCTTAATGCCGTAGGAGGCTTCAAGCAGTTCGGCCAGAGCTTGAAGCCGTCCCTCTCGGCGGGCGACGAGCACGAGATTGGCTCCTCGTGCTGCGAGTCTGCGGGCAAATTCCACTCCTAGACCGGAGCTCGCGCCAGTGATGAGGACAGTTTCTGTAGTGTACTTCAGAGCCTTCATACAGTTAGTTCTACCGGATTATTAGATTTCCGACGCCATGAAGCCCTCCGTGCAGGAGTGCATATTTTTATCTAGTATGGATGACTGTTTGCTCTGTGGCAGATTTGCGCCCAGGGCAGTTGTTTTGACGAGTATAGAAAATAACGACGAGTTTAAGAGGAATTAATCGAAGAGATGTCGTTCGCACGAGCTCTTAAGATCTCCTTGTCTTTCGTAGGACTGCTGGTGGGAGCTGGTTTTGCTACAGGGCAAGAAGTTGTTCAGTTTTTTGTTTCTTTTGGCAGCATCGGAATCTGGGGTGCGCTTCTCGCCGGGGTCATCATGACCATCGCCGGAGCAGTTATCCTGCAATTGGGGAGCTTTTTCCTCGCGGATGAGCACAATTTTGTTTTCCGTAATGTGTCGCATCCAGTGATGTCGAAGTTTCTGGATATTTCAGTGACTGCCACAATGTTCGCGATTGGTTTTGTGATGCTGGCGGGTGCGGGGGCCAATTTAGAACAGCAGTTTGGGTTGCCGGCTTGGATTGGTTCCGCGATCATGCTTGTCATTGTGATGGCGACTGGTCTGTTAGATGTGGACAAAGTGTCTAGCGTGATTTCCTTTCTTACGCCGTTGATCATCGTCGCAGTCATTGTTGCTTTCGTCTATACGATGATGAATCTTCCTAGTGACGTGGCTCCACTCAACGATGTAGCGCAGCAGCAGGATTCACCGGTGAGTCCGTGGCTCCTGTCTGCCATTAACTACAACGGGTTGGCATTGATGCTGGGAGTGTCAATGTGCCTAGTAATTGGTGGCAATTATTCGAATCCGCGAGAAGTGGGATTGGGTGGCCTTGGTGGAGGGTTGCTCTATACCGCCATGTTGTTGATGGCGGCCGTCACTTTGTTGCTCAATATGGACGAAGTAGCGACCAGTGATGTCCCTATGCTGCAACTTTTTGAGTCCATGCACCCTGTGATGGCTTCAATAATGGTGTGGATCATTTTTGCCATGATTTACAACACCTGTATCGGTATGTTCTACGCGTTGGGCAAGCGTCTTACGGTGAATAATCCACGACGATACACTCCGGCGTTTCTCGTCACGTGTTTAGTTGGGTACGCGGTGAGCTTCGTGGGCTTCGAGACCCTGATGACCTATGTGTACCCAGTCATTGGTTACGTGGGCATTGTGATGGTGCTGACGCTGACTTTCTGGTGGGTAAAACACCGCAAAGACATAGCTAAGGAGATCAAGATCCGTGAGGACATCCGAGAGCTTATGGAAAAGCGGGAGGATCCGGAGGTTCACTTCGGTAAGGAAGAAAAGATTGAGCTGGAGGACAAGATCGACGAGTCTGAGGCCGATGACATTGAGGGCGTCATCGAGGAGGAAGTGAAGAACGAATTGGGCTAACCGAGCCAAAGTGTCATAATGTATATTATCGGCTAAAAGAGCTCTAGCGAGTGTTAGGTCCTCGCCAGAGCTCTCATTTTCTAGCGAAAGAACACACACGTCATAGGTGGAGAAATGTCACTGTGACGTTTCTTTACCCTCCGGTAGCTGCAGCAATTTGCTCAGCCATGATCATTCCCGCCACGGAAAAATAGATCAGCAACCCAGTCGCATCCACGAGCGTCGACACCACTGGCGTCGAAAACACAGCTGGATCGACACCGAGCTGACGGCCGGCCAACGGGAGTACGCCGCCGACAATGCATGCCCACGTACAAATTGCCACGATGGAAAGTGAGATTGTCGCGCCGACGCGGCCGTCGTACAAAAGGAAGATCACAGGGAAAATAAGCGCGCCCAGAAAGATACCAAGCAGAAAGCCCACGCGTACCTCTCGCCAGATCACGCGAAAGATATCGCTCGGCCGTACTTCATCGACTGCCAAGGCACGTACAACGGAACTGGCTGCTTGCGAGCCGGCATTGCCACCCGTACCGATGATCATTGGCACAAAAACGCTGAGAACCACCACCGCCTCGAGTGTGGATTCGAAAATCTCCATGACATTGATGGTGAGAAATGCCGCGAGAATGAGGATGATTAGCCAGATGCCACGTTTCTTCGCAAGTGTCATAACGGTAGCTGTGAGATAAGGCTCTTTGAGAGGTTCTGAGCCACCCGAGCGATAAGCATCTTCGGTAGCCTCGAACTCCAGTACCTCCATGGCGTCATCGACCGTGATGAGGCCGAGAATACGCTCCTCAGCATCCACCACAGGCAATGCCAGCATGTCTGATTCCTGCATAAGACGAGCGGCAACCTCCTGGTCCTCTGAAGCCTGTACATGGTGCTTATCTCTATGCAGCAACTCCTCCACTCTTGTACCAGTCGGTGCTGTGACCAGTGATGATAGTGCAACTGTACCGAGAAGCTTACGGGTATCATCTGTCACGGGTATGACCGCAATTTCAGAGTGGCTTGCGTTTATATCGGGATGGCGAGAATTCTCAGCATTGCGCTGTATCTTCTCCAGTGCTTCCTCCCTCGTGACGCGCGGTGAGAGCACTGTGGGCGTAGGAACCATGAGTCGACCTGCAGATTCAGCAGGATAACCAAGAAGGTCATCGACTAGTTCTCGCCGAGAGTTCGGTAACCCCTCGAGCAAACGCGCCGCCACTTTTGCGGGCATTTCGTCGAGGAGCTCTGCCTGATCATCCGGTGCTAGAGAGTTGAACATTTCCCCTGTCTCCTCCTCTCGGAGACCGTGGAGAAGATCAGCCTGCACAGGAGGATCAATAAACTCGAAAACTCTGAGAGCGCGTTCTTTCGTGAGAAGACGGAAGGCTATTGCCATTTCAGAGGGGGTAAGCCGCGAAAACTCCTCGGCAATTGATGAAGAAGTCTCCGCCGATAGCCATTGCCGAGCCGTATCAACGTCCCGGGAATGAAGAAGGGAGCGCAAAGAAGCCTGCGCGGCAGCGGCCGTCATGGCAGCCCTCCGTCACGCTTATAGGTAGCCCATAGTTGCCAGACTGTAGTGAGAAGAAAAAGGATGCAGACCGCGCTAAAAAGATAGTTCACCCAGCTATTCGCGCTCATCAGTAGATAAATGGTGAAAAACAGCAACACCACGATGCGCATAATACGGGAAAAGAAAATGGTTTGGGGTGACATGTTTCTATGCTCTTTACTGACGGCGTGGAATCGATGTACTGAGGGCTAGGAAAGCTCCGCCAAGCAACAAAGGAATTGTGCCCTATTAGTGCTTTTGTTGGAAGACTAAGAGCAGATCAATCGTACCTTCGTCTTGGATCACAGCGGCAACAAACTGACCTGTATCTATCTTGAAATCTGAACGTTTCACCGGAATGTTGCCTTGGACTATGACGCTCTCCCCTGTGCGAAGAACTTTCAGCTCGGTAGTGATGCGCTTAGTGACGCCGTGTAGTGTGAGATCTCCAGTAACCGTGATGGGAGCAACTTTTCCATCAGAGGGAAGACGGGAGATGTCCACGGGTTTAGTGAGGCTAAACGTCGCTTTAGGAAACTCAGTGGTGTGCAGAATGTCTTTGCGTACGTTGTTATCCCGCTTTTGATTATCGGAGGTAATAGAGGCAACATCGACCTCCACCTTGCCAGCGGTCAGCATCTCATTCTTGACGGTGAGCTCACCGTGGACGTGTTCGTCCTGGAGGTTATCGGTCCGCCCAGATGTGGTTTTAGATTCTGCGGGTAGCTTTTCGAAAAATGTATAACCGGCCTGAGTGGAATTTGAACCGTAACCCTGGACTGTGTACCAAGAACCATCCATACCGATGGATGCTGGTTCACCACCAGTGGCCATGTCTGCGGCCTTGAGGCCCTTATCGTTGATCATGTGCATCACGATTGGACCGAAAGCAAAGAGTAGACAGAAAATGATGCCGATGACACCGAGCGTGATGATTCCCTTACGCATGCGTATAAGCCTAGCCCCCAAATTGAAAAAAGCTAATCATAAACTGCACGCAGAGACCTCGTATGCGACTAGTGGTTGCGGAAGTTTTCGACCTGACGGGCGATGTTCACAACGTCCGCCGCGAGTAGCGCGATAGTTGCATGGTCTTCCCCATCGTGAGCCGCTGTGTGGATGTCTTCGGCAGCACAACGCAACTCGAATAATTCATCGTGGAGTTTGGCTACCTTAGAGGCAGATAAGATGACCGAATCCTGGGGAATACCCGTGCCTTCGAGCTGGTGGCGCTGTTCATAGGAGCGTTGCCGACACGCATGCGAACAGTACTTTCGGCGCCGGCCTGCTGGGTTGATCGTCATCTCTTTGCCACACCATGCGCAGTGGTTAGGGGGCTTTCTCACGGGATGAGTGGGCATGGGAACAAATGTTAGTAGCTATCCGTTGAATAACTATAAAGCGAAACCCGTTACACTAGTGTGGTTGTGCCACTGTTCCCGTGGCACGCTTGACCTTCCAACCAAAGAATTTTAGGAGTGAGGCACAATGGCAGATCGCGTACTCCGCGGTAGCCGCATGGGCGCTGTGTCCTACGAGACCGATCGCGATCATGATCTGGCTCCTCGTCGCATGGTGAAGTACCAGACCGAAAATGGCGAGGTCTATGAGGTTCCGTTCGCTGATGACGCTGAAGTCCCTAATGAGTGGATGTGCAAGAACGGACAGATGGGCACCCTCATGGAGGGTGATGGCCAGGAAACCAAACCTGCTAAGCCTCCGCGTACCCACTGGGATATGCTCCGGGAGCGCCGTTCTCTCGAAGAGCTGGACGTTCTCCTTGAGGAGCGCATTGAATTACTACGGAAGCGTCGCCGTAATGCGGTCAAGTTGATGAAGGAGCAAGAAGCCGCTAATAATGGCTGAGCCGTTGTACGAAGTGCTCTTTCCCTCAAGAGAAAAGCTCCCTTTCCCGATGATTCGCAGAGAGGGAGCTTTTTGCAACTCTTCTATTTCACGGCATGCTCAGAAAACTTACTTAAACATGTTGATAAAGCTGCCCGAACCGATACGCCAAAATTCAGATGCCAGGTTCTTCGCTTGTTCAGCTCGGTGGGCTGCTCCCCACTTGGTTACCTGAATCATTGCTTCGGAGACGATATTGCCGCTCATCTTAGATTCGCCGAGTTCACGTTCGGTGAAGGTGATAGGTACTTCGCGCACGTCGAAGCCAGCCATGACAGCGCGGAAAGCGAGGTCTACTTGGAAGACATATCCCGCAGAATCCACCGCGTCTAGGTCGATACCCTCGAGAACTTCTCGACGGTAGGCACGGTAGCCGCCGGTGATGTCGGATAGTCCCGCACCTAGGGCCATTGAGGCATACAAGTTACCTCCTCTGGAGAGGATTTGGCGCGATGCTGGCCAATTTACGGTTTTGCCGCCACGGACATAACGCGAACCGATGACCATTTCAGCGCCGGAGTCGATGCGATCCAACAACAGGTGCAGTTGCTCTGGGGCGTGCGAGCCGTCGGCATCCATCTCGCACAAGATCTCGTAGTCACGGTCGAGACCCCATTTAAATCCGGCGATGTACGCGCCGCCGAGGCCCCCCTTGCCCTGCCGGTGCATAACTTTGATGCGCTCGTCCTTGGCTGCCATGTCGTCAGCTAGCTCGCCGGTGCCGTCCGGACTGTTATCGTCGACGACGAGAACATTGACGCGCTCGGGCTCGGCGGCGAGCAAACGGTTGATGATCAGCGGAAGGTTTTCCTTCTCGTTGAACGTGGGGATGATGACCAGCGTCTTGTCGCTGAGCTTCGCCATGTATAAAACAACCTTTCTTATGCGGGCATGTGCGGCCCCATTACCCTGCTGAGTTTAGTCACTCACTGTGCTTTCTGCCGATTCGGGTGGCGTGTCGGCTCGTTTTTACCCGACGTCACGCCACACCGTTTGATGGCGAAACCAGCAATGACGAAGCAGATACCCATGGCGGATAAAACCCACTCTACCCATGGTCCGACATAAGCTGATATAGTTCGCGAGTCTCGCAGCGAGAGGTTAGCACTGAGTATGGCTGGCTGGAATATCGTGCTGTGCTCGACGACAGAGCCGTCGGGATTGATTATGGCGGAGACGCCGCTGGTTGCTGCAACAACCAATGAGCGGTCATACTCCATGGCGCGCATACGGCTCATTGCCAACTGTTGATACGTCATATCGGTAAAACCAAAGGTGGCGTTGTTCGTGGGGGTGGTTAGTATTTGTGCCCCGCCGTTGATAGCACGACGAGTAGCCCCATCGAATGCGATTTCATAACAGGTCGCCACTCCCACCTCGACAGGATAATGGCTTGGGGACTCAAGAGAGTACGGCTCCATCGTCACGACACCATTATCGCTACCTGGCTGGAAGTTACCTGCTCGATCCACTAAGGGAGTGATCATGCGAAGCAGATCACGAAAAGGCATGTATTCCCCGAAAGGCTGCAAATAGCGCTTGTTATGCACGTCCCCCGGTCCGTCTGCCCCCCAGGCATACATGCTGTTGTGCTCGGGAGATACCGTACCTAGCAGAATAGGAGCACGGATGTCGTCGACCGCGGATTGGATAATTTCCGCTGCTTCCGTGCTGGTGAAAGGATTGACATCAGAGGCGTTTTCCGGCCAAATCACCAGATCCGGCTGAGGCTGTTTTCCTGCCCGAACCTCCTCGGCAAGAGTGTGCGTAAGCCGTGCGTGGTTATCCAACACAGCGCGACGTTGGGCCGCAAAATCTAAGCCGAGTCGCGGGACATTGCCCTGAATGGCAGCGACATTGATGTGGGCGTTATCGCTGGCTTCCATGTCTGTATCTTTAGCCATGATGGAGGAATTAATGGATACCGCCGTACCGATACCTACGGCCACAACTAGTGCAATGGCTGCTGGTACTCCGAGATACAGTCGGGAGGAAGGAGCCGTGTAGCGTCGGAAAAAATAAAACCGTCCAGCGCACGCGAACCAGGTCGTCCATGCCAACGCTATCCCAGAAAACACGGTGATAAAAGAAACCAAGGCTGGCCCACCCAGCTGAACCCACCAACCCAGAGGACCGCCCACCTGCCCCCACGCAATGCGCCCCCAAGGAAACCCACCAAAAGGCCAACTGGAACGGAGCCATTCGGTAGCAGTAAACCACGCGGCTATGGCGATTGCCGAGGTGAAAACCTGAAAACGACTGGCGTTCAGAGGGCGGCGAAGAGCGTATCTTAAGCCCAGACCAAAAAGCAGAGAATACAACGATTGGACTGCAGCAAGAGCAACCCACGCATACCAGCCAACAAATTCCCCGACCCATGGCAGAAGCAATAGGTAGAGCACAGCGCCCTGAAGCCATGCCATGACAATGGCGCGCTCTGACGTGACGGCCAGGAAGAAGAGAGCAAAACCAATTGGAGCAGCCCACCACAACCCCGTCGGTTGGAAGGATGCATAGAGCATCAGCCCACTAAAAGCGGCGAGGACCAGGCGAAACACTACTCTGTAATGCCCTTGTTCTTGTCTGAAGGATCATCTGAGGATGAGGAGCTGTTGTTGCGGGGACCGCGAGGAGCTTCATCTTCTCGATGATCAATGACCTCTCCCCATCCGGGAATATTTTTGCTGCCGGGAGCACCATACTGGGTAACTGTTGTAAACGCGGAACCACCGAAGTTAGCCAAAGCTCGACGGGCGCTTGCGCCGATGAGTTTACGGGTGAGTGCACGGGTTGGCGGAAGCATGAGTAATAAGCCGCATACTGTCGAGACGATACCGGGAACGGCAACCAGGAAGGCACCAACAACAGTTAAAGCGGCGTCTGCTGTAAGTTTGCCGGGATGATTTGTCTGGGTAGCCACGCGCTCAGTCAAGGCGCGCAATTGCCAGGCAGACACAGCCATACCAGCGATGAACAGCGCGATTAATAATATCAGCGCCCAACCGAACCCAATCCACTTCCCTATGAGGAAGAAAGCAATGAGCTCAATGAGAAAATAAGCAGCTGCCACCAAAGGCATAGAAAATTGCTCCTGACTGACGGTCTCTCATGGAAAATTACTGAGAGATGGGTTTGTTGCGCGGCCTCACCATCGATCACACACCAGCGGCAGTGAGTTGCTTCCGCATGCCCCCTTAGCTTATATCTAAGCCTCTCTCCCCTCCAGCCTATCGTGCTTAAGAGATTAGCGGGGAGCTCGACGCCATAACCAGCGCGGTACCAGTTGCATGACTGCTGCTAAGACCTTGAGTTGAGCAGGAACCCAGATATTTGTTGCATGTGGATTGGCTAGGGCATCGACTGTGGCGCGAGCCACGCGAGCCGGAGTGGATGACAGCGGAGCTGGGTCCATTCCTTGAGTCATTCGTCCGATAACAAAACCAGGACGAATCACTAATAGGCGCACCCCCGTACCGACGAGGGCATCTTGCATACCCTGACAAAATCCATCTAAACCGCACTTCGCGGAACCGTAGACGTAATTTGGGCGACGCACCCGGGCCCCCGCAATAGAGGAAAAAGCCACCACCGTTCCCCTTCCTCGTTGTTTCATACGATGCGTCAATTCCGTAAGTAACACGGCCTGCGCCGTGAAGTCCGTGTGCAGAATCCTATGTACTTCTTCCCCGCTACGCTCGGCTTCCTGCTGATTGCCCAGTACACCGAACATGGCGAAGGCGACGTCTATTGTTGTGCCCTCTTGCTCTATGACGTCTATCACGCGGGAATGAGTTGAAGTCTCAGTTGCATCGAAGAATACGCAGTGGACTTCCCGAGCCCCACGGTGCCGAAGATTAACTGCTTGGCGCTCGAGATCATCCATCCGTCGACCAGCTAAAACGATATTGTTACCCGGAGCCATGAGAGTGGCAATTTCTGCGCCTATTTCGCTGTTTGCGCCGAAAATAGCGATTGTCATCGAGCCAGTGTTCTGTGCATTCACATCCTCTAGTGTAAAGACCGTACTAGTGAAAAGACGCAGCGAAATTACGTTTCCAGAGCGACGACGGATCGATTAATCGCCTTGGATGCTTTGCGGCTAGTACTGCGTACTTCCTGGCTGTAAGCGGTTTGTCGGATTTGGTCTAATAGATCAATCACGCGGCGACACCATCGCACGAAGTCACCAGGTGTGAGAACCGCCCCTGATGCGGCTGCTGCCCTCAAGCAATACTCCAGAGGTGCTCCGGCCGCCCACTGGTGTAACGCTGTAGCAAAACCCAATTCAGGAGGGCGGGTGACATTTAACCCATGGCGTTTTTCGTCGTAACTAAGTTCGTCATAGATGCGGATGGTGTGGTCAATGGCGATGGCGAGCGCATCGGTAGGAACTTCGGTAGAGTCCCCAGTCTCTTTGCGGTTCTCGAACACCACCGTGGAAACAACCGCGGCTAATTCTGCGGGATCTAACTGATCCCAAATTCCACGACGTAGGCACTGCGCAACGAGCAGATCGGACTCGTGGTGAATGCGAGCCAAGCGTTCTCCCTCGAAGGTTGTATTCGCTGTCTTCTTGCCCTCGTTGTCCACATTGGTTTCTACGTAATCCAGCTCCTCTAGCAGAGACACAATGTGATTGAACTGATCAGCCAGGCTGTCCTTTTCCACACCGGAGATCTTCTGCTCAAAATCCAGCCGACGCTGTGCTTTGATATGTGCAATGGCGACGCGCGTGACGTCTTCCCGTAATGTCCATGAATGGACAGGATGCATCTGAATTTGGTTGCGCAAAGCCGTCGCTCGAGCTGAGTTGCCCCGTGCTTTTGGCTTGAGCTTGGCAGGCTTATGCTCAAAATGCATACGGCGAAGATTAGCTGCGACGGAACGGGCTTGTTTCTTAGGCGCGCGTCCTACACCTTTATGCAGACGCATATGTCCGATGAGTACCGGAACGTTGCCGAACATGTTCGGCTGGATGCGCTCCACCCAACCTTCATCGGTGATGATGGTAGGACGGGGATTTTTCGGCGTGGAATCCTGGCGAACAATAACGGCGGTCATAGGGTCACGACCAGTGGGTAGTGCGATAACGTCGCCAGAGCGTAGGCTGCGCAAAAGCTGGGTAATTTCGCCTTGCCGTTCGTCGCCTGCGTTCCGTCGTGCGCGGCGTTCCTCCTGAGCTAATTCGCGACGCAATCGCGCATACTCCAGGGCGCGCGACACATCGTCAGCTAGCTCGCTAGAACCAGCGTGTGTCTCTTGAGCAACCAGAGCAGTGAGCTGTTCCGATTGTTCGGTGAGGTCACGACGGCGCCGTTCCACAGCCTCCGCACGCTCCACAACGGTCCCATTTGCTTGGTACTGGGCAAAAGAACGTTCTAATAAACGATGAGACTCTTCCCATCCTTGGGTGCCCAGCATGTTCACCGCCATGTTGTACCCAGGGCGGAAGGTTGAATTGAGTGGGTAAGTACGAGTTGAAGCCAGACCAGCAACTGCATGCGGGTCGATCCCCTGTTGCCATAGCACCACTGCGTTGCCGACCGTATCTATTCCCCTGCGGCCGGCGCGGCCAGTGAGCTGGGTGTATTGTCCAGGAGTGAGATCAACATGTGCTTCACCATTGAATTTCACGAGTTTTTCCAACACCACGGAACGCGCTGGCATGTTGATACCGAGAGCCAACGTCTCGGTGGCAAAGCAGACTTTCAGCAACCCGCGGGAGAACAAGTCTTCTACGATATGGCGGAACGCCGGTAACATGCCGGCATGGTGGCAACCAAATCCACGTGACAGTGCCCTGCGGAATTGCCGGAAGCCCAGTACATTCAGATCTTCAGGCGTAAGACCGGCGACACCCTCATTCACCGTCCGTAGAATTTCCTCTCGAGCTGAAGGAGATGTGAAATCCACTTTGGCCATGAGCAGTTGTTTGACAGCCATATCGCAGCCTGCGCGAGAGAAAATGAAGTAGATTGCGGGTAGCATTTTCGCAGAGAGCATGTGTTGGACAACGTCAGCACGTTGAGGTTCTCGGCGCTTGCCTGTCTGCTCTTGCTTGGCAACAGCAGCTACCACGGCTCTGTTTACCGAGCCAATATGCTCGTCTTTGCCGTCGAACAGCGGTAGAATTTGGCGGCCAACCATCATGTATTGGTTGAGCGGTACGGGGCGCGTATCAGTGACGATGATGTCGGTATCACCGCGCACGGTTCGCAACCATCCACCGAATTCCTCGACGTTGGAGACAGTAGCGGATAAAGATACAAGGATCACTCGTTGATCGAGGTTGAGAATTGCCTCCTCCCAGACTGGGCCTCGTGAGGGATCAGATAAGAAATGCACCTCATCCATCACCACGTGGGTTAAAGTACGCAGCCGGTCAGAGTCTGCGTAGATCATGTTGCGGAGCACTTCAGTGGTCATAACCACAATGGGCGCATCTGCATTGATAGTGACGTCACCTGTCAGTAACCCCACCCTGTCTTCTCCGTAGCGTCTGACGAGGTCGTGATATTTCTGGTTGCTTAACGCTTTAATTGGGGTGGTGTAGAAACACGTGCCTTGATGGTGAAACGCGCTGAATACGGCAAACTCTCCAACGACGGTCTTGCCGGCACCTGTGGGAGCACCAACAAGTACTCCCCTTCCTTGTGCAATGGCCTCGGCTGCATCCAGTTGGAATGCGTCGAGTCCAAATGGGTAGAGTTCGCGGAAGCGCTCAACGTCAGCGGAATACTCCGAACGGCGTAAAACATCGTCAGTCATCGCTAACGAGCCTACCCTGTGGAGCGACGGGAGCTCTTGCGGAGGTTCTTTCCCGAAGAAGGTTTTTACGACAACGGCTCAGAGAACATCGTCAAAATTTCCCGATTCGGAGTGTAGGTCGAGACCGTCGCGGCGCCCATTGGTCTGTGGCTGTTGATGAGGGCGAGCACTACTGCTGCTGCGTGGAGCACGGCTGGCGGTACCCGGGGATGGATTGTCAGGGAGGCTGGTGGGGCGATCGATCGATGTTGCTCGAGCGACATCCTGGGTGGCGTCCACGTGCGTTGCTTGGCCGATAGGTTGGGCGGAATCTATTGATGAGGCCTGGTCATCCTCGAGATTCATCCACTCCTCTATCTTCTCAGTTCGTTTGCGGTCGTTGATACGGGCAATTTGAGTAGCGATCTCCATGAGCAGACACAACACCAGGGCGAGGATCACCATTGAGAGTGGATCTTGGCCCGGGGTGGCAAAAGCGGCAAAGATGAAGAGACCGACGATGATATAGCGGCGTTTATCCTTGAGCTGTTTGTAGGTGATGACGTCTGCGGCATTGAGCAAAACAGTGATGAGGGGAACCTCGAAGCTCACACCGAATACGACTATGAGCGTGATAACGAATTTGAAGTATTCATTACCGTTGAGCGCTGAGATTTGGACGTCTTTACCTAGAGACATCAAAAACTCAAGGCCATAGAACAGGACGAAGTATGCAATAACCGCACCAAAAATAAAAAGGAAGCCGGTGGCGAAGCCAACGGACAGAGTCCAACGCCTTTCGTTCTTTTTTAATCCCGGCGTGATGTAGGCCCAGATCTGAGCAATCCAAAAAGGAGAAGCTAAAACTGTTCCCGCGAGCGCACCGACTTTCAAACGCAGCATGAACATCTCGAATGGAGTGGTAGCCAACAGAGCGCACTGACCATCCGCCGCGCTTAGGCGCATACCCGGATCCAGATTGCAGTACGGCTCCTTAAGAATCCAACCCAGTGAAGGAACGGGTCCGAGATTGGTGCCATACCAGATGTAGCCAAAGATGGTGCCGATACCGATGATGATCAAGCACGCGAAGAGCCGCTGGCGTAGTTCCTCGATGTGCTCGACGATGCTCATTTGCCCGTCGGCAGGCCTTTTTTTGCGCTTCTTGATGTGAAAGAAGCGCCTTGTCAGCGGTGCAGTTGCTGAGGACATAGCAGGAGCTGAGGCCTATTGCTGCTGACCGTAGTCACGCTGAGGATGTTCGACGGGAGGCTGTGGCTGCTGCACCGGTTGTTGCTGAACAGGTTGCTGCTGTACCGGTTGTTGCTGAACTGAGGGCTGAGGCACGGTATGAGCAGTCGGTTGCTGTTGTTCGATTGCTTGTTTTTCCTGGGCAACGGCCTGCTTATCCGTCTTCATTTCATCCATTTCGGATTTGAAAATGCGCATGGAACGGCCGAGAGATCGTGCGGCATTAGGCAGCCGGGATGCCCCGAACAACAGGAAAACAACGAAAATGATGAGGGCAAGTTCCCATGGGCCGAGGTTCATGTGGGACCTTTCACATAGTCAAACATTTGTATGGACAGTGCGTGAGCGAGTTGCTTTTCCACTGGAATTCAGTGCCGGTGAGCTTCTCTCCAAGAGAGAATCTCGGAGAATAAGCCTTGCCGACGTGGTGCACCTAGATACTATAAGCCTGAAGTCCTAGTTTTGCGCGCTCACGAACTCTCTTCGCTAAGTCTAGTGGTTCAATCACCTGGATGCTTTCCGAGTATGCCACACAAAAACGTTCCAACCATGCGCCAGTATTTGGCATCGTCACTGCTAGATAGTCATTTTCTGGCTGCTCTTCGATAAGCCACATTGGGTAGTACTCGAGCATCCACGCCAAATTCTTATGAAGTTCCAATGTGACCCACTCGGAGGTGGCTTCAAAATTAAAGGGATCTTCCTCCTTAATCACAGGATGTTGGGGAGCCGGAGCTGAATCTTGTGCCCCGAACGTGATATTTCGCATCCGATCGATGGCATAGATACGTTGCTCACGCTCATCTTCTCTCCCCCATAGATAAGGTTCGCCGTTGATCAGCGCAATACGATCCGGAATCCACGTGCGCCGCGTGACGGAATCACTGTTTAACGAGTGGTAATCAGCACAGATGAGACGGCGTTGTGTTACGGCCGCACGCATAGAGGCTAGAAGCGCACCTTGTTCATCGTGTTCTTGCTCCGCCTGAGTCAGCGGACGGTCATTGTGCGTCGAGCTATCCGACGCCACTAAACCCCTATCCTCGCGTCTCACCTGATACTTCCGTGAGTCCCTCAGTAAAGAGCGCAGAGTGCTCACCACATCATCGATGGCATCATGGTAAGAGGGATCTACGGTGTTCCGTAAAGCCTCGAGGTTGAACAGGAGTACTCCCGCTTCCATGCTCGTAAGCGTTAACGGCCTGTCTAATCCAGCTGTGAATTCCACTGACGCAGTGGTCTTGTTCACATTGATTTCGACTAACGACCCTGGCAAGTAGCCTGGCAGACCGCAGTAAGATAGTTGCTGAAGCTCATGCTTGATCTGGGGTACTGACAGCCCGAGTTGGCTCGAGGCCTGCATGAAAGTCCCGTGTGGATGGGAATGAAACCAAGTGAGAACGTTGAGGCTCTGAGCGAACTGAGCTCCTGCGGCAGGCAGCCGAGATGTGGTGTGCGTCTGAGATGTGTCCTGTGTCATGGTCGCTCAGCTTCCTCTTTTGTCGTCTGAAATGCGGCGACGTTAAATGATTCGCCTGTAGCACAGCGTAGAAGCTGGACTACATCACTGACGATGTCTTCAGGTTCTACTACCACGGCATCGGGCGCATAAGCAGCGGCTGTCTTCACAAGCCAGTCGCGGTCGACAGGGCCAATGGCACCAGAGGCATCGGTGAGCAGGCGCAGCTCCTCGGCACCAGATGATTCGTGAAAGCGGAGAACAGCGTGAACCATAGTTCCCGATGAGTTCAAACCCTGGCGGATGAGTTCGGAACTGGGAAGATCTGGTACAGGGTGGGTGATGAATTGGGCCAAAACCTCAATATCTGAAATGCGTGAGATGCGGAAGGTTCGCTGTGCATTGCGTTGGGTGTCCCATCCAGTGACATAGAGCTTGCCATCCACTGCACCGTACGCCCAGGGCTCTAGTGTTCGACGTGTTGGGAATCCGACGAGAGACTGATAGTAATCAAACGTGATGCACAAGCCATTATCCAATGCTCGAAAGATCGCATCAATTGATTTCTGATCGAGATCAGTGAGATCGGGAACACTCGCGATGACAGAGGAACTGAGACCGCGGCGTATCCCAGCTGCAACCAGCTTGTGGTAGGCACTTTCCGCTGCGGCGGACATCTCTCCCGATTGAGTCCAGCGTGCAGCAGCTACCAACACATCTGCCTGTTTGGGAGTCAGATCCAGTTCCGGAAGAAACGCTGCCTCGTGGTCGAGAAAGTAAAGTTCACCTCCATTTCCCCCGTGGTGCACCTCAATGCATAATCCCAGTTGTGCGAGGGTGTTACGGTCTCGCTGGAGTTGTTTACGCCGGGAAGCTGGCGTCGGTGAATCGTAACCATCGACGTGAGAGATCACCCAATCTGCACTGCGAGGTTGGTTCTCATTGATCAGTGCTATGACTAAATTGAGCAGCCGAGAAGCACCCTTTTCCCAACTCACTTTCGCCGGGAGGTTACGGTTTCGGGGAGGTGATTGTGAGAAGTGCTTCTGTTGGTTCACGGCGCGCAACCTGTTTCCATGAGGGCGATCATGGAGTCCACACGTTCATCGACTTCGGAGAAAGGATCAGCAAGCACGGTCTCCATTCCGTGTTCACCATTGATCTTTAACCGCATCCAATCAACGGTGATGGAGGTGTCTGTCGCGCGTGCCTTTTTCAGGAAATGGCCCCGCAGCGCCGCCCGTGTGGTCGCTGGTGGTTCTGTGATTGCTTGTTCACTCACGCCGGGTTCGATAAGCCGCTGAGCAAAACCACGTTTGACGAGAACGTTGAATAAACTCCGATCGGGGTGAATATCGTGATAGGTCAAATCTACCTGCACCAGGCGGGGATCAGTAGCGTCCAAATTATTGCGGGCAGCGATGCGGTCCATGAGAGTCTTTTTAATAACCCAATCGATCTCAGTGGCTACAGGGGTGAAATCTCCAGTGTCGAAACAATTGAGCGTTCGCTCCCATAACTCCACGACGGGTTCTAGCTGAGAATTTGGCGTACCTCGGAATCCAACCTCATCAGCCGGCGGATCGGGACGCTGGGAAAGCCATTGTTTTGATGCCTCACAAAATGAGCGCTGAATTTCTAGTGGAGTGGCTTCCTGGGCGTTGCGCAGTTTGATGGGCACCGTTGCGGTGAAGTCGCGGGCAATATCGCGGATGGAACGAATTTCGTTTGCCATCTCATAATCGGGCAGATCCCATCCGGCTTCAATGAGTTCGAGCACGAGCAGCGTGCTGCCTACTTTGAGTGCAGTGGTGACTTCAGACATGTTGGAGTCACCTACGATGATGTGTAGTCTCCGGTAGCGAGAAGAATCGGCGTGCGGTTCGTCCCGGGTATTGATAATTGGACGGGAACGTGTGGTGGCGCTAGATACACCTTCCCAAACGTGATCTGCCCGTTGGCTCATCACAAAACCCGGTTCGAAGTTTTCATTAGGGGCGCCTGCGGAAGGCATGGATAACTTACCGGCACCCGCTATTAGTTGACGGGTAATCAGGAAAGGCAAAAGCTGGGCACTTAAAGCTTTAAGAGGGACATCGCGTCCGATGAGGTAATTCTCATGGCAGCCGTAGGAATTGCCAAGTGTATCCGTATTGTTTTTTAGCAGAAAGACATGGCCGCCAATTCCTCGTTGCTCAAGTCGCTGCTCGGCCTCCAGGGCCATTCGGTGCAATGTGAGATCGCCAGCACGGTCATAGGCTATTAGTTGATGAAGGCTATCGCACTCGGCGGTGGCGATTTCCGGATGGGCTCCCACGTCGAGGTAGAGACGAGACGCGTTGTTGGTATAGATATTCGAACTACGGAATTCGCGGGTGATTGGTTCGAATAGCTCGCGGGCGATTTCGTCGGGTCCAAGCCGGCGTGTGGAGTCCAGGATGTTAGTGATGCCGTATTCGGTCTCCAGACCCATAATGCGGCGCACATTGACGTGGGAGGATAGTCCCTTGGTCACGCTTACTGACCACCCTTTTGCACATAAGAGCGGACAAATTCCTCCGCGTTGCTCTCCAGCAATCCGTCGATTTCATCCAGGAGATCGTCGGTACCTGTGACGGACATCTGTTCTTGTCCGCCTCCGGTGTTCAATGGGTCCAGAGGATCACTGTTGTCATCGCCGCGTCCGCCGCCAGCGTGAATGTTCCCGCCCGTCGTCATTGTTTTCTCGCTCCTTGCTGTGTACTGATCCGTGGCTTCTACTCTAGTGGGTTGCGCCATGTCTTTTAGCCGACGCCGCTTATCGCCTCCTCTCGGATTGCTTTCAGCTTGGCGATGAGCTCCTGCAAGGATGGGTGCGAATCGTCGTCGCCGAGGATCTGAGCTCGAGTGAATTCAGTTGGCTCATCCATACGGATGCGCGTAGCTGGAAGGCCATCATGCTCACAATCTACGATGACGCTGTCCCAGTTTGCGGACAAAATATGTTCGGAAAAATGCGTGACTAAGTATCCGCGAAGCCATGCGCGAGTGGTGGTTGGGGCATTAACAGCGGCTGCTTCCACGGTGGCAGAATCCACGAGGGTGCGCATCCGTCCCCGTCTTACTAGTGCGTGATAGAGACTTTTATCTGGATCAATGTCTGAATACTGAATGTCAATCACAGCAAGGCGCGGATCATCCCAGCTGATCCCGCGTCCGCGATAACCATTGATGAGGGACAATTTGGCCGTCCAGTCCAACCGGTCAGCTGTGCTCAACGGATCACTGTCGAGAGCGGCGAGGATGTCCTCCCATTCGGTCAGCACGTTGCGGTCATCATCGCTGAGTATGCCCACTGGCTGCAGAGTATCCACCACACGGCGACGGATTTCGCGCTGGATTTCAATGGCAGATAGATACACGTTGCCGTAGAACCGTAACGGTTGCGAGCAGTCGAGATCGCGGGAAACGGTGCGTACCGCGTCCACAGGCTCTACGAACTTCATATCGGAAAAGTCCGCTCCGTGCTCTACGGCTTTCAGGACCAAGGCGGTGGTGCCGAACTTGAGGTAGTTCGCTAACTCACTCATGTTTGCGTCGCCAATAATGACGTGGAGACGGCGCCAGCTATCCGCCGTGGCGTGGGGTTCGTCACGGGTGTTGATAATGCCCCGGTTAAGTGTGGTCTCTAGAGAAATGACAGTTTCGATGTAGTCGGCTCGCTGAGAGATCTGGAAGCCACTCTCCTGTCCTGTCGTACCCAGTCCCAGACGCCCCGCCCCCGTAAATACCTGGCGAGTCACGAAATGAGGTATGAGCGCTTGCTGCACCGTTTCCACATCGAGCGCGCGTGGATACAAATAATTCTCGTGTGAGCCATAGGAGGCACCTTTGCCGTCGACGTTATTCTTGTAGATTTTCAGCCGCGGTTGGCCATCGACGTTGCCCGAAGCTACCGCAGCCCGGTGCATAATGAGATCTCCGGCCTTATCCCACACCATCGCCTCCCAGGCAGAAGCACTTTCCGGAGAAGAGTATTCGGGGTGGGCATGGTCAACATAAAAACGCGCCCCTGACGAGGTGATGACGTTCGCAGCACCTAACGCATTGGGATCCAACACGGGCGCCGCTCCCGAGCGGTAGCGTCGAAGATCAAATCCACGAATGTCCCTCAAGGGCGACTCATTTTCATAATCCCATCGGGTACGCCGGTTCACCCCCAGACCGCTGGTTTGAGCGTATGCAACCACGGCTTGCGTGGAGGTCAAAATAGGACTGACATCTGGTTGGTCGACAGCCACAATTCCATATTCAGTCTCCGACCCGATGATATGCATAGGGGAAGCAAAGCCTCTCTTCTAGTGAACCGTAATATCTGTGACGCGTTTGGTGGTATGACCGTAGATCCGAGCCCACTCGGCAGGGTTGGTGGTATCTGGGAGGTCTTCATTGTCGCGAACTTCAGCGGCGACAGCATTGTGAATATGCTCTACCGTCAAACCTCCCCTGGTGTTCACATCTCTACCGCGGAGAACATCCTTGATCGCAGCAGTCTTTGCCCGATCGACGATATTGGCCAACATCGCTCCCGACACGAAATCCGACCAATAAAGATCTTTCGTGGAACCGTCCGCGCAGTGCAATGTGACATAGCGTCGGGATTCATCGGTGGAAAAAATGTGCTCCACTATCACGCTACGCAGATGCGCCGCCGCAGCTTCTTGAGACCCGAATTCGGCTACCAGATCCTCATTAAGAGGTAGATCTGCGGTGAGGTGCTTCGACAAGATATCGGCGCTAGCGGAAGCATCGGGGCGTTGCACACGGATCTTCACGTCGAGGCGGCCTGGACGCAGCACAGCCGGATCGATGAGCTCTTCTCGGTTGGAAGCGCCTATCACAATGACGTTTTCCACTGATTCCACCCCATCGAGCTCTGCAAGTAGTTGCGGCACCACGGTCGACTCCATGTCAGAGGACACGCCTGTACCTCGGGTGCGGAAGATCGCCTCCATCTCATCAAAGAAAACTATGACCGGGTTACCAGAGCTGGCGACGCGCCGGGCTTGCTCAAATATCTGACGAATTTGTCGTTCGGTCTCTCCGACAAACTTGTTGAGGAGTTCGGGCCCCTTGATATTGAGGAAGTAGGATTTCATGCGAGGTTTATTTCCCGACGCAGTGCTCTCCGCTTCGTTTCCCATGTGTTGAGCCAGGGAATGAGCCACGGCTTTGGCAATCAGCGTCTTGCCATTGCCTGGCGGTCCGTATAGAAGCACTCCCTTTGGGGGACGTAGCCCGTACTGTAGATAGATTTCAGGGTGCAAAAATGGCAGCTCCACTGCATCCCGGATCTGCTCGATTTGGTGAGAGAGGCCGCCAATGTCCTCGTAGGACACATCCGGTACTTCTTCAAGCACCAAGCTTGTTACCTCAGTGCGCGGTAGAGCCTCAAAAGCCCATCCGGAGCGGCGGTCGACAATGACGGAATCACCGGGGGTAATATCCTTGGCGATTACCGCGTCACGGAGAGAGCCAGCAGCCTTAACTACGCTCTCCTCCCCCATTTTGTCAGCAATGATGACGCGTTCGCCGACGATCTCAACCACCTGAGCGATGTCACCAGAGTCTTCTATGCCGGTGACCTCAACAATCTGGAGTCCTTCGGACAGGCGAACCGTGCATCCCGGTTGCATCGACGCCAGCTCAACTAAAGGAGATACTGGTACGCGCATGCGACGGTTGGCGGTAAAAACTTCTGCCTCCATACCCTTGGGACAGACGGCAAGGAGGGTGCCATATGTGCTGGGAGGTTGTGCCATCGCTTCTAGGCGAGCATTCATCTCCTCCAGCTTGTCTCGGCTGGCCTTGAGCATTGAGACCAACTTGGCATTGCGTGCCCCCAGGGTACGATTTGCCAGTTGTAGTTCGCGCAAGGTTTCAGGCTGAGACTGTGTGTTCTCGCTCATAAACCCTAGCTTACTTATGAGTCATGCATTATCGGCGTGCGCGTCGTTGTGGGCGTGGTGCTACTGTTCCGTCAGCAAGGCGGCGAGCCCAGATGAGGAACGCAGTGTGTGCATTCATCCTGTGTTCGGGTCGAGTGGCAAGACCCTCGACTTTCCACTCGCGCACTAAAGATTCCCACGCTTTAGGCTCAGTGAAGGCTTTTGTTTCGCGGATGCCTTCCATCACCTTCATCAACTGCGGAACAGTAGCCACATACGTCATGAATACGCCACCGGGCAACAGGATGTCTTTGACGGTATCGAGCATCTCCCAAGGCTCCAGCATGTCCAGAAGGACGCGATCAACCTCGCCAATTTCCTCTTTCGTGGCCTCTTTGAGATCACCCAGGCGTAGATCCCAATTGTCCGGATGCCCGCCCATCTGTTCAGAGACGTTTCTTTCCGCGTATTCCAGATGATCCTCGCGGATCTCATAGGAGATGAGTTTGCCTTTCTCCCCTACCGCGCGGAGGAGCCACATGCTCATGGCACCGGAACCGGCTCCGGCTTCAAGTACAGTCGCCCCTGGAAAGATGTCTCCTTCCACCAAGATTTGTGCGGCGTCCTTGGGATAAATAACTGCGGCGCCGCGTGGCATCGACAGGACGTGATCTACTAGCAAATGGCGGAAGCATAGATATTCTCCAGCGCCGGAGGATGTCACGACGGTGCCCTCGTGCTCACCGATGATGTCGTCATGCTTGATTTCGCCTTTATGGGTGAAAAAGCTTGCACCTTCTTGCAATGTAATGGTGAAGTGGCGGCGTTTAGCATCGGTAAGTTGAACACGGTCGCCTGGTGTGAATCGTCCGGAATAAGCCATGGGGAGATAGTAACAGCCAAGCGCTATTGTTATTCCATGCTCGAATTCCGCCCGGGTGAGCGCCTACTTGCCTGCACATTTAGCTTCATTTCAGGTTTTGTCGATTCCATTGGATTTCTGTACCTTGGCGGCGTCTTCTTGTCCTTTATGTCCGGGAATACAACGCGTAGCGCGACGGCCATCGTAGAAGGTAATTGGCCCTTGGCCACTCTGGCCGGCTCCTGCATCGTACTTTTCCTCATTGGCGTGGTGACTGGAGCAGTGATCAATCGGTGGGCTGCGCGCCGATGGGATGTGTTCCGCGCCCGTGAGGCCGTTCTCTTTAGTGTCTCAGCCATTTTCTTGATCACATCCATTCTCACTGTTGTGGGAGTAGATGATGTCGCAATACTCACCTTGTCTGTGGGAATCGGCGCAACGAATTCGATTTTCGAGCGTAAGGGAGAAGTAGCAATTCCACTAACTTATATGACCGGCACCCTCGTGAAGATGGGACAGCGCTTTGCGGACACGTTCTTCGGTGGACGGCATATACAGTGGGTATATCACTTTATTCTTTGGGCTTCGCTGAGCGTAGGAGCCATTGCGGGAGCGGTGACTTATCACAAGTTGGGTCTGCACTCCGTAACGATCATCACGGCAGTGGTTATCCTGGCTACCGTTGTCAACCAAATTCTGCGTGCCAGAAGGCGAAAACGCGGTCTACCCCTTTAGGTAACTGTGGCTTATGGCGAAAGCAGTCCACGGACTGATTACCTTGACCGATGCTTTTTTGCCAATGTTCATCATCGTTCTAGCGCCCTCGTGACGAAAGGTTTAACATTCGGACTGTGTTAACTCCAGAACAGACCGAACGTTTACGCTCCGATCTTCTAGAGCTGGCCAGGAGTTTTTCCGGCTCAGTGTCTATCGACCATGACGTGATGGAGGCCGCCTCTTCCGATATGGCTCTCAATGCGGACTACGGCCAAGCATTGGCTTTGGTTCGAGCGAAGTCTGTCGATGACGTCGTCGCCACCATGCGATTTGCCTATGACCATGCTCTTCCCGTGGTGCCGCAGGGAGCCATGACCGGTATCAACGGAGGCGCGAACGCGATAGATGGATGTATCCTCCTGTCTGTTCGCGCGATGGATCGCGTGCTAGATATCGACGCCACTAACCACACCGTCACGGTAGAACCGGGAATTATCAATGCTGATTTGAAAAAGACTCTGGCTGAACAAAATCTGGCCTATCCACCCGACCCGGGATCGATGGCTATTAGTTCTATTGGAGGAAATATCGCTACCAACGCCGGAGGACTGTGCTGTGTCAAATATGGCGTGACACGCGACTATGTGCGTGAGATCAAGGTGGTACTGCCAGATGGAACACTCACAAGGCTGGGACGCAAAACTGCTAAAGGCGTGGCCGGACTGGATCTCTGCTCATTGTTCGTAGGCTCTGAGGGCACGCTCGGCGTGATTGTGGAAGCTACCCTTGAAGTCATCGCTCTGCCACCTGAGCCGCTGACTGCAGTGGCTACATTCCCCACAGAGCACGAAGCGGCAGCAACTGTGAGTGCTTATATGGCAACCGGTTTACGTCCAAGTCTTCTGGAATTTCTCGATGGCATCACTATAAACTTGCTCAATAACTTCGGCGACTTCGGCTTGGATGACTCCGTGGGCGCGATGCTGATCATGCAGTCGGATGCACCAACAGCAGCTTCTGACGTTGAGAGATTTACCGAGATCGCCGAAGAAAACGGTGCCTTGGACGTGGCCTTTTCCGATAACACGGCCGATAATGAAGCGCTGATTGCTACCCGCCGATGCGTGCAACCCGCCAACGAGCTTTATGCTCGCAGTCATGGAGGTGGGCAGCTCATTGAAGATATTTGCATTCCTCGCTCCGCCATGCCGGAATTCTTTGATGGCTTAGCCGAGATCCGGAAGGAAACTCACACCACCATTGCGGTCGTTGCTCATGCCGGCGATGGCAACACCCATCCCTCAATTTTTTACGATGCCAAGGATCCACAGTCCCGCGCGCACGCTGAGGAAGCATTTGAACAGATCTTGGATTTGGGTCTGCGTTTGGGTGGAACTATCACCGGTGAACACGGCATAGGAAGCGTGAAAGCGCGGTGGCTAACGAAAGAACTGGACGAAGGTTCACGCAGGCTTCATCGAGAAATTAAGAATGCGGTGGATCCTCTGGGCATTGCTAATCCAGGCAAGATGCTGGGGGCGCTTTAAACTAGACTCCTAAGAACCTACAACTGGGCTCGCACGCACCCTCAGCTGGGGGTCACTATCCGCTGACAGACGGGGATGCCATCATCCCCTTTGAGGGTCCGCTCCAGAGAATTCGAGAAACAGAAAGGCTGGCAAAACACCCTGTGCCACCTACCGAAAAGAAGAAGCTAAAGCTCGCGCTGTCCCCTTCGCGGGCAGGTGACTACAAACAATGCCCGCTACTGTACCGTTTCCGAGCCATCGACAGGTTACCAGAACCTAAGACAACCGCCCAGGTCAAGGGAACGTTGGTGCACGCCGTCCTGGAGAACCTGCATAAGCTTCCCCGTGAGGAGCGCACCTACCCGGCTGCTGTGAAGATGCTGAAGCCTGAGTGGGCGAAAATGACAGCTTCTGATGAGGAACTACAGCAACTTGTACCGGGCGATGACCTCATGGACTTCTTGGTTGACGCCCGCGGCTTGATCAAGGGCTATTTCATGATGGAAAACCCCGGTGGATTCGATGCCCATAAGTGCGAAATGTTCGTGGACACCGTATTGCCCAACGGCGTTCCGGTTCGAGGATTTATTGACCGCGTCGATATAGCACCGACTGGTCAGGTGCGCGTGGTGGATTACAAGACCGGAAAGAAACCCATCCCTCGCTTCTCTGAGCAGGCGCGTTTCCAAATGCTGTTTTATGCGTTGGTATGGTGGCGAATCTACGATGAGATCCCGGCTCAGCTGCGCTTGATGTATCTCAAGGTTTCAGACGATATGACCCTGTCCCCCGGTCCTACGGAGCTCAATTACTTTGAACGGGATCTAGGTGAATTGTGGGGGCGCATCACCCACGATGTGATGACCGGAGAATTCACCCCCACGACATCAAAGTTATGTGGCTGGTGTGCCCATCAAAAACTCTGCCCAGCTTTTGGAGGGACTCCTCCGGAGTACCCTCGGGATGCTATGGAACTTTTGGACACGGGGGCGAAAAATCCTAGTGAGAGGGTGAACGGATCCGCGTAGCGAGCGTGAGTAGATCCGAATAACGAGTTCAAAAGGGATTCTCACCATCTCTACTGAAAGGGATTCTCACCATCTCTACTGATGAGTGGCGGGAACTCCGTAGCGTTGGGGGCTGGTCTACTCATAAGTCGCTGGCGGCTGGACTACTCATGAGGACTACTTATAAAGGGTGCCCTGGAATGAAGGATTAAGCAGATTGTCTGCGGATAGAACCTTGTCTACCGTCTCTTCGTCCAAAAGCCCCTTTTCCACGACCAACTCGCGGACGGACTTGCCAGTGGCTGCTGCTTCCTTGCCGATGAGATCACCGTTGTGGTGGCCGATCAGCGGGTTGAGGTAGGTCACGATGCCAATGGAGTGATCTACATAGGAACGGCATACATCAGGATTAGCAGTGATATCGACGACGCAGAGAGTCCGCAGCGTCTGGCAAGCTCGTGCGAGGTAGCGCACCGATTCGAAAACGCACTGTGCGATGACCGGCTCCATCACATTTAATTGGAGTTGTCCGGCTTCCGCCGCCATGGCAACTGTGACGTCGTTGCCGAAGACTTTAAAGCAGATTTGGTTGACGACCTCGGGGATTACCGGGTTGACTTTCGCCGGCATGATCGACGAGCCGGCCTGGCGTGGTGGCAGGTTAATTTCATTGAGGCCTGCCCGCGGACCCGAGGACAGCAGACGCAGATCATTGCAGATTTTCGACAACTTCATAGCTACGCGTTTTACGGCGCCATGGGCATTGACATAGGCTCCACAGTCGCTGGTAGCTTCGATGAGGTCTCCGGAGCTAGTGATCTCTAGCCCGGAAACTTCACAGAGAGCGTGAATGACCGCGTCGTGATATCCCGGCGGAGTATTGACACCAGTACCGATCGCGGTGCCGCCCATATTTACCTCACGCAAGTGCTCCTGGGCACGTTCCAGCTGCAGGCGCTCTTCGGAAAGGTTGTGTGCGAAAGCCGTAAATTCTTGTCCCAACGACATGGGAACTGCGTCTTGCAACTGAGTACGTCCCATGGTGAGAACTGTTGAGAATTCTTCACCCTTGGCCTGGAATGCGCGTTCCAGGGCTCCGAGGTGCTTGATCAGTTCATCGATAGCGAAATGTAGGCCGAGACGGAATCCCGTGGGATAAGCGTCGTTGGTGGACTGTGACATATTCACGTCATCATTTGGGTTAATAACGGAGTATTCGCCTTTATCATGGCCTAGAAATTCAAGAGCAAGGTTAGCGATAACCTCATTTGTATTCATGTTGGTGGAGGTTCCAGCACCGCCCTGGAAAACATCCAGTGGGAATTGATCCATAGCTCGATGTTCGTTGAGCATCTGGTCACAGGCCCACATGATCGCTTCAGCTTTATGCTGCGGCAGGGCACCGACTTCATAATTCGCCAAAGCAGCGGCTTTCTTGACCATCACCATCCCGCGGATAAATTCCGGGATCATGTTGATTGTGGTGCGCGAAATTTGGAAATTATCTACGGCGCGCAGTGTGTGCACCCCGTAATAGGCGGATTCGGGGACTTCTAGTACGCCTAGGAGATCCTCCTCGTGGCGGAAGGCCTGTGACTCGCGGGCGCGAATGGAGTGCTTTTCTGCTGAGGTGATGATGTCCGTTGATGTTTGGACATAGCCGGTCTTCGCAGCGTCAGAAGAGGGTGAGGGTTTTGGAGTGCCGACCATTTGTGGTGGTCCTTCCTTCGTTGTGGTGGGTGAATGTTTTTCACCCTGCCCCACACTGTGGCGCAGGTTACACACACCATAACTGAGGAGGTCTATTCAAGTAGTCCGGCAGACCCGAAAAGGGGGCACGATGCAGAGATAACCTAGCGGCGGACACTGACGGTTACGCTGCAGCGCGTGTCGTCCGGCGAATTAGATGCGGGCGATGCGGATATCAGTGGCGAGGATCGCTTCTGCTCCGCGTGCTGATAGCTTATCCATGAGGTCATTGGCCTGATTGCGTGGCACCATCGCGCGTACAGCAACCCAGTTGTCATTGGCAAGCGGCGAGACCGTTGGAGCCGATAGTCCCGGGGTGATGTCCGCACACTCATCCAAGTTCGCTCGAGCTACGTTGTAATCCAGCATCACGTAGTTGCGAGCATGAAGGATGCCCTCGATACGTTTGATGAGCACTTGCTGCTCAGGGGTGACTTCCTCACCGACACGACCTACGATCACAGCTTCTGACGTGATTAGTGGTTCCCCGAATGGCTCGAGCCCCTGTTTACGCAGGGTACGCCCTGTGGAAACGACATCGGCGATGGCATCAGCGACGCCGAGGCGAATGGAAATTTCTACAGCTCCGTCTAAGCGAATGACCTCAGCATTGAGACCGCGTTTCTTGAGATCCTTACGTACGAGATTCGGGTAGCTAGTGGCAATACGCTTCCCATCGAGCTTTTCGGTGCTCCACTCCTCACTGTGCGGTGCAGCATAGCGGAATGTGGAGGCGCCGAAACCCAGCCCCAGAAGTTCCTTGACCTCTTCGCGCGTGTCCGCAGCCAAGTCCCGGCCGGTGATTCCTAGATCCAGATGACCCGAGGCGATGTAGATGGCGATGTCTTTGGGGCGGAGAAAATAGAACTCCACACCGTTGGCTTTATCTTCGATGGTCAGGGACTTTGAGTCGCCGCGAGTTGCATAACCGGCCTCCTTAAGGATTTCGGTAGCAGTTTCGGACAACGAGCCCTTGTTAGGGACAGCAACGCGCAACATGGTAAAAGGTCCTTTATTGGATGAGGAAAAGGCGGATGGATGGAAACAACGAGGTCAACAGAACAAACCTCAGAGATGTCGGTAGATATCCTCTGGGGTAAGACCACGGCCGACCATCACTACCTGCAGCCAGTAGATGAGCTGGGAGATCTCTTCGGCTAGCTCGTCATCGGATTGGTATTCAGCAGCTAACCACACTTCGCCGGCTTCTTCGACAATCTTTTTCCCTTGAAAATGCACGCCGTTGTCAAGAGCGCGGACAGTTCCGGAACCCTCGGGGCGGTCGGCTGCCTTCTTTTGCAATTCGGCGAATAGGGAGTCGAAATTCTTGGATTCACTCACGCCGTCTATAGTGCCACGTCCGGTGGGTGTTTTCCCACTCTGCCCCAGCTGTTCGTATATGAGTTCCAGGTCTGCCACGGTGAAGTTTGTGAGGTCAGTGTGTTGGGGATACAGATCGCTTAGCGTGGTGACGCTTTCAGGAACTACTGTGTTCTCCTCCACAGGGACGCCAAGGACTCGGCATCCAGCGGCGTGTGCCGCACGCATGCCGTTACCTGAATCTTCAATCACGAGGCACTCATCGGGAGAAAAACCCAAGCGACGAGATGCCTCCAGGTAGATCTCCGGAGACGGTTTTCCCGCGCATACTTCGTCGCCGCAGAGTGTAAAAGCGAAAGCGTTTTTCCCTATCACCTTCTCCATGGACGTCAAAGCCACGTCAGTTAGATACCTCGTCGTATTAGTAACCAGTGCCATCGGAATTCCGGCTGCCTGGGCTTCCGCCAACAATTGTGGTACTTGGGGGCGAAAGCTGATGCCTGCGCTGAGAAGTTCACACATGGTCTCTCTCATCCAGAGTGTCCACGTGGCAATCATGGCGTCGTCAATAGGCAATCCGGCGAAACGGGCGCAGATACGAATAGTTCCGGGCATCGTGCCACCGATAGTTTCAGCTCTCACCTCTGGGGTGAGCTCTCGCCCCATGGCTCGAGCCATGCCGTACGTTGCTTGTCCCCAGAGATGCTCGGTATTGACGAGCGTACCGTCCATGTCCCAAAGAATTGCTTTCATGATGGGGTTAACCATAAGCCAGGAACGGCTCCTTTGCAGGACATAAATCGCTACAGTAAATCAACAAAGGAGGAACTATGACATACAACACAATTGCCAATGGAAGTGACTACAACAGCTACTTCACACTCGATCACACAGAAAGCGAAACGCACGGGGACGAAGAACGCACCGTGTACCACTTCACTGCCACTCCTCTGACAGCAAGTCCTTGGGGCGAAGGGTTCCAGCATGGCTCTCCGCCGGCGGCGTTAATCTCAAATCTTCTGGAAACAGGGGCACGTGAGGCAGGGCTAGACATGCAGGCCGGCCGATATTCCCGTATGTCCGTAGACCTTCTTGGGGCGGTTCCTTTGGGAAAACTCACGGGATATACCACGGTCATCCGTCCTGGAAAGCGTATTTGTTTGCTTGAGGCAGTGGTCAGTGACGCCCATGGACGCGAGTTCATTCGTGGTCGAGGGTGGTGGATTAAAGGATCGGATACAACCAGTATCGAGCGTGTGGTTGCGGATAATATTCCAGGTCCAGAAACCGGTACCCCGGCAACAGATTGGCTTGACCACTGGTCTAGCGGCTATATCGATTCCATTGAGGTGATCCGTGTCCCACTGCCTCCCCGTCACAACGATAATGCGGAAGCTAATCCTTGCTGTTACTGGACGCGCACCTCACTCCCCGCAGTGGATGGCCAGGAAGAATCGGCATGGACGCGCCTAATGAAGACGGCAGACATAGCCAATGGTCTGAACATGCACCTATTGGACATTCGAGAATGGTCCTACATGAATGTTGACATGTCGGTCTACCTACATCGAATGCCAGTGGGCGAATGGACCGGGATCGTTGCCGAACACAACTACGGCCCAGACGGCATCGGTACCACCGTGGCAAGGATATATGACACGACTGGCCCGATCGGCACAATAAATCAAGCCATTATGCTGTCGGCAGTGAACTGAACACCAGTGAACTAGACATTGAAGTATTTTGCTTCAGGATGGTAGAGGACGAAGGCATCTGTCGATTGCTCTGGATGCAGTTGCAGCTCTTCAGAAAGCTCTACCCCGATGCGCTCCGGTTTCAGCAGCTTCACGAGTTTGATGCGATCTTCCATATCTGGGCAGGATCCATAGCCGAAGGAGAAACGAGCTCCCCGATATTTGAGATCGAAGAATTCCTCAGTGTCGTCGGAATCTTCGGCGCTCACCCTTTGTTGTTTTTCTTCGCCTTCGTCCAGAATCAGCTCATCGCGAATACGTGCATGCCAGTATTCGGCCAAAGCCTCAGTCAATTGCACTCCTACTCCGTGAACCTCCAGATATTCACGATAAGAGTCGTGGGCGAAGAGCTCATTAGCATATTCTGCGATAGGGTCGCCCATGGTCACTAGTTGGAAAGGCAGTACATCGACACGTCCCTTGCGTATTGCTCGATGGCGGGAGCAGATGAAATCAGCGATGTTGAGAAAACGCCCACGTTGTTGGCGCGGGAAGGTAAAGCTGGTCACAGGTTCCGCGCGAGGATCTGGTTGCTGTCCTTCTGGTGGCATAGGCAAGATGTGTACCGTATCGCCCTCTGATACTGCTGGAAAGTAGCCATACACTACGGCTGCGTGGTCAAGTACTCCCTTTTGTTTCAGACTGTCCAACAGGGCGCGTAGTCGTGGCCGGCCTTCAGCTTCTACAAGTTCTTCATAAGATGGGCCATCTCCGCCGCGGGTTGATTGCAACCCCCATTGCCCTCGGAAGAGAGCGCGTTCATCCAACATTGGTAGATAATCATTGAGGCTGATCCCTTTGACGATGCGCGTTCCCCAGAATGGAGGTGTAGCCAACGGTACATCGATTGCTACATCGGAACGTTGAGGGATTTCCACTGGTTGAGCTTCGGCCTTACGTTTCTCAGCGATGGCTTTGGACCGTTCCCGGCGGGCACGGCGTTTCTGTCGCTTTTCGATAGCTGCTGCAGACTCCTCGGTGTGCTCACCACGCAAGCCGGCCATAATGCCGTCCAACACCGTGAGTGCTTCGAAGGCGTCTTTAGAGTAGTACACGTCACCGTCGTAGACTTCAGTGAGATCATCCTCGACATATGGCCTGGTCAGCGCGGCTCCCCCGAGCATTACTGGAATGTGGGATTTGCCCAGACGATTCATCTCCTCCAGATTCTCTTTCATGATGACCGTAGACTTCACTAATAGTCCGGACATGCCGATTACGTCAGCATTATGCTCCTCGGCGGCTTGGAGAATGTTGCTGATGGGTTGTTTGATACCGATGTTTACCACGTCGTATCCATTGTTGGACAGGATAATGTCCACCAGGTTCTTGCCGATATCGTGAACATCGCCTTTTACGGTGGCGATAACCATTGTGCCCTTCGAGGCTGAGGATCCGCCTGCTTGAGATTCCATGTGTGGTTCGAGGTGGGCTACGGCAGCCTTCATTGTTTCAGCGGACTGCAGGACGAAGGGTAGCTGCATTTGTCCGGAGCCGAAAAGATCACCGACTGTCTTCATACCCGCGAGGAGATCTTCATTAATGATCGCCACCGGATCCTTCTGGGTCATAGCCTCATCGAGGTCGTCCGTGAGGCCAGCACGCTCACCGTCGATGATGCGCTGTGCGAGTCGTTCGAACAGTGGCATAGCAGCCAGCTTCTCTGCTCGTTCGTCTTTTGCCGACGCAGCGGATACGCCTTCGAAAAGTTGCATAAATTTCTGCAGTGGGTCATAGTCTTCGGTTCGACGATCGTAGACCATGTCGAGAGCGGTATTGCGCTGTTCTTCTTCGATGCGGTTCATCGGCAGGATCTTGGAACTGTGGGCGATAGCGGTGTCCAGCCCTGCTTCAATACATTCGTTTAAGAAGACGGAGTTCAGTACTTGACGTGCTGCTGGGTTGAGTCCGAAGGAGATGTTGGACAGTCCCAGTGTGGTGTGCACTTCGGGATGGCGTTTCTTTAGTTCGCGGATGGCATTGATGGTTTCGATACCATCGCGGCGTGTTTCTTCCTGGCCTGTAGAGATAGGGAAAGTGAGACAGTCGACAATGATGTCTTCCTCAGGAAGCCCCCATGATTCGGTGATGTCTTTGATAAGGCGTTCAGCAATCTCTACCTTTTTCTCAGCGGTACGGGCTTGGCCTTCCTCATCAATAGTCAGAGCCACAACAGTAGCCCCGTGCTGTTTAACTAGCGCCATGGTTCGCTGATAGCGAGAGCTGGGGCCATCGCCGTCTTCGAAATTCACTGAGTTGACGGCACAACGCCCACCGAGGTGCTCCAGCCCTGTGCGTATGACCTCCGGTTCTGTGGAGTCAATCATCACTGGCAGGGTGGAATTAGTAGCGAGCAGGGAGGCTAATTTAGCCATATCCTCTGTGCCGTCGCGCCCGACATAATCAATACAGAGATCGACCATATGAGCGCCATCGCGTACCTGTTCCTTGGCAATGTCTAGGCACTTTTCTACATCTCCCGAAAGCATGGCTTCGCGGAAGGCCTTGGAACCATTGGCATTGGTACGCTCACCGATCATTGTGATGCCCGTATCTTGGGTGAGCGGCATGGATTGATATAGAGAGGACACGTCATTGTTATGCTTTGGCGTGCGCTTACCTTGAACTGCGGCGTCGTTGCTTGGGCTACCTAGTACCGCATCACGTACAGCGGAAATGTGTTCCGGAGTGGTGCCACAGCAACCACCCACCATGGATAATCCATAGTCTTGTACGAAATTGCGTAAGGCGGTGGCGAGCTCCTCAGCAGTGAGCGGATAGACGGCGCCATTGGCTCCTAATACGGGCAGACCCGCGTTGGGCATGACGGAAACGGGCAGAGTGGTATTTTGCGAGAGAAAGCGCAGATGTTCATTCATCTCATCTGGGCCTGTGGCACAGTTCATACCAATCATGTCGATGCCCAGGGGCTCTAATGCGGTGAGAGCAGCGCCGATTTCAGAACCGAGAAGCATAGTGCCGGTGGTCTCCACGGTCACATGAACGATGATGGGAAGTGGGGAGTTGAGTTCAGCGAATGCTTGTTTTGTTCCCAGTACGGCTGCTTTGACTTGTAGCAGATCTTGGCATGTTTCGATGAGAATGGCATCCGCCCCAGCACGAACCATCCCTCGGGCACATTGCACGTATGCGTCCCGCAAAGCATCATAAGGAGCATGACCAAGTGAAGGCAGTTTTGTTCCGGGGCCTATAGAACCGACGACGAATCGTGGGGTGCCGTCAGCGCTAGGTCCCATTTCGTCGGCCACTTCACGGGCGATGGCGACGCCTTTTTCGGCGAGTTCCTCGATGCGGTCTGCGATGTCGTAATCGGCTAAGTTCGGCAAATTGCAGCCGAAGGTATTGGTTTCAACTAGGTCGGCACCAGCTTCGAAGTAGCGTCGATGAATATCGCGCAGCACGTCGGGGCGTGTGTGGTTAAGGATCTCATTGCACCCTTCGAGTCCCAGAAAGTCTTGTTCTAGGTCGAGGTCAACAGCCTGAAGCTGGGTGCCCATGGCGCCGTCGCCGATAAGAACCCGTCTCTTCATGGCGGCAAGAAAGGGGTGGTCGGCACTTACTCGGGGAAACGCATTGTTAGTCATTAAATAGACAGCTTAGTTCACTACCCGCCTCATAAAGAATTAATAGTGCTTCACTTCTCCCCCGGTCGTTCCCGTTGCTCATCGCACGCCTCGGAAATCTCAGGTGCTCACCGACACGCTCGGAAGGCGTCATTTCCCACGGAGATTCTCAGGGGTTCCCGTTGCTTGTTGTTCCCTCCCGGGTCATTTACATGATTGGTCTATGAGTGGCTGTCAATCATGATGTGTACATGTTCTGAGACCACAGAATAATTGGCTTCGCATTCTGTGCACAGCGCTCGAAGGAGCGCATCGAGGTCTTCGAGTTCCTCGTCCTCGAGGACCGCTCCTTCGTACTTGTCGGATAAGCGCAGCAAATCTTCGATAATCGGAGATACTGCAGCGACTACTGCCCGGGTAATCTGATCAGGTTCGGAGGGTGTTTTATTCTCTGATGCCTCCTGCAGTACATCCGTGGAGGCAGCGAGAACTTTTTGTTCATCTTCGGATAGCCGTGGGATGCGTGAGATGGCGTCGACTAAGGAGTCAACGATCACCCGCGCCTCTCCGACGACTGTCTCAGGGTACGGTGCCTCCCAAAATTCGCGGTCTTCTTTGCGTAAGTAACTCCCTGTAGCCATCGCATGAAGATTGTCCACGAACGCTTCGCGTGCCTCGTTAACCCCTGTACTCAATTGCCGTCGCTCCTTGTTTTCCGTTTTCTACGTTTGTGCGCATCCGGATTCTGCCGCACTCGCCTCTTGAGCCTCTTCAGTCACTGAGTCCAACTGGATGCCAAGGAGAGCATCGAGTGCCATAGCCACGTCCGACGCCACACCTGCTTCACCACCAGTGAGTACACGATTAGCCCACGCATCAACATGGTGCAGTGCCGCAGGGGTGTTCAGATCATCAGCGATAAATGCCCGCAGCTGATCAATCATGATGGTGGAATCAGCGCTGTCCTCTCGCTGTGTGAGCGTATTGTATGCACAGCGCCACAAAGCTAAACGCGATTCGGCTTCGGCAAGAACCGCGTCGGACCAATCACGATCACTCCGGTAGTGAGAAGCATAGACCCCCAGTCTGATAGCCGACGGCTCGTGACCAGCTTGGGTGAGTTTGTGGACAAACACGAGGTTGCCTAGCGATTTACTCATTTTGGTTCCGTCAAGGCCAATCATTCCCGTATGAACATAGTGTTCGGCCATACGTGTCGCATCGGTGGCAGCCTCCGCATGTGCTGCTGAGAATTCATGATGAGGGAAACGAAGATCGGAGCCACCCCCTTGGATGGCAAACGGAGTGCCCAGGCGGTTGTTAGCTATCGCGGAGCATTCGATGTGCCATCCGGGTCTTCCCGGACCAAACGGTGAGTCCCACGCCGGCTCCCCTTCGCGGTATGCGCGCCACAACAGGGCATCCAGGGGATGCTTTTTGCCAGGGCGCTGTGGGTCGCCACCCCGCTCGGCAAAGAGCTCAGCCATGGTCGGCTCATCATAGCGGGATTCGTATCCGAATTGAGTGGTGAAAGTATGATCGGCGTAAATATCCGGGTAATCATCATGCAGTTGGTAGGCCGCGCCTTTATCCAACAGGCGTTGAACCATCTCTATGACCTCGGGAATGGATTCCACTGCTCCTACGTAATCGCGTGGAGGGATGACTTTCAGAGCCTCCATATCGGAGCGGAATAGATTGATTTGGTCCGTACCCAACTCGCGCCAGTCCACACCATCGCGTTGTGCACGTTCGAATAGAGGGTCATCGACGTCTGTAATGTTCTGGACATAGTGCACCTTCACACCCGAGCTCACAAGGTAACGGTGAATGAGATCGAAGGTGAGATACGTTGCAGCATGTCCCAAATGAGTGGAGTCATAAGGGGTGATCCCGCAGACGTACATGCCTAATTCAGCATCCCCCTGTGGGATAACGACGGGTTTGACCTGATCATCAGCCGTGTCATAAAGGTTGAGCACGGGAGCGGACCCGCTGAGAACCGGCACATGAGGGGGAAGCCAAGAATGCATAGCCACCACTCTAACCCTGCGGTCAAAGTGGTGGTAAGTCAGGGAGGGGCCGTGTGGGTGAGTGTGAGCGAGCCAGCAGGGGTGCAGCGCGGTTGAGTCAGCAGGGGTGTAGCGTGGCTGAGTCAGTTGGGGTGCAGCGCGGATTCTTTCGCGCAGAGTGTTGCCGCACGTGAGGTATGTACGGCGCGACGCTGCGTTTGGTTGATAGAAGTTGATGGAAAACGGCTCATTTAGGTTGCTGGAATAACGTTCATGCCCAGGAGAACCATGACCAGAATGCCCACCGGAATACGCCAGAGTGCGAACCATGCGAAGGAGTGGTGGGAGACGAATCGAAGCAACCATGCGATTGCCGCGTATCCCAAGACAAACGCAATGAGAGTGCCGACGATCAGCTGCGCGCCACTTGCTGCCTGACCCGAGGCCGGATCAAATGCGTCGCGAAGAGAAAAAAGACCCGAGGCCAATACTGCTGGGATAGCAAGCAGGAATGAAAAACGCGTCGCGACTTCGCGATTCAATCCGAGGAACAAACCAGCAGACACTGTACCGCCAGAACGCGACACCCCGGGAATGAGTGCCAAACATTGTGCGAGACCCATCAATATGGCGTCTTTCATCGTCAACTCGTTGAACGAACGCGCACGGTGGCCAACCTTCTCAGCCAGAATGAAAACGAAGGAGAATAGAACCAACATGGCTGCAGTAAGCCACAGATTGCGCAGACCCTCTCGGATGAGATCCTTGCCGACAAAACCAAGAATGCCAACAGGGATAGTGCCGACGATAACCATCCATCCCATCGCATAATCGAAATCCCGACGCGATTTATCAAAAAGCCCGGATAACCAGGCCTTAGCGATGCGGAAGATGTCCTTGGCGAAGTACACCAACACTGCCAGCTCAGTGCCAAGCTGAACCACCGCGGTAAAAGAAGCACCGGCATCCTCGCCCCAGAAAAGGGTCGAGACGATGCGTAAATGTCCTGAGGAAGAGACCGGCAGGAACTCTGTCAGACCCTGCACTATCGATAGGACAATTGTTTGAATCCAAGACATTTCTGATGTCATGAGGACAGACGATACACCTGCCCTCGATGAATAGGGAGTACGAAACTCAGGCTGGTAGCGTAGTGGATGTGAAAGCGCACGTAACCGCCCCTGTTAGCCTGTCCACACAGATACGGCGTGCGCGCCGATTTTCTGTGGGAGCCGTTGTTATCACCACCGGAATACTACTCGGTGGGTGTACTCAGCAGATGCTTGGAAATGATCAGGAGAATGCTGGGTCAGCTGATGACCAGAAAGACCACACTCCCGTCGGATCTCCGGCGACCCCCGATCCGTCGCCGGCGCCAGCTGATCACTTGGCGGGAAAGACCGGACAGGCAGAAGAACACACAGTCCTTGATGCAGTCCGAGTATCTGCAGGATCGGATGCTGATAAACTGGCGGTTCTTTTTGCGGATGGAAAGCTAAATATTGGCAGTGCAGAGTCTGTACTGAGCTCGGATGCCACTACGGTAAATCTGGATAAAAGCTGCGATAACCTGGCCACATCCGCTGATGGCGTCGCCGTTGCGTGTGATGGAAAGTTACTTGATATCAACGCTGAAGGGCACACGACACGAACAATTACCCTCGACGGTCGCATCCTATCCGGAACTTTCACCGATGATGGTAGGTCCGTAGCAGGAATTGAGGGTGAAGAGCGCCTGCGTTTCTTTAATGCACAGGGTGAAGAGACAAAGAAACAAGTGGTCAGCAAGAACATTGATGAGACCATTTTGATCGAGCCCAGCGGAGATAGAGCAGAACGTGTCGCTGTTATTGATCGCAGCCGCACAAGCATCAACGACGTTTCCATCGAAGACCAGGCTTTCAACGCCGCGCTGCGTATTGGTCAGGGCGTAGGAGAGGTAAATAACGGCCGAGGCAATGATGGGGTCATAGTCGCCTCTGATCACCGTCAACAGCAATTCCAACTATTCACGATGAATGATGTTGTGCGCCTACACCAGGAAGCGCCCACTGGGCCATCGCCCTGGGCCACTCTATGGGACTTTAAGCGCCAGCTGGCGTGGGTCTCCACCACAGGGGACAACAAGCTCACTGGATACAGTGTCAAAAGCGGTGTGCCCGAAGCGACTGTTCAGTTGGACACTATTGCGAATGTCCGAGCTGTCCTCGATACGCCCGACGGCAAAATACTTCTCCTAGCTGAAAATGGACAATGGCAATTGCTCAGCGCCAAAGACATACAAGCGGCACAGGATAAAGGTGTTCCAGGTGCTCAAAAGCTGGACCAGCGCATCATCGGCGGGCAGGAGTAAGGCCAAGAATAAGCGGTCTAACACCACCTGGATAATGCAAGAAAGTAAGAAGGATAGAAATTCTATGTCCACCGTGTCCCCGTCACATTTCCGTACTTTTCGCGCTAAAGCATATGGCCTTGCGCTCAAGGCGATGTTTAGAATGCCGCCCGAGCGTATCCATTCTCTGATGTCGTCATTATTGGAGGCGGTGAACAATTCCGACGTCGTGCTCCGAACGTTACGTAAAATGTGGGTTGTTAACGACGTAGTGCTGGCGCAGGATGTCGCAGGAATCCACTTCCCCCGTCCCCTTGGACTGGCTGCAGGTTTCGATAAGGATGCTAAGGAAGTAAATGTATGGGGGTCACTGGGCTTTGGCTACGCCGAAGTGGGTACGCTTACCATTCTTCCCCAGCCGGGTAACCCTACTCCCCGACTGTTTCGCTTGACCGATGACCGTGCCATTCTCAATCGGATGGGGTTCAATAATGAGGGGACGGTCGCGGCAACTCGTCGTCTGGAGCAACGACGTGCCACAGAACCGGTTGGTGTGAATCTCGGTAAGTCTAAGTTGACGGATGCTGACGTTGCGGCTCATGATTACCGCAGGTCAGCGCGGGTTGTTGGTGATATCGCTGATTATTTGGTCATCAATGTATCCTCCCCGAACACTCCGGGTTTACGCGATCTGCAAGCGGTAGAGTCACTGCGGCCGATCGTCCAGGCGGTTCAAGAAGAAAATAACCGTCCCTTGTTTGTGAAAATTGCTCCTGATTTAACTGACGAGGATGTCCTCGCCGTCACGGATATGGCACTCGAACTAGGAGTAGCTGGCATCATTGCTACCAACACCACCATTTCCCGCGAGGGGTTGCGAACCGATGCGTCTTACGTGCGAGCTCTCGGCGCTGGAGGAGTTTCAGGAGCTCCTGTTGCTGAGCGCTCTATGCACGTGCTCAAGATCATCGCCCAACGTGCGGAGGGGAATCTGGCTCTTATCTCGGTCGGTGGAATAGAAACTCCCGAACAAGCATGGGAACGTATTGCGGCTGGTGCGCATTTGATTCAGGGATACACTCCGTTTATTTATGGCGGTCCCGATTGGATTCGCGACATTCATCGAGGGATTGCTGATCAAATTAGAGCCCACGGCCTGAGCTCTATCAGCGAGGCGGTGGGCAGTAATCTTCCGTGGACCCTCGGTGGGACTGAGAAAACCCGTTAGTTCTCCGCCCAGCCCCAGAGGATCCCGCGGGCGGTGGCTTTGAAGTTGAGGTTAAACCCGAGCACGGTGGGTGTGGAACGATCATCAATATCCAGAGTTTCACCCACTGCATGAACTGCGAAGAGGTAGCGGTGAGGTCCATGACCCTCTGGTGGCTGTGGGCCGTAGTAGCCGCGGATCCCGGAGTCTCCGCGCAAAACGACTGTTCCGTCCGGTAGTGAAAGCAAATTGTCTTTGTGCCCGGCTCCCAGCTTCAAGGAGGTTACGTCTGCGGGGATGTTAAAGACTGCCCAGTGCCAATAGCCGGAGGCGGTGGGAGCATCGGGATCGAAGCAGGTGACTGCGTAGGTCTCGGTGCCCTCCGGCCCCTTTTCCCAGGACAGTTGTGGGGAGACGTCATTTCCACCTAGCTGTTCTTCTGGGATACGTTCGCCGTCGTTGAAAGTATCGCTGGTGACCTTGAGCGCTGGCAGGTCTGCCAGTGGTGCATAGGGATCGGGACCGGGGAAACGATCGTCGATATATGTTGGCTTGTGGTGTCTACTGCTGGAAGTCATGTTCTCCAACGTAGCGAAAAATTCAGTCGAATGCACCGTTGAATTTATATTTGTATAGTTTATGACCTGGGTATTTGTTATTTACACGCTCATGACGCTAGAGTAACTTCTCGTGCATTGAAGTACGGATGCACCGCAAGCTTCGCGGTGAATTTCTGTGCTGAGATGTTTTACCCTGTCCGGGTGGCGGAATGGCAGACGCGCTAGCTTGAGGTGCTAGTGTCCTATTAACGGACGTGGGGGTTCAAGTCCCCCTCCGGACACAAAATGACTAATTGTGGCGGTGCGCTAGCTCGTGTAGGTTGTGCTGCCCAGGGGGTAATCCAACGCGCGAGTACTGTACCATTGCGAACAAAGATACTCATTAGCGCCCTTATCGCGGTCATTGTTGTCTGCATACTGTGGGTCCCAGTGCCCTCTACTGGAACTATTCGCGGGTGGGTTGAGTCCACCGGAGTATGGGCACCCGTCACCTACGTATTGCTGATGGTATCGTTTACCCAATTACCAATCCCCCGCACGGTGTGGACGATTGCGGCTGGGATTTTGTTTGGGCCTTTTCTGGGCTCGACGCTAGCGCTCATCGGACTAGCGGTCTCTGCCACCGTCTCTTTGCTCCTCGTAAGAACGTTCGGTCAACGTTGGGTTGATAAACGTACGGAAGGCGACGTGAGATTGGAACTGCTGCGTCAATTGATTGCAGTACGTGGGTGGATCGCAGTTCTGGGTTTGCGGATGGTGCCAGCGGTTCCTTTTACTCCACTGAACTATGCCTGTGGGCTATCGGCCATACCCGTTGTGCCCTATCTCATTGCTACTGTGTGCGGCTCAGCTCCCAACACCGTAGCTACTGTTATGGCTGCAGATGCGCTAGTTACAGGGCAACGTCCGTGGATTTTGCTGATGTCAGTAGTAGTTGTTCTGATAGGGTTCACCCTTTTCACGCGGGAATTTCTGCATTGGCGCACTGTATTAAAAAAGACTCCCCGCACCGACAAGTCAAGTACTGAGCCTGAACTCTGACCTTGTAGCCTAGGAGTATGTTCGCAATTCGTGCTTCCTACCGTGGTCGCTCACGGCGTCGTGGTTCCTACGTGCGTGACGTGGCCGAGGCCTTAGGTAAATCCAGCTCCGTGATCTCCGAGCGGGTGTTATCAGTAGAGGATTTCGTCTGTGTCGTGCCCGGCCCTGAGGAAGCCGGAGGCGTGGTGATGAGCCTGTTGCAAACGGGAGAATTTGCCATCGGCATCGGCTCTGTCATCTCTACCGACGCTGCATCGAACGGAGAACTCGATTACGAAGATCTGGATGAGGCTGATTACAACGAGGAAATTATGGAGGAGCTCATCGGAGCTGCAAGCCGAGCCCTCGCCCCAAAGCAACGTGCCAGTGTAGTGAGCGTGCGTGTAGAAAAGCCGGGTTCTGGCGGAGTATTGGCTCCCGGTAAAGCAGCAGAAATTGCGGAAGATGTTGCCGCGGCTTTCACTCTTCTAGCCCACGTGCTCTCGCGTCGGACAAAGGAAGGTCGTGAAGCTACCGCGCTTCTACGGGCAGGCCACCTTCAATCTGAGGCCGCTGAGATGGTCGGTATAACCAAGCAGGCTATGAGCCAGCGCTTGGCTGCCGCGGGATGGCAAGCAGAGCAGGCGGGTTGGACACTTGCCGTTCATACTCTTGCTCGAATCGAGGAGATGTAGCACTCCCCCTATGTTCGGCTCCATTTCGTGAGTCGGTAACCGATTGACCGTTATCAAATAGCCGATGCTATCCCGCTGCTTCGGGATGGACAGACCCTAACCTTCCCAGGGCGGTAAGGATATTTTTAGTCACGTCTTGGCAATGCTGAATTGTCATGGGATGGGTGGAACAGTCACAAAATCAATGAGCCGTTCCACCGCTCCGATCAGCGAGGAATCTAAGTCGCGGAAGCTATGTATTGACTTGTACACCCGTCTCCATCCTTCTTGTGGGGAACCCCATCCCAGACGGGTGCAGACCCCCGTTTTCCAATCTTCTCCATAGGGCACGTGTGGCCAGTGCTTTATCCGGACGCTTGAGGGTTTGACGGCTTCCCAAATATCAACGTAGGGATGACCCGTGACCATAACGTGCGGGCCAAGACTGCTGGTCAGTCGAGATTCTTTGGTGTTATCGATGAGGTGGTCAGCGAGAACTCCAACTCGGCATTGTGCGGAGGGGTGGAAGTCCGCCAGCATCTGAGGGAGGTTGTCGAGCCCTTCGATGTATTCGACGACGACGCCTTCCACACGGAGATCGTGTCCCCACACCTTTTCGACGATCGCAGCGTCATGGACACCTTCGACCCATATGCGTGACGGGGCGGCTACTTTAGCTTTAACATTGTCTACCCGGCGAGACCCGGAGTTCGACATTGCTTGTCGAGGCGGTAAGAGTTTCGGATCTATATAACGAGTCAAGGTTATACGCTTGCCTTCTAGCAGGAAGCCTCCAGGTTTGAGCTTAAAGAGTCTCGTTGTACCGTATCGGTCCTCAAGCCTAATAAAGTCTCCATCGGGGGTTCGCTCTCCCCCGAGTACTGCCCCCACAAAGTCGTCGCCGTATACCTCAAGAACCATATTCAGTTCGGGTTTCACCTCCGGGTAGACTCTCGGTTGTTTTCGAGCATGTCCCTGGAGGATGTCTCCCGAATAGCGGGAACGATAATCGCCTGCGTTCATGGAATTCATGCTTGAACACTTTAGGCGACAGCCTTGAGCGGATGAACGGGGCGCACCGCACAACAGAGCCAGCTACGAATACTTCGTGTCACAGAGCCAGACTGAAACACACCGCACAACAGAGCCAGCTGTAAGGAAGGGAGTAGGTTTGGGACAATGAGCGCCTCTGAACCTTCTTTACTGCGAGAACAGCTGTGGTCACCCGTGCAGAACACCTCTTTGTGGCTTGCTTGGTGGCTCCACAATGTCATCAGCACCGATGAACTCATTGATGCTTTCCACAGCGTACAAGGGCCTCTCCACATATTCGACGCAGTTCCCTGCCCTAAGGGACACGCCGCGCAAGTGCGTGAGAGGCATCTGGAACAAGAAGTTGTGACGTCGCATGAAACTCCTGCTGGACTAGTTGACCTACTTCGACAGATACGAACAGCAACCAACGATGCCCCGGTGGGGCTCGAAGAACAACCACTTGTTAGTTTGATTTTATCCGGACCGGGAGATGTCCCCCCTCTACCTGCCGGAAGTTTAGCGGCACAGCACATTGTCCGCACGGGTGCGGGGTTGGTGTTACCTACCGACGAGCCCGATATCTCTCACGTACTGGTTCCGGAGATGAGGCACTCGGAATATCACGAGGTAGACGCTATTCACTGGACGTGGCATGTCATTGACCAACCGACGCCACCGATGCCGATATACAGCCCGGGTGAGGCCGAGCATTTATTACGCACATCGACAGATCAGGCGGCTGGGCTCATCGAAAATTCTGCGGACCGCTACGCACACCATCCGAATGTCCATCTGGCGGTCGGGAGGCTCAGAGATGCTTTCGGATTGCCGGGGCTACCCCACGGAATCAGCGAACGTGCTGCAAAGCTCATGGCCAGGGCGGACTATGTTTCGGCTCTTGTGGCGGTGGTGCGCAATGGTGAGCCGGGTGCCAGTTTGGATCCGTTCCTCTTGCCGTTAATGAGAGCTGTGCGTGTAGCACGGACAACCGCCGTGGATTACGCGCAACGGGAATTAGTGCGCTGAATAATTCCTTGGCTCGGCAGTCGGTGATCTGCGACTCGCGATGACCACTCAATTACTAGGAGACAGACCTGAAAATAAGAAGCAGTGATAAAAGGAGCGAAAAGCGGCGGAACCGGAACTCTTGATTGTCAGAAAAACCAGGCTTTAACTCCTCAGGGGCAAGAAGATCACTCAATCATACGCACCGCATAGGGAGCCATTCCACCCCAGCGCACGTCACTTACCTGTACGTAGCTTCCAGATTGCGGAGCCTCAAGCATCTTGCCATTGCCCAAATAGAGAGCCACATGTTGGGAGCCATTAGCACCCCAAAAGAGCATATCGCCGCGTTTCATTTCGGAAGCAGGCACTTGACGACCTGCGTTGTATTGCGAGCCAGAGTAGTGATCAAGCTGGATGCCAACCGCGTAGAAGGCGTACATCATCAGTCCGGAGCAGTCGAATCCTACCTTGGCATAGTCGCCATGCGCATCGGCTACACCATAATCGCGGATACCTAAAGTAGGGCCGTGATAGTTACCTCCGCCCCAGGCATAAGGCACGCCCTGTTGAGACATGGCGCGAGCAATTACCGCTTCAATTTGTTCGGATGCGGAGCCCTGGGCAGTCCCAGTTTCTGTCTTATCAAGTGCATCCTGTACCGGATTGGTGCCGGCGGTGGTGTTATTTCCGGATGTAGTGCCCGTCGTTCCTGTCGTAGCTGAGTCGGTTGCTGTACCATCCTTGGTTCCCCCAGAGGCTCCAGCCCCTGAGGTCGCACCGCTCGCCGCTTCTGTGCCGGAAGTGCCAGTGTCCGTCCCCTGCGTTGGGTTCTGAGAGGCGCCCGCTGATGGGTGAAGTTGAGCTTGAGCATTGTCATATTCGCGACCTGCTGAGTCTCGACCTGCTGCTACTGCGTCCTTTAGCGCGCGTTTTTGATTGCCGTGCTCGTTGTAGCTGCTGAATCCAGTCATCACGGCGTCATTTCCGGCGTTAATTAGACCATTAATTGCAAGCTGACGCTCACGGTCTCCAGACGTATCGGCGGCAAAATCCGTATCGACGTCCGGTGCTGTCCCTAGGGGGTTGGACGCATCAGGTTTGTGTGCCTCGGCGTTGCCGGTAGCAGGAGATTCTTGTTCGGCAGGTGTGAGGGTGCTGTCTTTTGTCCCAGCGGTAGTCGATTGCTTGCCTGTGGTCTTTGAGGCTGCATCCGTAGGGACGGACGTTGCGGTTTTGTCAGCGACGGAGACTCCAGGCGCTGGAGATTGTTGCGTGTCTACTGCAGAATCCTGTGCTTGGGAATCTTCAGCCTTGTCCGCTGCAGATTCCGCTGCTCGCCGCTTATCCCAAGAGGATGCTCCAGGATTAGCCTTAGACACATTGTTTACTGCTTTACGTGCGGCATCGAGCTTGCGCTGAGCGGTTTTCTGCTGCTTAATGAGCTCTGCTAACTTAGCAGATTTCTCTTTGAGCTGCTCCATGGCTGTAGCCAGTGCCTTGTTGGCATCTTGATGAGCCTTAACCGCGGCAGATACGGCATCGTTTGCAGCGCTGCGGTTAGCGCGCAGAGAGGACTCTTCATTTGCAGTCTGAGTGCGGGCTAAATCCAGCCGATCGACTGTGTTTTCCTGACGTTGGGCCGCAAGCCGAATCATGGTGGAACGATCCAACGTGTCGCTCACGGCATCAGCACCGGCAGCGAGATTTATGGGGGAACCGTCACCGCCGGCGTTGTAAGTAGAACGCGCAAGTTGATCCAACTCTTTTTGAGCTTTGGCAACGGCGTCATCGGACAAAGAAAGACGATCCCGTGCGTCCACTACTTGGTTCTGCGCTTTTTGTGCTGCATCTTGGGCTTTGGCTAGGTCGACGCGAGCTTTATTGGCTTGTTCCCTCAGCCCGCCCATTTCTAGTTCCATGCGGGAAACGGCGCCCTTAGCTTCCGACAACTGGTTGACCAGATCTGCCAGGTAGCTTTCGGCAGTTACCGTCTCTTCTGCTTTGGCAGGGTGCGTTGCGACCTGGAAAGTCATGCCTGCTGATACTGCGCAGGCCAGCAGGGCACGGGACGACCGAGCAATGTTGACCGTCTGCAGTCGACGGCTTGCGGCACGTTGGAACACGTTGGTCTCTCCTGAGTTGAACGACTCGCAACGGGTAATTGAGACCCTGTCTGCCCGGTCCGGCTGTCCACACTTCCCCATGCGGTCAGTACCGGTCCCGCTGCAAAGAGGATCCCAAAAATCACTTTGAGATCATCCCGTTACAAAAGATGACAAGTGAACCCTAGGACACAAGAGAAACGACAAGGTACTTCAATCCCTTAAGTCACAAATGACACATATGTACCCTTAGTCACGGCATGCGGCTTGACCTGCATAAATTTGCCCAGAAAAAATAACTGTGAACTATGTCACATTTTTAGTTTGTTCCGCGAGTTGCCTTGAACTGAGCCTTAGTTGCCGTTCAAGTCTGGAGTGTTGATTTACTTCGGTAAAGTCTAAAAGCTTGACCGTTACGTGTGGTTGGTTGGGTGGGTGGGGTGCTCGGGCGAGTTTTTCAGGAAAAAGAGAGGTAGAGAGGTAAGGAAGCAGTAGCGGTAGCAGTAGCGGTAAGCAGAAAGCAGAAAGATATCGGCGCCGAAATGAGAACCTAGGTGCGGTTCTGTCCACCGAAGAATCGAGTAAACGCCACACTGAAGATTGCTGCTAATGCGGTGAGGGTCAAGACTATAGCGTTTACTGTTCCGTAGTTAAGGTCTGTTCCATGCACAGTGTTGATGAAGGTCTCAACTTCCGCGGGGTGGAAAGAATTGACCATGAGATACTGGGTGTCTTGAATTTGGCCACGTGTCAGCTTGTCGGAAATAATCCCGGGAATTCCTTCGGCTTGCACGATGATGGTGTTTGCATCAACTTTGCTCTTGAGGGCTTGCGCGAGGTCGCGAGTTTCATCCATGCGCATCACGCCCGGATAAACGACTATTTTTGTGGCGCCCAGATCTTCGGAGATATGGGGGGCTGTTGTTCCATTGAGGATGTTGTCGTAGTGCTCTTGAATGCTGGTGGTCTCCTCGCCATATATCTTTACTACTTCCGGCGAGAGGTAGAGATCTGAGTGATGTAAGTGACTGGCTATGTCATCAACATTGATGTTTTGAGGAAGCATTGTGGGTGGGGCACCTCATATTTGTAGAAGTAAAAAATGGTCGCTGTGAGCCCGAGTGAAGGTGGATCTTGCAGGATTTTTACCATTAGAACCTTTTCGGGGGTGGTCCCGACACGCGTGTTTCTAGCAGATTAAGAACAGTACGAGCGTCCTGTTAAAATTGGCGGTGACGTTGCGGGGCTTTGCTGACACAATGGGCATTGGTTTCCCGCAGATGCGTCCTTGACGATTTTGGGACCATCTACTTGGTGCGATCCATAAAGGTTGTGCCTTGCGGTGGCCGCACAACGACTACGAGAAGAGACTCAGGAGCATACAGTGACTGAAAGCATCAACTCTTTTGACGCTAAGGGCACCCTGGAAGTCGGCGATAAGTCCTACGAGATTTATCGTCTGTCTGCTGTGCCCGGTATGGAGAAGCTGCCATATTCCCTGAAGGTTTTAGGCGAGAACCTTCTGCGTAACGAGGATGGCAAGAACATCACTCGCGAGCACATTGAAGCTATCGCAAACTGGGATCCAACCGCGGAACCAAGCATTGAGATCCAGTTCACCCCTGCCCGCGTAATCATGCAGGACTTTACTGGTGTTGCCTGCATCGTGGATCTGGCAACTATTCGTGACGCTGTCGTTGCCCTCGGTGGAGATGCCGATCAGGTTAATCCGCTGAACCCAGCGGAAATGGTTATCGACCACTCCGTTATCATCGAGAACTTCGGTGACGAGACAGCTCTCGAGAAGAACGTCGCCATCGAGTACCAGCGCAACGATGAGCGTTATAAGTTCCTTCGCTGGGGTACCGGAGCATTCTCCAACTTCCGTGTCGTGCCTCCAGGAACTGGCATCGTGCACCAGGTGAACATTGAGTACCTGGCACGCTCCGTATTTGATAACAACGGTGTTGCATACCCTGATACCTGTGTGGGTACCGACTCTCACACCACCATGGAAAACGGCCTGGGTATCTTGGGCTGGGGTGTAGGTGGCATCGAGGCTGAGGCCGCAATGCTTGGTCAGCCGATTTCCATGCTCATCCCTCGCGTCGTTGGATTTAAGCTACACGGCGAGATCCAGCCTGGCGTTACGGCAACCGACGTGGTCTTGACCATCACCGACATGCTGCGCCAGCACGGTGTGGTGGGCAAGTTCGTTGAGTTCTACGGCGCAGGTGTGGCAGAGCTGCCACTGGCTAACCGTGCAACCATCGGTAACATGTCGCCAGAGTTCGGTTCTACCGCTGCTATGTTCCCAATCGATGAGGAGACTGTTAAGTACCTCGAGCTGACTGGACGCGATAAGGAAACTCTCGAGCGCGTCGAGGCTTACGCTAAGGAACAGGGCATGTGGCTGGATCCTGAGGCTGAGCCAGAGTTCTCTGAGTACCTCGAGCTGGATCTGTCCACTGTCGTGCCTTCCATCGCCGGTCCAAAGCGCCCTCAGGACCGCATCGAGCTGTCCGACGCAAAGGCTCAGTTCCGCAAGGATCTGTTTAACTACGTCGACGCTGCAGAGGGTCAGGCTGCAGAATTTGACGCAGAGGGTGGCGTATCCGGCGAGACCCCAGCCTCCCCGGCTGACGCTAAGGGCAACATTCCATCTGCAGCCGCTTCCGCAGAAGGCCGTCAGTCCAACCCAATTGAGGTTGAGTACAACGGCAAGAAGATGGTGCTGGATCACGGTATGGTTGCCATCGCCTCTATCACCTCCTGCACCAACACCTCTAACCCATCAGTGATGATCGGTGCTGGTTTGCTTGCCCGTAAGGCTGCTGAGAAGGGTCTGACGGCTGCCCCATGGGTGAAGACCTCCATGGCTCCAGGTTCTCAGGTAGTGAACGGCTACTACGAGAAAGCCGGTTTGTGGAAGGATTTGGAGGCACTGGGCTTCTACCTCGTGGGTTACGGCTGCACCACCTGTATCGGTAACTCCGGCCCACTGCCTGAGGAGATCTCCGCCGGCATCAACGAAGCGGATCTGGCAGCTACCGCTGTGCTTTCCGGTAACCGTAACTTTGAGGGTCGCATCAACCCAGATGTCAAGATGAACTACCTGGCATCTCCAATCCTGGTCATCGCCTACGCCATTGCCGGCACCATGGACTTCGACTTCGAAACCGACTCCCTGGGTAAGGACAAGGACGGCAACGATGTCTACCTGAAGGACATCTGGCCATCTACTGAGGAGATCGAGGAGACTATTGCCTCCTCCATTACCAAGGAACTCTACGAAGCTGACTACGCCGATGTCTTCAAAGGCGACGAGCGTTGGCAGAACCTGCAGACTCCAACGGGTAAGACCTTCGACTGGGATGAGAAGTCCACATACATCCGCCGTGCACCATACTTCGACGGCATGTCGAAGGAACCACAACCAGTTACTGACATCAAGGGCGCTCGCGTCCTCGCTCTGCTCGGTGACTCTGTGACTACCGACCACATCTCCCCTGCATCCACCATTAAGCCTGGAACCCCAGCTGCTCAGTACCTGGATGCAAATGGAGTGGCTCGCAAGGATTACAACTCCCTGGGTGCGCGCCGTGGTAATCACGAAGTGATGGTTCGCGGTACTTTCGCAAACATTCGTCTCCAGAACCAGTTGCTTGATGGCGTATCCGGCGGCTACACTCGCGACTTCACTCAGGAAGGTGGCCCACAGGCCTTCATTTACGACGCTGCACAGAACTATAAGGAGCAGAACACTCCTCTCGTGGTTCTGGGTGGCAAGGAATACGGCACTGGTTCCTCCCGTGACTGGGCTGCCAAGGGTACCCTTTTGCTGGGCGTCAAGGCGGTTATCGCTGAGTCCTTTGAGCGTATTCACCGCTCTAACCTCATCGGCATGGGTGTGGTTCCATTGCAGTTCCCAGAAGGCGAGTCCTGGAAGACCTTGGGTCTGGACGGTACCGAGACGTTCGATATCACTGGGATCGAGGAACTCAACAACGGCACCACCCCTAAGACCATCAAGGTCACAGCTACTAAGGACAGCGGTGAAAAGGTCGAGTTCGATGCCGTGACCCGCATCGATACCCCGGGTGAAGCTGACTACTACCGTAACGGCGGCATTTTGCAGTTCGTGCTGCGCAACATGATGGCATCGAAGTAAGGCTCTTCAAAAACGAAGAGCAATACGCGCGATATGCCTCATGTACGGCTCAGCCGTACAAGGTAGTTAAAGCGATAAGCGGTGGGTCCGAGACAGTAGCGTTCGGCCCGCCGCTTTTGTTCTCTAGTGCATCGCATTCTTGAATCATCCACACAGGAAGTGGGTTTTGGTATGCCCAAAATCGCTGATCTGAATATGGACGAGAAGAAGGAAGAGATTCTCGTCGGAGCTCGACGTTGCTTTGCTGCGTATGGCTACGAAGGAGCTACCGTGCGTAGGTTGGAGGAAGCCACTGGTAAGTCTCGTGGAGCAATTTTTCACCACTTCCGCGATAAGGAAACTCTGTTTCTCGCATTAGCCCAAGAGGATGCTGCCCGTCAGGCTGATCTGGTTGCCCGGGAAGGGCTGGTTGAGGTTATGCGTGACATGCTCACCCACCCTGAACGTCATGAGTGGCTTGCTACACGTCTGGAAATCACCAAGCTTTTGCGCACTGACCCTGTGTTTCGTGCGCGATGGATGGAACATCAAGAGGTGTTGGACACAGCTGTTCGGCAACGTTTGGAACGTTTGGCGGAGGATGGTCGTATGCGTGATGATGTGGATCCGTCAGTTATTCACCTATTCTTGGAGACTCTCATGGACGGTTTCATCACCCGTTTAGCATCCGGTGGCTCTACCGAGGGATTGGATCGAGTACTTGATCTTGCGGAAAGCACGGTGCGTTCCGCACCAGTAGCATAAAGCTTCGCCGCACGTTATTAAGTGCAAGGGCACACGCTGTTAGGCATCGCCTCGTGTGTTGCTAAACACCACGATGCTGCGCATCATAATTTGTGCCCGCCTCGATACGTTTGGTGTGGTGCGGTTCTTGGCCGCATGCCATCGACGTAGAGGCGGGTCTCTCTTTTCTGTACCCAGCGTGCTATTGGTGCACCAGCCTTGGCGAGCCACCACGCATGTTGCGAAAATGCGAGGCACCGACCAGTGACAGAGCCATCCTCTTGGCGTTCGATGATGAATGCTTCTTCCCCCCTTTCGATATGTCCCGATAGCGTACCGTAGACCAACACCGTGCGCGTGGTCGATTTTTCGAGATGGAGAATCCGGCATGGGTTAGACGTTAGACCAAATCGCAGGACAATGACATCCCCGACCCGTGGCTGCATGGTGTACGTGGCTGTTGTGCCCAGGGTCTCTCTTCCCGCAGTGTCCAGGCTCTCCTTCTCCGCGGCAATTATGGTGTCTTCTCCTGTGCAGCCTATGGTGTCACCAACAGTGGACTTTCGTGTGTTGTGCAAGTGGCTGGAATCTCCGTCGGGGTTGCCTCGGGCTCTTGTCCTGGTATTTACACCGACGTGTGCGTGCCTGTGTACTTGCCATGTGAGGAGCCGGTAGCTGGCAGCCCGGAGTGCAGCATCCCCTTTTCCAATCACTTCGGAGTAATCGGTGATTTTCCATCGTGGATCACTGGTGGCGTCGGATAAAGGGTATCCAGCGAGCATCCTCATAGTCCACAGTCTCAAGGTAGAGGGGTAACTCAGCTCAGTTGGACTCATGCTCAGAATTCTCATGGCTCCACATTAGAATGAATCCCATGTATGCGATTATGACTGTCACTGGCGCGGACAGAACCGGCATCATTGCCGCCGTAACCTCCGCTCTCGCTGAGCTCGAGGTCAATATTGTGGATGTGTCCCAGACTCTCATGTCAGGCTATTTCACAATGATTCTGCGCGTGCAGTTTGACGAAGCAGCTACTTCACTCAAAGCTATTCAAGATCGGTTGAACCCGGTCGCAGAAGAGACTAAGCAGGCTATTCGTATCCAATCAGAAGCTCTCTTTACCGCCATGAATGAGATTTAGCCATCCAAGCGCAGCAAAAGCTGAAGGACATCACAAACAGTGTTTAATCCCAACCGTATTCTCGATACGATCGAGATGATCGATAAATATCGGCTGGACATCCGCACGGTCACCATGGGTATTTCTCTCTTGGGGTGTACGCGTAGCAGTATGTCCGAGACGTGTCAGGCTATATATGACCGAGTAACCACACAAGCCTCACGGCTTGTGAATGTATGCGAAGGTATCGAAGCTGATCTGGGCATCCCCATCGTTAATAAACGTATTGCAGTAACCCCTATTTCCTTGGTAATCGCCGGTGTGGATGGAAGCCCAGTTGATGCTGCACAAGCACTCGATAAAGCTGCGAAAGAAGTGGGGGTGAACTTTGTAGGTGGATATTCAGCCCTGGTGGAAAAAGGGGCCACGACTAGTGAAAAGGCATTAATCCGTTCGATTCCCGAAGCGCTTGCCGAGACGGACGTAGTGTGCTCTTCCGTGAACATTGCCTCTTCACGAGCAGGTATCAATATGAATGCCGCAGCACAAATGGGACGGGTGATTAAACAGGCAGCACAACTGACTGCAGATCAGGATGCAATAGCCTGCGCAAAGCTCGTTGTGTTCGCTAATTCCGTTGGGGATAACCCGTTCATGGCAGGCGCGTTTCACGGCATCGAGGAACCCGACTGTGTGGTCTCCGTCGGAGTCTCTGGTCCAGGTGTGGTGGATCGAGCCCTCGGGAGTTTATCGGGAGCCACTCTTGATCAAGTAGCCGAAGAAATTAAAAAAGCCGCGTTTAAGATCACACGTGCAGGTCAGCTGGTGGGCTCTATGGCCTCAGAACGCCTGGGGGTCCCGTTTGGGATTATCGATTTGTCGTTGGCACCTACAGCCGAATTGGGTGACTCCGTGGCACATATACTCGAGCACATGGGGCTGGAGCAGGTGGGAACACATGGGACGACGGCGGCGCTGGCCCTATTGAATGACGCAGTAAAAAAGGGAGGGATGATGGCATGTTCCCGTGTAGGTGGGCTCAGCGGTTCGTTTATTCCTGTGTCTGAAGACAAGGGAATGATTGATGCTGTGCGTGCCGGCGTAATCACGATGGACAAACTGGAAGCCATGACCTCGATTTGTTCCGTCGGCTTCGACATGATTGCCATTCCGGGCGATACCTCAGCGGAAACCATTGCGGGAATGATTGCTGATGAGGCGGCGATCGGGGTGATGAACCATAAGACGACCGCTGTGCGGGTAATCCCTGTCCCGGGAACAAAACCCGGTGATGAAGTGAATTTTGGCGGCTTGTTAGGCTATGCGCCGGTGATCCCAATAAACGAAGTGGGCAATCGCGAATTCGTCCATCGCGGAGGCTTCATCCCAGCTCCTATTCATGGGTTCCGAAATTAGAACCGTTGATAATTGGAATGCAATTGAGCCACAGATTGGGCAGAGCGTGCAGCAATGCAGAAAAGTACCGTGAAAAAGACGGTGAATGTTAGGGAAAGAAGGCATGACTGACTCCCCGAGCTTATTTCGCTATGCGCGGACATCCCCGGTCATTGAGGATAATTACGGCGCGTTGCGGCGTGGAAAGGAAAATGGTGTATTCCGGCAACCCTGTCCGCTGCCAGCAGAGAATCCTGCGGTGTTGGCCGCGCTTGAATCTCACGGCAGAGTGCCAGTTGACGGCCTAAAAAATGGAATGGCAGGCTCTCAGGCGTTACTCAGTGCGGTGTCGGTTAGTTTGATCATTCTTGGGACATTCTTATGCGTGTTTACAACCCGTTTTGGTGGTTGCGTAGCCGGCGGTGTTATAGCGTCGATTGGAATTGTCATTCTCATCGTTGATGTGTGGTCCATCCGTAGGCGACAAAGGGATGTCGCTACTCTGTCGGAGGCTTGGCACAATGGTTGGCTGCGTTTTGCTCCGGCACAAGTTGGCGGTGTGTGGGTGTCTTCCTCCACACGACATGGTAATCAGCGCGAATTGCGTGATGCTGATTTTCGTTACCGGTACCGTGCGCTGGTTGAGGTACATCCTATGGATGGGAGCGAACCTTTTTATGTGCGAACCGATGAGTTCGATGTGGATGCCGACCGCGAGGGTCTTCCCTACGGCTTGAAAATGGCCGACGGACCCCTCGACATGTTTGAACCGGAGTTCTCCAATGGATGGACCGTTGCGCGATGGGTTGCTGGCATACCGGAGTCAGCCACAATTACGACCGACCTTAACGTAGAACAGATTAAGGCTGTACTCAGAGCCGCGGGCATCCGGTAATCGTTAAAGGCTGAGAATAGCTGAGAATATGTGCCGTTGCGGCAGCGTTCTCGTGTATTCTCACCCCTTGCTGTTAGCGTTTCTTTAGAAAATCCAACAAAGGATCGACGCGGGGTGCAATATGTTGACGCAAGATGATGTCGGTACGCACCCTTTGCACACCAGGTATCGCCATCATCATCATGGTGATGTTTTCTAGGTGTTGGAGATCTCGTGCAGTCACTCGGCAGGTCAGGTCTTCGGCTCCTGCCGTGGAGTCTGCGTAAATGATAAAAGGTATATCTTTTAGCTTGGAGACGGCTACATCGAGTGAACGTTGTTCCATTGTGAGATGTACGTCGGCACTGAGCGGGAAACCTAGGGCAGCGGCGTTTAGTGTGGGGGCGAAACTTTCGATCACGCCGCTGCCGACTAACTTGTCGAGACGGGACTGAACAGTGCCCCGAGCTACACCTAATCGGCGTGAATACTCGCGTACGCCGGCACGCGGCTCCGCTCGCATGAGCTGAATGAGATCAAGGTCCAGGCGGTCGAGTTTTGACTGTTCGGGCGGCATAGTGCACCTCCAATTAGTACTAGTTAATGAGATGATGAAATGTGGCAATGGCTCGGTGTGCTCCCGATAATGGTGAGCAATCGGTCTAGTTTTGTTCACCAAATTACCAGCTTGCTGCGCAGATGGTATCGATTTTTAGTAGACGCTGGACTCGTGAATGGCAACAGCAATACTGTGTGATCCACAACACAAACAGTGTGATTATTGTTCCACAGAGCAGGTGACTCCAGCTATGACATCGACGATGAACCCCAGCACCACGGGGACTTTCAAAGACAGCCATTACGAACGCAGCCCCCGGAGCGTCGAGGATCTTTTGACCCGTCGCTATACTGCTCGGCAGGGTTCGGTGCACTTGACCGGAATTCAAGCCCTCATACGAATGATCTCGGATCGCCAGCGGGCAGATGCAGCCCGTGGACTGCGGACCGCAAGCTACGTGAGTGGTTATGAGGGGTCTCCCCTGGCAGGTTACGATCTCGAACTTAGCCGCCAGAAGAAACTCTTAGAAGATCACCGTATTTTTCATCAGCCCGGTGTTAACGAAGAGTTAGCAGCTACCGCCGTTGAAGGCACCCAACTCACAGCTGCTGCCACCCTCAAGGATGATATTGATGGTGTGGTTGGTTACTGGTATGGCAAAGCCCCCGGGTTAGATCGCGCTGCTGATGCAATGCGGCACGCGGTGATATGCGGCACAAATGGGAAAGGCGGTGCCGTGGCCATCGTTGGGGATGATCCCACTGCGAAATCGTCTTCAGTTCCTTCCAATTCAAGTCGCCTCTTGGCAGACCTTGGCATGCCAACCCTGGTTCCTACGGATGCATCCGATGTGTTGAGCCTTGGCACTCATGCTGCGTGGATGTCTCGGGCGACTGGACTATGGGTGGCGCTACGTGTCACCACCGCTGTTGCGGATGGTTCAGCCACTGTCGTGTTGGACGACGTCACTGCTCCCGAGCCCCCCACTACCCCGCACACACCACACGCTAAAGTTCTGGGACAGCCACTTTTGGCGCTCGATGCTTCCAGAACTGGTGAGCGCTTGAACCGTGCTATTGCCTATGCTCGCGAACACCATATCAACCGCTTGGTGCAGGCCTCCCCTGACGATGAAATTGGCATTATTGCCTCGGGTGCAACCTACTTGGAGGTTGCACAGGCGTTGCGCACGTTGGGGGCAGGGCAATGCCCGCCGAGAATCCGACTTTTGCGGCTAGGTATGACGTACCCTCTGGATTCCGCTGAGCTTTCTGAGTTTGCCGCTGGACTAAAAAAGATTGTCGTTGCTGAAGACCTCGGCACCTATCTGGTGGAATCTGTACGCACCGTGTTGTACGGAACGAGCCATCGCCCGGATATTATCCATACAACAGCTCCAGAAAAGTTACTGCCCCGCCTACTTAAGGATGAAGGCATTGACATTATGGAGACCAAGAATCCGCCGCGGCTCATGAATTTGCCTCTGGCGGTGGCACCGCGCACGCCGCACTTTTGTTCGGGATGCCCTCACAATGCCTCCACCAGAACTTCCCCTGACACTTTGGTGGGTGCCGGCATCGGATGTCATGCCATGGTTCTTCTCATGGATGATCAACGCGTGGGTAATGTTATTGGCACTGCTCAAATGGGTGGCGAGGGCGGGCACTGGATTGGCATGAGCCCCTTTGTGAAAGAAAAGCACCTCGTTCAGAACCTCGGCGACGGTACCTTTTGGCACTCTGGATCACTGGCTATTCGTGCGCTTATCGCTTCGGATGTGAATGTCACGGTGAAACTACTCCACAACGGAACTGTTGCGATGACGGGCGGTCAAGATGCTGTTGGAGGGCGCGGTTTACGTTCAATTGTGGACATGCTGCAGGCGGAGGGCGTGGGAAAAATTGTCGTTACTAGCGATAACGTTTCGCGTACCCGAAAAATGCTGCCCCGGGGAGTCGAGGTGAGGGAGCGTTCTGAGCTCGCCGCTGTCCAAGAGGAACTGGCAGCAATCAAGGGTGTCACAGTGTTAGTGCATGACCAGCATTGTGCTGCCGAGAAACGTCGTTTTCGTAATCGGGGCCAAGCGGAAAAACCGAAGACCGCCGTGGAGATTAATCCCCGCATCTGTGAGGGCTGTGGTGACTGCGGTGAGAAATCAGGTTGTCTCTCCGTCCAGCCCATTGACACGGATTTTGGGCGTAAAACAAAGATTGATCAGACCAGCTGCAATTCCGATTACACCTGCTTACAAGGCGATTGCCCGGCGTTCGTGACCGTGACACCCGGAGCCTCAGACATTCGCGCGACGGCGCAGAGCTCACCGATAGGAATGGAACACCAGATTCATGCAGCGGACTTACCAGAGCCAACAATGACTCCATTGGCGGATCGGCAGGCACATAGTGTCCGCATCACTGGTGTGGGAGGTACAGGAGTGCTTACCGTTGCAGCGGTACTCGCTACCGCTGCGCAACATGAGGGTTATTTTGTGAGAGGGCAAGACATGACAGGCCTCGCGCAAAAAGGTGGTTCCGTGATTAGTGATGTCCGTTTGAGTACTTCTTTTATGGATCACCCTGGACATATTCCTGCTGCGGGTGCTGATGTGTTGCTGAGTCTTGATGGCTTGACTAGTGCTGCAGACGAGACGCTGGAAGTGCTTAATCCGGAGCGCACTATCGCAGTGATTTCTACGACTGATCAGCCTACCGGGAAAATGGTGACTGAGGTCCGCGCCGAGCGCACAAATAGCGCACTCATCTCCCGCGCATTGAGTTCGAGAGTTCAACGCGCAATCTCCGCCGATGCGGGAGATCTTTCCACACAACTTTTTGGCGTAGCGACCTACCAGACGATGATTGTTTTAGGCGCGGCAATTCAGGCGGGTGCTATTCCCGTCAGTGCCGCGGCGATTGAAAGGGCTTTACGGGCCAATGGACGCTCTTCTGAGCTTAATGTTCAGGCATTGAGGCGGGGTCGCCAGCTCATCGCTGCCCCGCAAGAATTGGAGCGGCTGCTTGCACAGCCCCAAGGGGTAGAGAGCATGGAAAGTACAGTGACCGTACCTCGAGCCAACAATGAAGAGCCCTTATGGAAAACTGACATGGACATGCGTGCACAAGAATTGGAAGCATGGGGAAATGCGGCGGTTGCATGCAGGTATAAAGAGGATGTTCGGCGCATCGCTGAGGCGGAACGGCGTATTGATCCACGTTCCACTGAATTAGCTCTGGCTGCGGCTTTCGGGCTGCATAAGCTACAGGCGTATAAGGATGAGTACGAAGTGGCGCGCTTAGCTGCTGATCCTGCCTTCGCTCAGGACATTGAACGCCGTTATGGTGCTGGAGCAAGTACGAAAATCCAGCTCCACCCACCGATCTTGCGTGCAATGGGGCTTAAGAAGAAAATTGGTGTGAGCACGCGGTTCATGCCTGCGCTCAAGGTGCTCGCCGCTGGAAAGCGACTACGCGGTACGTCGTTGGATATCTTCGGCTACACCAAGCAGCGACGCGTCGAGCGTGAATTAGCTGAAGAATACCGAAATGTACTCCTCCGTCGTAGTGCGGAAATGTCTAGCGCAGAAGATTTAGCCAGCCTCGTCGAGTTAGCTCGGGAAGCTGATTCTGTGCGCGGTTATGAGGAGCTGAAGATCAACTCAGCGTTGAGACTGCTGGCGTTGTTGCGCGAACCTGACCGACGGTCACACTAGAGAATGAGTCGAGCTGCTGGGGTTGTTTGCGACAACTGCCCGCTCGGCAGCTTCACCAATAGATGAGTGAAATAATGGATATAGACAAAGCTGTCTGTTAGTGTGGGCTTGTGAAGTTTGTACTGCTATCTCCACGCCGAGGCAAAGAAGTCATCGCTGCCGAATACGATGATTTCCTCACCTTTTCTGGACTGACCGAACAACAGCTCGAAGTTCGTGTTTTGGACCAGCCCGATAGTTCTTTGGGCGACTTTTCGGATGTCACCGGAGTCTTTATTGGTGGAAGCCCCTTCACCATCACGGATCCGATTGACGACGAGTGGCAGCCGGCCATTTCCCAGCGCCTGGTTCACTTTGTGAAAGACGCAACCGTTCACCGGCGTTTCCCCATATTGTCCACGTGTTATGGCACCGGAATGTTCGCCCATTATATGGGTGGGCGCGTGGGACAAGAACACAGTGAGGAACCAGGACCTTCTGTGGTTCAGCTCACTGAAGCTGCAGAACATGATGTCCTCACCCGGGGACTTCCCCGCGAATTTTTGGGACTCGGAGCGCATAAGGATTCAGTTGAGCAGCTTCCAGCAAATGCGACGCTCCTTGCGACGGGGCCCACATGCCCAGTGCATATGTACCGCATCGGTGACAACGTGTGGGTCACTCAATTCCACCCAGAATTAGATGGAGACCGAATTACAATTCGACTGGGATTCTACGACCGCGCCGGCTACTACTCCGAGGAGAAGGCCAAAGAAATTTACGCATCTCTTATCGGACACGATACATCTGCTGCCAACTCTCTCATCTCTCGTTTTGTCACGTATGCGGTCAGTCTAGAAAACAAAAACGAGTGTCATTAAGATCCCTCACTATGAATTATTGCCAGGCAGAATGGTACGACGCAGTAGCGCAAGAATACTGGCGTGAGACGAAACCGCTCCTTCTTGATGTACTTCAACCGTGGAGCGGTGAGACGGGCTTGGCTGCGGATATTGGTGCTGGCACGGGTCTCACCACGCAATTGCTCGCCACGGTTTGCCGGGGAGAAGTGCTCGCGTGCGAACCCGAAGAGGCCATGCGGGTCGGAATTATGAGCAAAATTGCCGGTGAGGATGATATGCGCCGTCGGGTCACTATCGCACCGTGGACAGTACACGATCTGGTTAGGACCGTGGATGAGCCAATAACACTCATCACTGCGATCTCCATGATCGATCATCTTCTTCCCTCCGAACGCGCCGAACTTCTTCAGTGGGCTGCAGCGCATTTGATCCCGAAAGGCGCGTTGATTATTGGTCCCTATGAGGACACAGGAGCTCCGAATACGCGAGATAATGGCGTCACCACACCCATGCAAGACGAAAAACTTGGGAATTGCTATACATCGGAATACGTGGGGCGTTTTCGATACGAGGGATGGGCTAAGCTCGATGATTCTCACCAACACACACGATGGTTGATGACGTGGCAGCTTTATGAAGGGGATTCACTACTGGAACAACGGTCATCCGATTTTATTGTTTATCCAACGAGTCGCCAGGAACTAATTAATCAAGCAGAGGACGCTGGTCTTGTTGCGCGAAGCGACGGAACTTTTGTAGTGCTGCAACCGCAAATTGAGGTGAGCTAGTTTTACGGCAGCGTTTTAGAGGGGGCCGGGCGTGCTCCTTATCGGGCCAGGGCAATCAGTCCGACCTGGGCATGTGCCAGCCTATTCGTTTCCAGTTAGGCTAGTTCCACGATCTCCATGTATTCATCTGACCATAGGTCTTCCGTACCGTCTGGAAGGATGATCACGCGCTCGGGGTTAAGAGCTTTCACAGCACCTGGATCGTGGGTAACCAAAACCACTGCCCCGGTATATGTGCGCAGGGCATCCAGTACCTGTTCTCGCGACTGCGGATCCAAGTTGTTCGTTGGCTCATCGAGCAAGAGGACATTAGCACGGGAACTAACGAGCGTCGCCAGAGCCAGCCGCGTCTTCTCGCCACCAGATAACGTTCCGGCCGGTTGGTTCAGTTGATCACCTGAGAACATGAACGCGCCGAGCAATCCACGCAAATCCTGTTCACCGGCGTCTGGGCAGGCAGACACGGCATTTTCCCACACCGTGCGGTGAGCATCAATGGTGTCGTGCTCCTGAGCAAAGTAGCCAATCTTCAATCCATATCCGGACACCACACCACCTTCACCATCAACCCGTTCCACACCGGCGAGCAGTTTGAGCAGCGTGGTCTTACCCGCACCATTGAAACCTAGTACCACAACACGGCTGCCCCTATCAATGGCCAAATCTACACCGGCAAAAACCTCCAACGAGCCGTACATTTTTGTAAGACCCGTGGCATTCAGTGGGGTTTTACCGCAGGTGGCCGGTTCGGGAAAGGAAATACTGGCCACCTTGTCTTCAACGCGTACATCGTCGAGTTCATTCATCATGCGTTCTGCGCGCGCTGCCATCTGTTTGGCTGCCTTCGCCTTCGTGGCTTTTGCCCCCAATTTGGCCGCTTGTTGTTTCAAAGCTCCGGCTTTTTTCTCCGCATTAGCCCGTTCACGGCGGCGGCGGGCTTCATCTGTAGCTCGCGCATCGAGATACTTCTTCCACCCCATGTTGTAGACGTCGGCTTCGGCACGCACGGCGTCGAGAAACCAAATCTTGTTGCATACAGCATCGAGAAGTTCGACATCGTGGCTGATCATGATGAGCCCACCCTCATGTTTGGAGAGAAAGTCACGCAGCCAGGTGATGGAATCCGCATCCAGGTGGTTGGTTGGCTCATCGAGTAGCAGCGTGGTTTGCGAACGTCCCGAACCGGCGGTGGCAGCGAAAAGAATCTGGGCGAGCTCGACACGCCGACGCTGACCGCCGGAGAGAGTCTTTAGCTGTTGGTCGAGGACTCGTTCCGGTAGTCCGAGAGCATCACAAATCCGCGATGCTTCGCTATCGGCCTCATAACCACCTAACGCATAATATTTCTCTTCCATCCGGGAATACTTGTTTACCGCAGCGTTCCGCTCCGAATCACGGGTGGCGGTTTCCATTATCTCTTGTTGGCGTTCCATGGAGCGTCTGATTTGGTCGAGACCTCGCGCCGATAACACTCGATCGCGCGCAGTTTGTTCGATGTTTCCTTCCTTAGAATCCTGAGGAAGATAGCCAAAGTCTCCGCTCCGGATGACCTTGCCCCCGTAGGGTTCGCCTTCGCCGGCAAGGATCCGCATAGTGGTGGTTTTGCCTGCACCGTTGCGCCCAACGAGTCCAATGCGGTCGCCAGGTTGCACACGCAAGTGCTGTCCCGGTGCATCAAGGAGTGTACGGGCACCGACACGTACTTCGAGATCTTCGGTCACAATCACAACCGTCCACGCTATCACCGTGGGCGCGCGTTATTCTCATTGTGTTAGGGCAATGAACCGTGATGGATGAGGAATTACTTGTTGATAGAAGACAACCCTTCTCCCCCAACGCCGGCATCGGGTGCACCGCATCTATGGATTAAAGGCCTAGGGCCCGCTGGCGCACTGTTGGCGTTCAGGGCGGCCGCCCGTGGTTGGAGGGTGACTGGCTGTGATCCTCGTGTGGAGTCTACTCAGCGGCTGCCCGCATGGCCTGCGACCTACGGGTTGCTCGATTCTGAGGTTCCTGTCTGGGCGAGGGATTTTGTGTCCGCGCCCATTGAACTTCGTACTGTGACATGTTCCGAGCGTCCTGCGCCTTTTCGTTATTGCATGCTCAACAAAGAGGCGTTACGCACTGCTGTTGAGGCAGTGGGGATACGTATTACGTCTGATCTGCGCCCCCCTCACGACGCTACGATGGTAGCTGATTGTACGGGCGCGCCTACCGACTCCAGTGCATACTGGCAACTTGCGGTGGGCATTGTGCTGCCTTATTCCTTCTTGCGCAACGCCACCCCCTCCCCCATCTTTATGGATTGGTCAGCAACTACTGGACGACCACCGAGTTTTCTCTACGTCCAACACCTCGAACGTGGTGTGCTTTTCGAAGAGACTGTTTTGGCAACTGGTCTGTCCCCCCATGCTGTCATTCCTGAACTAGAACGGCGGATAGAAGCTCGTCTAGACGAGCACTTCCGGGATTGGCGCTCACATGCCCTCCCTGATCGCGAAACCGTTGTGATACCCATGGGGACACGACGAGCACGCTTTCTTTCGATCCATGATTTCAGTCCAACACCAACGAATACCTCTGAAGACAAAGTACTCTCGGGCGCAAGCACACTGCCGAGAATCTACTTTGGAGCTGCGGGAGGGATGATCAATCCAGCAACGGGTTATTCCGTGGGGGGAGCCATGAGTCAGGCCGATGCGTGTTTGGATTCTTTAGAATCCGCGGGCGGGTATTTATTAAGTGGCACCGAGAGAGCACGCGGGAGAATCAAGCTGCACCGCAAGGCTAATGCTGAATTGGCCTTCTATCTACGTCGTTTGGGTTCTGAATTAATTAGTCGGGCTGATGGCCCGACGTTATCAAGCTTTTTCGATGCATTCTTCACTCTCGATCTTGCACGCCAACTTGCCTATCTCACTGGTCACGATGGGATCGGTGTAATGGCGTCAATGTGGGCGATGCGCTCCATCGTTGGATGGCGGCATCCTTTCCTCATGCCTTTGTGGAAAACTCCACGGCAAGTGCTGCGTGCAGTGCTAAAGAACAAACGATGAAAAGAAGGGTGATAAATACGACAGCGAATTTTGTGGGAAGCTAGACAGAAAATCCCAGGTATCGTAGCTGTTCGCGGCCCTCTTCGTTGATCATTTGAGGCCCCCATGCTGGTGTCCACACCCAGTTAATGCGCAGCTCTGAGATCTCCTGGAGTGTTCCCACAACGGCAGAATTGGCTTGATCCTCAATCATGTCGGTCAGAGGGCATGCAGGGGACGTCAAGGTCATATTCACCACCGCGGTGGAACCCTCGACCCACGTGTCATAGACGAGGCCTAGGTCCACGACATTGATGCCGAGTTCCGGGTCAATGACATCCATGAGGCACTCTTCGATCTTTCCGGCCATCTCGATCTGCTCCGGAGTCTGGTCGACAGGAGGCTGAGGAACCTCATTCATTGGATTGGGGTCCATTTCTGGCGCGGAAGGGTTATCGTTTGTGGTTTGGTTCTCAGTCATTGTGTTGCTTCGCTTTCCTGTCTGCGGGTGTTATTTGTCGGCGGGGATAGGTAAGAATACGTGATTACTTGTGGCTTAGCCGCGAGATTTGGTGGTTGTGGTGCTCGACTGGCAGTGCATCTGCGACCTTCCAGTGCTGTGTTGGCTAAGTAGTGCTCATGCTTTTTGCCGTAGAACAATGGTGGAGCGTAGTTCTCCGGAACATCATTCGGTGTTTCCGGGTTGTTCCTTACGCGCTCCAGCATCGTAGGCGGCGGCTTCGAACGCTTTCCACCCCAGGAGGGCGCACTTCACTCGCGCTGGGTATTTGGACACACCGGCGAACGCTACTCCATCGCCGATGATCTCATCATCGCCGTCAACTTTGCCACGAGAAGTAATCATCCGTTCAAACTCAGCGAGCTTTGCAAAGGCGTCGTCCACCGGGAGCCCGACAATTTCCTCTGCCATCACCGAGGTCGAAGCCTGGCTGATGGAACAGCCCACGGCGTCGTAAGAAACATCCACCACTGTCTGTTTATCTTCGCTGAGAGTTACGCGCAGGGTCAGTTCGTCACCGCAGGAGGTGTTGACGTGATGGACTTCGGCGTCGAATGGCTCCCTCAAGCCTGCATGTTGTGGATGTTTGTAGTGATCCAGGATCACTTCCTGGTACATCTGCTCAAGTTTCATGGCTACTGACTTTTCTCTATAGAAGGGCTGTACGGGGACTATAAGACTGCTTGATCTGGCAGGTAATAAGAAAACTGGCTGTCTGTCAAGCAACAAAGAGACTAGCCCCGAACCGTACCGAAGAATCTTTGTGCTTGCTTGATTGCTTCAACCAGGACGTCTATTTCTTCTCGGGTGTTGTAGATATAGAAGCTGGCACGAGCTGTGGCTTGCACTTTCATACAGGTATGCACTGGCCAGGCGCAATGGTGACCCACGCGGATGCAGACACCGTTGTCATCCAGAACCTGACCCAGATCGTGTGGATGAATACCATCGACAACAAAACTCACCGCAGAACCCCTATTGTCCGTCGTGCAGGGACCAATCAAACGCAGAGCCTCAACGGTCTGCAACTGTTCTAAGGCATAGGCAGTGAGATCCTGCTCGTGAGCGGCAACCTTATCCATGCCCAATTGCTGAAGGTAACGAACAGCTGCGCCTAGACCCACTACTTGGCTCGTCATTTGAGTGCCTGCTTCGAACCGTTGTGGAGGCACAGCGAAGGTTGTTGCCTCCATCGTCACCTTCTCGACCATAGAACCTCCGGTGAGGAAAGGAGGAAGTACGTTGAGATGAGCGGACTTTCCGTACAACACGCCGATTCCGTTTGGCCCGAGCATCTTGTGGCCGGAAAACGCCGCGAAATCAACGTCTAAGGCATGGAAATCAACAGACATATGGGGTACTGATTGGCACGCGTCGAGCACGAAAAGAGCTCCCACAGCACGTGCGCGCCGTACGGCTTCCTCCACGTCCAATATGGCACCGGTGACGTTGGATTGGTGGGTAAGGGCTACAACCTTAGTGTTTTCGTTCAGAACCAGGCTATCGAGGTCGATACGTCCATCGTCGGTGAGCGTGTACCATCGCAGGGTTGCGCCAGTGCGCGCTGCTAATTCTTGCCAAGGAACTAGATTGGCGTGATGCTCTAGCTCGGAAACAACAATCTCATCGTTCTCCGTCACCTGAAGCGCTCCCGCACGCTGATCCCCCAGTAGATACGCCACTTCATTGAGAGCTTCAGTGGCATTCTTCGTGAACGCCAATTCGTCAAAATCAGCACCGACGAAGTTAGCAATTGACTCACGCGCTTGTTCGTAGGCGTCGGTAGCCTCCTCTGCGATTTCATACGCTCCCCGGTGAACAGGGGCGTTATGGCGGGTGAGGAAATCCCGCTCTGCATCCAGAACCTGGACTGGACGCTGTGCGGTCGCTCCGGAGTCTAGGTAGACGAGGGGGCGGCCATCACGGACGGTCCGGGACAGGATCGGGAAATCCTTCCTGATTGCAGGAATGTCCAATGATGTGCTCATGTGCGGGCGCTCTCCTATGTGTGCACGATTATCTGCGCAAAGTGGGTGTGATTAATACGGTATGGCGCTGTGCGCCAGGAAACGACAAGCAGCCGAAAACCAGAGATACCTAGCCGTAAAGATGGCGAAAGGCCTGACCCCGTGGCGAAAGAATCTCACGCACCTGGCCAGGCCCTGCAGTCTTAAAGGCCCAGGAGGTTGTTAGATAAACTTCTCGTAGCCTTCTTCTTCAAGCTGCAGTGCCAGCTCAGGTCCGCCGGACTTGACGATCTTGCCCTTTGAAAAGACGTGAACGAAATCGGGCTTCACATAGTTCAAGATGCGCTGGTAGTGGGTAATCATGACCACACCACCTTCTTCACGTTCCTTGTAACGGTTGATGCCCTCGGAAACGACGCGAAGTGCGTCGACATCCAAGCCAGAGTCAGTCTCATCCAGAACAGCAAACTTGGGCTTGAGCAGACCGAGTTGAAGTACTTCGTGGCGCTTCTTTTCGCCACCGGAGAAACCTTCGTTCACAGAACGCTCGGAGAAAGACGGATCGATTGACAGCTCTTCCATTGCACCGCGAGCTTCCTTTACCCACTCACGAATTTTCGGAGCCTCACCGCGAACCGCGGTGGCTGCAGAGCGAAGGAAATTAGCCATCGATACGCCAGGGACCTCGGTGGGGTATTGCATCGCGAGGAACAGTCCAGCACGAGCGCGCTCATCCACGTCCATTTCGAGGATGTTCTCGCCGTCTAGCAAGACTTCGCCTTCGGTAATTTCGTAGCGTGGATGTCCCGCAATGGCGTAGGACAAGGTGGACTTACCAGAACCATTAGGGCCCATAATCGCGTGGGTTTCCCCCGACTTCACAGTCAGGTTTACGCCGTGGAGGATGGGCTTCGGAGCTTCGTTCTCGTCCGCCGGAACAACCTGTGCATGCAGGTTTTTGATCTCAAGGGTGCTCATTGAAGTGAAAGTTCCTTATTGTTGTGAAATTGGTGTGTCTGAAAGCGTTGGTGGCTCTCGCAGAGAGCTATAGAACGGTGTTCTCCAGCTCTTCGGCCACTTTGTTCTCGAGCTGTTCGCGGACAGACTCCAGCGGAATTCGCTTGATCACATCGGTGAAGAAGCCGCGTACGATGAGCATTTTTGCTGCCGCCGCAGGGATACCGCGGGACTGCATGTAAAACATCTGCTCGTCGTCGAATCGGCCGACGGTCGCAGCATGGCCTGCTCCGACGATTTCTCCAGTTTGGATCTCCAAGTTAGGTACAGAATCTGCGCGTGCACCCTTGGTAAGAACCAGGTTGTTGTTCTTCTCGTACGTATCAGTGCCGGTAGCCTCCGGGCGAATGAGTACATCACCGATCCATGCTGTGCGGGCATCCCGCGCGTTATTACCCTTCTCAGGCTCGCCCTGCAGAGCTCCCTTGTACAAAACATTGGAGCGGCAGTTCTTAATGGAGTGGTCGACTAGGAGACGCTGCTCGAAATACTGGCCCGCATCAGCAAAGTACAGTCCTAGCAGCTCTGCATCGCCGCCCGGAGCGGTGTAACGAACGTGTGGAACGGAACGAACCACGTCACCGCCGAAAGCTGCGTAGTAGTGGCGGACAGTGGCGTCGCGCCCTACCTCGATATGAGAGTTCGACAGGTGTACACCATCTCGGTTCCAGTCTTCGAACAACACCGTGGTGAGCTTTGCTCCATCGCCAACGACAAATTCGATGTTGTCCGAGTGGGCGCCAGAACCGACATATTTCACAATGACTACTGCCTCGGAATGGTTCTCCAATTCCACGACGAGGGTGCCGTACGATACCTTGTCCTCACCCGCGCCAGTGATGGTGATGATCACTGGCTCGTCGAGCACTGTATCCTTGGCGACTTTGAGGTAGTCGGCTGTGGTGGTTTCTGCCCATGCTTGTGCAGCAGCCCGATCGACTGGTGCGCCAGCACGACCGATGCGCTCATCGCTGGGATCCAGCTCTTCGTAGCTGACACCCTCCGGCGCCTCCACGGAAATAGTCGCACGTTCACCCTCTACAGCAGAGCCATCGTGAAGTCCGCGTAGGCGACGGAGAGGGGTGAAACGCCAATCTTCGTCCTTGCCCTTGGGAATCGCGAAGTCTTCGACATTGAAAGAGGTGAAACGGTCGCCCTTAGTCTGGTGTTCGGTTCCAGCCTTCACCGGGGTAATCGTTGCCTCGGTCTCAGTAAGTGGGGTTGTCATCTGTTTTAGCCCACCGATCCTTCCATCTGCAGTTCGATCAGTCGGTTCAGCTCAAGTGCGTACTCCATCGGAAGTTCCTTGGCGATCGGTTCTACGAAGCCGCGGACGATCATCGCCATCGCTTCATCTTCTTCGATACCGCGGGACATCAGATAGAACAGCTGATCCTCAGACACCTGCGAGACTGTCGCCTCATGTCCAAGGGTGACGTGGTCGTTGCGGATGTCGTTGTACGGGTATGTGTCAGACCGCGACACGGAATCTACGAGGAGCGCATCACACTCGACGTTGGATGCAGAGTGGTGGGCATCCTTGTTGATCTGAACCAGGCCACGGTATGCAGCGCGGCCGCCAGAACGAGCTACCGACTTAGAAACAATGTTCGATGAAGTGTGCGGAGCCATGTGTACCATCTTCGCTCCGGTGTCCTGGAATTGTCCCTCGCCTGCAAACGCAACAGAAAGAACTTCGCCCTTTGCGTACGGGCCGGTCATCCACACAGCCGGGTACTTCATCGTCACCTTGGAACCAATGTTGCCATCGACCCATTCCATTGTGGCAGCCTCTTCACACTTGGTGCGCTTCGTGACGAGGTTATAGACGTTATTCGACCAGTTTTGGATGGTGGTGTAACGGCAGCGGCCACCCTTCTTCACGATGATCTCAACTACCGCGGAGTGGAGAGAATCGGTCTTGTAGATAGGTGCCGTGCAACCCTCGACGTAGTGAACGTAGGCATCCTCATCAACAATGATCAGGGTTCGTTCGAACTGACCCATATTTTCAGTGTTAATACGGAAGTAGGCCTGGAGAGGGATGTCAACGTGAACACCCTTGGGAACGTAGATGAAGGAGCCACCCGACCACACAGCGGTATTTAGCGCGGAGAATTTGTTGTCGCCCGCAGGGATCACGGAGCCGAAGTACTCCTCAAAAAGCTCTGGATAGTCCCGTAGTCCAGTGTCCGTATCGACGAAAATGACACCCTGGCTTTCCAAATCCTCACGAATCTGGTGATAAACCACCTCTGACTCGTATTGGGCAGCTACACCTGCAACGAGGCGCTGGCGCTCAGCTTCGGGGATACCCAGCTTGTCGTAGGTGTTCTTGATGTCTTCTGGTAGATCTTCCCAGGTCTGAGCCTGCTTCTCCGTGGAGCGCACGAAGTACTTGATCTGGTCGAAATCGATGCCAGACAAATCCGCTCCCCACGTAGGAAGTGGTTTCTTTTCGAAGATTTCTAGCGCCTTAAGACGGCGCTGTAGCATCCACTCCGGCTCATTTTTCTTGGCAGAGATGTCACGAACGACTTCTTCATTGAGGCCGCGACGTGCAGAAGCTCCTGCTACGTCCGAATCGTGCCAACCGTAGCCATATGCGCCGATGGAGTTGATGATCTCTTCATCGGTCTGTGGTTGCTGTGCAGCTTGAGTCATATCCTAACTTTCCTTCTTGGGGGAAGGGTGAATAGTTGTCAGCGGAATGTGGGTGGTGCAAATGCCGTTACCGTCGGCGATAGTCGCCAGTGGCTGGGTGTGTTGCCCAAGCAATTCCGCGACCACCCGGTGTTCCGCCGCGCACAGTTCAGGGAACTCTTGCGCGACATCCTGGATTGGGCAGTGGTGCCGACAAATCTGAACACCACCTGCAGCATTTCCAACCGTCGCAGCATAACCCCGGTCCGATAGTGCGTCCGCGATCGCCCTTGCCTTTGCGATCACATCTTCATCATTACCCGTGGAAGTCGCGTCGGTAGTGGCGATGCTCTTGTTCTTATTATCGGTTTCCTCAACATCGCTGAGCAGGTCATGAATGCGTTCGGCAGCGAAGTTTTCCACAGCCGCTTCACCACCAGCCTGGCGCAGGGCGCGAAGTGCAAGCAATGCCAGGGTGTCGTAATCATGTCCAAATAGCGAACGGCCGGCGTCGGTCAATCGGAACATCTTCGCCGGCCTACCACGTTGGCCGGATCGTGGAACGCTCATGATTTCGGCGTAGCCGTCCGCAACAATGTTGTCGAGGTGGCGACGCACGCCAGCTGCGCTGAGGCCAAATTCCTCGCTAATGTCCGTGGCACTCACCGGTCCATGACGCAGAACATGGAGCAAGATGCGGTGCCGAGTATCGTGATCGCTCACCTCAATGGACACCTCATTTCCTTCTCGTTATTGATGCGCCGTGATCGGCAGTCTCCCTATTGGGCGGGATCCATGCGGCCACTCATGATTAGACAACACGAATGTTACGTAAATTATTTCCTTTGTCTACTAAGGTTTCCCTATCTCTCGCACCCAATGTCGAGTGAACCGAGCACTCAACAACAACACACACCGTGATACCCACCCCAAGAAGCAGACACAGACGCAGTAAACTGTTCAGCCATGCACAAGGATCTGCCCACCTCCCCCGTCCACCGTCTGAGTGGCGTTTTTGGAACGTTGGCGTCCCAGTTGCCACATATTGGTGTTGCGGGTTCGCGCTCTGCATCATTGCACAACGAGGGGCGAGACGTTCTCCACCATCCAGAGCAAACGCGCCTGAGTCCTCTTGACCCCGCGCACCGCCTTCGTCTGCGGTTAGCAATGTTTTTAGGCACCGTCGGCGCATTTATGATTGCCATTGGTGGGCTAGGCGCTGGGGCTTACCCAGTGCTACATAATCCATTTTGGCAACTACCATTCGTGAGCACTCTTTCACGGATGCTCCATGCATCCACTGTGATGGTGTTCCTCGGCATCGGCATACTTGTTATCGGCTGGCTACTCATGGCCAGATTTTGCGTCAGTTTACGGCGACGGCGCGTCCACCTTGTTCCGGTGAGCATCTTGTGGAGAACTTTCGTTGCCTGGGTCATCCCTCTGTATGTGACCGCTCCATTGTTCACCCAGGACATTTATTCTTACTTGGCGCAAGGATCCATTGCTGCTCGAGGCTGGGATCCCTATGCAGCTGGCCCCGTCGACTTATTGGAACCGGATAACCCACTCGTTCGCTCTGTTCCATTGATGTGGAGTCACTCCCCCGCCCCCTACGGCCCCACTGCTTTGGGTTACGGTGCCGTGATCTCATCGCTGACGCATGACAGTTTTGTTGCCGGTATTTTGCTACATCGCCTCGTATCGATTATTGGCCTTGCCCTCGCGGGTTGGGCTCTGGTCCGACTCTCCCGACGCTGTGGCGTGCCCTCTCAAACTGCCATGTGGCTTGGCGTATTGAACCCACTAGCTCTACTGCATTTGGTGGGCGGTATACACAACGAAGCCGCTATGTTGGGATTACTTCTGGCCGGATTGGAACTAGTGTTGCGCGGAGTGGACCAGGTGGAACGCCCAATTCAGAGCTGCTGGATCCTCCTCATCCTGGGGCTATGTCTCATCACCGCTGCCGGTTTGGTGAAGGTCACTGCACTAATGGCACTGGGATTTGCTGCGGTAGCTATCGCCCGTTGGTTTGGTGGAACCATCACGGATCTCATCAAAGCTGGTCTGATCTCTGCCTCGGTGGCGGTTATTGTAGCCCTTGTGCTGTCACTAGGTACAGGCGTGGGGCTCGGCTGGATCACATCCCAGGGCGGAGCAACGGAGATCGTGAGCTGGATGTCATTTTCCACAGTCCTGGGACTCGCCTCAGCATTCCTTGGCATGAATTTAGGACTGGGTGATCATCAAAGAGTTGCGCTGACAGTCTTTCGTAGTCTTGGTGTTCTCGTTGGTATCGCGTGGGTAGTCCGTATGTTGTGGGCCTCGTTCAAAGGCCGGATCCATCCCGTGGGTGGTCTTGGCTTGGCAATGTTCCTCATGGTGGTCTTCTTCCCTGTAGTCCAGCCCTGGTACCTCTTATGGGCAATCTTCCCGCTGGCGGCTTGGGCAAACCGTGACCCATTCATTTTCATCGCGGTGGCATATTCCACGTTATTCAGCTTCGCAGTCCTTCCTAGGGGGCTAGGTCTACCCCCGGCGACTGTGGTCTATATCTACGTCATGTTTGTCGTAATTTTTGCCGTTGTACTCCTGGCCGGCTATTTCTTTGTGCGTGCACACCCTTATCTGGCGGACGCGATAAAAACAGGTACGCCTCTTGACAGAGAAGCATTGCGTCGTCATAAGAAATCACAATGAAGCGCGCTAAAGTAGTGCTCCGTGACCCAAGCAAATACCTCGACCAAGAGTTCACGACACGGCGCGGAGATCTTGTGTCTCGAGAAAGTGGTGCGCCGTTTCGGTAACAATGTGGCAGTCAATGAACTGAGTTTTTCTCTCCATGCTGGGGAAGTGCTCGCTCTCCTAGGGCCGAATGGCGCAGGAAAGACCACCACAGTGGAAATGTGCGAGGGATTCTCCTCCCCCGATGAAGGCACAGTACGTGTCTTCGGCATGGATCCCGTAGCCAAAGCAGATGCCGTACGCGAACGCATCGGTGTGATGCTGCAGGGCGGCGGTGCGTACCCTGGTGTGCGCGTTGGTGAGATGTTGGAATTGGTTGCCAGCTACTCCACGGATCCCCTGGATACCCAATGGTTGTTGGAGACGGTAGGCCTGGCGTCGCATAAAAAAACACCGTATCGGCGTCTATCCGGAGGCCAACAACAACGGCTTTCCCTTGCCTGCGCGTTGGTCAATCGCCCCGAACTGGTCTTTTTAGACGAACCCACCGCGGGGCTTGATGCTCAGTCGCGCATGGTGGTCTGGGATCTGGTGCGTTCGCTACGCCGAGATGGAGTAGCAGTGGTATTAACCACTCACCTCATGGATGAAGCAGAAGCTCTCGCAGACAACGTGGTGATTATCGACAAGGGGCGAGTAGTAGCGCAGGGTTCCCCCGAACAACTCACCTCCATGCGAGTCATAGGCGGTGACTCCGCCGAGGGAAACGCAGGAGGGATGGTGACGATCCATTATGACGGGGACCTGGCAGCCGAAGAATTAGCTGCCCAACTCCGGCAAACCGGGGTGGGAAAGGAGGCTGTATCTGTCAGTGAAACCAAAGCTCAGCATTTGGCTATTAAAACTAAAGAAGTGACTCCTGAGTTCATTGCAACTCTCACACAGTTGCTCGCGGACAAGAGCATTTTGTTGCGAAGCCTCGACGTGAATAAACAAACTCTCGAGGATGTGTTCCTCAACATCACAGGACGGGAGATCCGCTCATGAGGACCCCTTCAAATCAACGGTTCAATGACGGTCTATTCATACCTCGGCCGCAACGTGCCTCCGCCGGCAGGATTCTCAAAGCTCAGGCAAAGATGGAGTCCATTCTTTTCCTTCGACACGGAGAACAGCAGCTTCTGTCACTCGTTATCCCGCTCGCTATGCTGATCGGCTTATCGCTGCTTCCTGGTCTGATCGAAGGAAGAAACGTCAACGTGGTCTACCCCATGGCTCTAGCTATCGCTCTCATGGGCGCAGGATTTACAGGGCAGGCCATTGCCGTGGCATTTGACCGGCGATATGGAGCTCTTAAACGCATAGGCGCCTCCGGTGTTCCGACGTGGGCACTAATCGGCGGAAAAGTCTGTGCCGTGGGGAGCGTGGTTGCCGTACAGATTCTGATTCTCAGTGCTGTGGCGGTGGTGCTTGGGTGGCATCCTTCTCTTGCAGGTATCCCGGCGGCCATTGCGATCGGTGTCCTCGGCGTGTCTACTTTTACGAGTTTCGGCCTATTTTTGGGAGGGCGTTTCAGCTCGGAAATGGTGTTGGCCCTGGCCAATACGGTGTGGTTTATTTTGCTGGGTGCTGCTGTGTTTTCCGTCATGGGGGCTGGACTCAGCGACACCACGCGGACGAGCATGATGCTCATTCCCTCCGTAGCGCTGACACAGGGGTTTTCCGATGCTCTCAACCACGGCCAATGCGATTGGTTTGCAGTAATCGCGTTGATTGCTTGGTCCCTCATCGGGACGGCCGCAGCCTTTAAATTCTTCCGCTTCACCATGGACAGCGATTAGCCGCCACATCTGCCCCGCATTGTGATGAAAAGATCTCACGCCGCGCAGTGGCATGTCCCTTTTTCCGTCCTCGTGGCTGAGCCATTAGGCTAGTGAATGTGTTGGAATCAATGCGATCGCGCGTGAAAAAAGAACAAAACCCGCTGGCAAAAGTGATGGTTGCCTTTTACGCCTGGGTGCATAAGATGGACGCTCACTACGGCTTCCCCCGTCCGGTGCGTATACCGTCAATCCGTACCCAGCGATTGTTCGCCATCATCCTCCTGATCTGCCAAACCGGCATTACCTTTACCGGATCCCTTGTGCGTGTTACTGGTTCAGGCCTGGGATGCGATACGTGGCCAGAATGCCATCCTGGTTCCTTTGTCCCGACCTCGGGCGCTGCCCCATGGATTCACCAGGCCATCGAGTTCGGCAACCGGCTTCTCACCTTCGTCCTGATCGCAGCAGCCCTCGTGACTTTCATCGCGCTAGTGCGCGCGGGGCGACGCACGCTTTTGCTTCACATGGCCTTTCTTCAGGGAATTGGCATCATCGTTCAGGCTGTGATCGGCGGCGTCACCGTGCGTTTGGATCTCGCGTGGTGGATGGTTGCGGCTCATTTCATGCCCTCGATGATTTTGGTCTTTTTTGCAGCAGTATTGGTGATCCGTGTTGCTGAGCCAGACGATGGGCAGCGCGTATACCAGATGCCTAAGCCGTTGCGTTATCTCGCGACCGGCATGTCTTTTGCGTTGTTTGTGGTCCTCACTAGCGGTACGTTAGTCACTTCAGCTGGCCCTCACGCCGGGGATGAAGCCATCCTTCCAGAGCACCGTCTCCAGATTGAACTTATTACTATCGCTAATTTGCATGCGCATGCTATGTATCTTTATTTGGGCATGACGATCGGTCTCATTGCCGCGTTGTTTGCTATCAATAAAAACCGTGTGCTCAAGCAGACATCACTGTGGTTGTGCGGCGCAATTGTCTTCCAGGCTGTTATCGGTATTATCCAGTTCCGGATGGGCGTTCCGATTTGGACCGTTCCAGTTCACGTTCTGGGTTCAGGCATTACCTGCCTGATTACCGGCGTGCTGTGGGCACAGCGGCAGCGTTTATTGGGAGGAGATGCAGCCCATACTGGTTCCCCAGCCGCAGACGCCACCGTAGTGAATAATGTGGACTACTCCGTGACCCATTAGCTGGGGCGCACAGAGCGCAGTGATCTCCAGCACTGAACCCCTGCCGCACTCTGTGTGATTGCGGCAGGGGTATCTACGTTAAGCACAGAGGCGTCAAGTTATTCTTTGGTTGGCGGGGACACGTCACCAACGCATCCGACAAACGGCACCGGGAGTTGCTCCATCTCCCGCCATGTCTTGAGACACGAGAGTACTGCTACACCTCTCGGTATGGAGTAACGCTGAGTATCGGTATGGGGGTTAAACACCAAGCAGCTCGGCGATGGTGTTCCAGCCGAGGACCGCGTCGACAGACAGCGCAACGAACAGGATAGATAAGTAGTTGTTCGATAGGAAAAACAGCTGCATTGGCTTGACCGGAGTTCCATGTTTGACGCCCTGATGTAGGCGGTGCGCCATGACGATGAACCAGAGCCCAGCAGCCACAGCAATGACGGAATAAATCCATCCAGCTGCGGGAACGAGGAAAAGAGAGGTGATGACTGTCGCCCACGTGTACAGCAGAATTTGGCGAGTAACCTCTAACGGCGGTTTGACCACCGGCATCATCGGAACACCAGCCGCTTCATAATCCTCGCGGTAACGCATGCCTAAAGCCCAGGTGTGCGGAGGAGTCCAGAAGAAGATGACCATGAACAGTATGATCGCCTGAGCCCACGAGCCCCATCCGGCGTGAAAAGCCCCGCCGTTGTTATCTGTGATGACGGCCCAGCCAACGACCACAGGCATGCAGCCGGCCGCCCCACCCCAAATCACGTTCTGCCACGTACGGCGCTTAAGCCACTTTGTATAGACGAAAATGTAGAACCAAATGGTCAAAAGGATGAACAGCGCTGCAAGCAACGATTTAGCCAATAGCCACAGCCACAGGAAGCTGATCACCATCAACGACCACGCGAAAATTTTCGCATTCTGTAGAGAGACAGAGTCCTTGGCCAAAGGTCGCCGCCGCGTACGACGCATCTTCTGGTCAATGTCGTGATCGGCAATCATATTAAAAGTGTTGGCGGACGCGGCGCCCATCCATCCACCGATCAGCGTGAGAATGATGAGACCGAAATTGACTTCCCCACGCTCTGCCTGGAGCATCGCAGGAATTGTCGCGACTAGGAGTAATTCGATGACCCTAGGCTTTGTCAGGGCAATATATGCCTTGACTGTGTCAGCGAACTTGTTCACCGAGCCTCTCGCCTCACTTTTCTTCAACTCATACGTCTTCGGAACGCCCTTATTAAGCTACCCGAGCCTAGCCGAGACAAGAAACAGGACACCACCACAAACAGAAGTTAGAGGCAAACACTAAGATGAAAACGTAAATCTGCCATTAAGAAGTGACAGACTTCTTCTCCTTGTCTGCAGAAAGGCATTTTCAGTGACTCTCTCCCCTGAGCAAACAGCCCTGACTGTTCGGAACTATCCAGCCGACTGGTCTGAGTCCGATACGCGTGCTGTTGATCTGGCTCGTGTGCTCGCTGCCGATTCCGTCGAGAACTGCGGTTCTGGTCACCCGGGTACAGCCATGAGTCTCGCGCCACTGGCCTACACCCTGTACCAAAAGGTCATGCGTCACGATCCTCACGATCCTCAGTGGGTTGGCCGCGATCGTTTCGTCCTGTCAGCTGGCCACTCCTCCCTGACGCAGTATATTCAGCTATATCTCGGCGGTTTCGGTCTCGAGATTGAGGATCTCAAAGCATTGCGTACCTGGGGTTCGAAAACCCCGGGCCACCCGGAGGTACACCATACAGATGGTGTTGAAATTACTACCGGCCCCCTGGGACAAGGGTTGGCGTCTGCAGTTGGTATGGCCATGGCGGCTCGTCGAGAGCGCGCCCTCTTTGACCCTCAGGCTCCCGCGGGCGAATCGCCTTTCGATCATTACATCTACGTGATTGCTTCTGACGGCGACATGCAAGAGGGCGTCACCGGTGAAGCGTGTTCTATTGCGGGGACACAACAACTGGGTAACCTCATCGTTTTCTGGGACGATAACGGTATCTCCATTGAAGATGACACGACCATCGCATTCACTGAAGATGTCGTAGCCCGTTATGAGGCCTATGGTTGGCAGACTCTTGAGGTCACGGCCGAAGATGTGGAAGGCATTCTGGACGCCGTGGCACGAGCACAGGCTGAGACCTTGCGCCCTACCTTCATCCGTGTTCGCTCCGTGATCGCCTACCCGGCTCCGAATGCGATGAACACTGGTGCATCACACGGTGCTGCTCTAGGCAAGGAAGAGATCACTGCTATCAAGCAAGAACTCGACTTCCCAGACACACCTTTCCCTGTTGAGGATGAGGTGGTGGCTCACGCTCGTCAACTGATTAAGCGCGGAGCTGATGCTCACGCCGAGTGGAATAAGAGCTTTGAAGCGTGGGCGGCTGCTCATCCTGAAAATAAGCAGCTCTTCGACCGTCTTTTCGCCCGGGAGTTGCCTGCGGACTTCGACGCGCAGTTGCCGAGCTGGGAGGAGGGTGAATCGGTTGCTACCCGTAAAGCATCAGAGGCAGCGCTGCAGGCGCTGGGTGCTACGCTGCCAGAACTATGGGGTGGCTCTGCCGATCTAGCCGGTTCCACGAACACCATTATCAAAGGTTCGCCCTCTTTCGGACCTGAGTCCATCTCCACCAAGATGTGGTCAGCTGAACCAGGTGGGCGCAATGTGCACTTTGGTATCCGTGAACACGGCATGGTTGCGATTCTTAACGGTATCGCATTGCACGGACCCACGAGGCCTTATGGAGCCACATTCCTGCAGTTTGCAGATTATGCGCGCGGTGCTGTGCGCCTCGGAGCTTTGATGAAGTCCGATGTTTATCACGTATGGACCCATGACTCTATTGGCTTAGGTGAGGACGGGCCGACACATCAACCTGTTGAACACCTTGCTGCCCTGCGAGCCATCCCAGACTTGGCTGTCATCCGACCAGCGGACGCTAATGAAACCGCGGTTGCTTGGGCTGAAGCACTCAAAGCTCCTGAGGGACCGAAGGCTCTGATCTTGACTCGCCAGAATGTGCCGGTTCTTCCCGGGACAAAAGAAAAGGCTGCTAAGGGAGTCGCTCGCGGTGCTTACGTGCTACGCGAGTCCAGTGCTGAGAAGCCGGACGTTATTGTCTTGGCAACCGGTTCCGAGGTTCACATTGCCCTCGAAGCTGCTGAGACACTCGAGCAGGAAGGCATCGCAACCCGCGTTGTTTCTGTTCCTTGTATGGAGTGGTTCATGGAACAGGACTCCGAATACATTGAGTCTGTTCTGCCAGCGGATGTGACCGCACGTGTATCGGTAGAAGCTGCTATCGCCATGCCGTGGTACCGGTTCACCGGCCTCAAGGGCCGCAATGTTTCCCTCGAGCACTATGGCGCATCTGCAGACTTCACGACGCTCTTTAAGAAGTTCGGAATCACTGCAGAAGCAGTTGTCGCCGCTGCCAAAGACTCTTTGCACGAGCGTTAAGCGGTATCCATAACTACCGCGCACGTCCCATGTGGGCCCTCCTTTTGTGTGGTACTTGCCCTCCCCTTCTCCTTAGAGCGGAGGGTTTTTCCGTACCATGTGGGGAGAACACCGTATTGAAAGGTCTATAGGTCTATACGTCATGAGTCCTCTCTCCTCTCCTTCCATTGCTAATCCCGACGCTATGAAGGTGCCTGCCTCCATTAGTTCTTTGTCACGCATCGGTACTTCTGTGTGGCTCGATGACCTTTCACGCGACCGCATCGTGTCGGGAAACCTGGCCGACGTCATAGAGTCCAAGGGGGTCGTAGGAGTGACGACCAACCCGGCGATTTTCGCTCACGCAATGTCTCAGGGACACGCTTATGATGCACAGCTTCAGGAACTGGCATCCAACGATGTACCTGCTGATTCTGCGGTGTTTGCTATGGCCGCTGAAGACGTGCGCGCAGCGTGCGACGTTTTCCGTCCTATCTACGACGCCACTCATGGCCGCGACGGTCGTGTATCCCTCGAGGTTGATCCCCGTCTTGCTAATGAAAAGGATGCGACCGTTGCGCAGGCGAAAAACCTAGCCAGGACTGTTGACCGGCCGAATCTCATGATCAAAATTCCCGCTACTGAAGAGTGCCTTCCCGCAATCTCGGAAGTACTGGGTGCCGGTATTAGTGTCAACGTGACATTGATCTTTTCCGAAGCTCGTTACCGTCAGGTCATGGAAGCGTTTATCGAAGGTATCGCTCTGGCTCGTGACAATGGACATGACCTGAGCACTATTCATTCCGTCGCTAGTTTCTTCGTCTCCCGTGTGGACACTGAAATCGATAAACGTCTCGACGAGATCGGTACGCCGGAAGCTTTAGCGTTGAAGGGCAAAGCGGGTGTTGCTAACGCCCGTTCTGCTTACGCGGCGTTTGAAGAGATGCTGCTCAACAACGCGGATTGGCAGAAATTGGAGGAAGCTGGAGGGCGTGTACAGCGTCCTTTGTGGGCGTCGACATCCGTGAAAAATTCCGACTATCCCGACACCCTTTACGTCACAGAATTAGCGGGCCCTCACACGGTGAACACCATGCCGGAAGCTACTCTCGATGCAGTCATTGACCACGCAGAAGTGGGTGGCGATACGTTGAGTGGCACTGAGAGTGCTGCGCATACTGTGTTCGAATCTCTGACGTCCGTGGGCATTGACTGTGCAGATGTGTGGGCGGTTCTCGAGGACGAGGGCGTACAGAAATTTGTCGACTCGTGGAACGAGCTGCTCGATACACTCAGCGCACAGCTCGACAAGTAAGAGAGTAGCTGGGTAGGTAATAAAGTAGTGCGCATGTTCAATGCTGATCCAGAGCAGTGGCACAACCCCCTGCGAGACGACTTCGATAAACGCCTCCCTCGTATCGCCGGCCCGTGTGGATTGGTGATTTTTGGCGTTACTGGTGACTTGGCGCGCAAGAAGTTACTCCCTGCTGTGTACGACCTCGCTAACCGCGGGCTTCTGCCTGCTGGTTTCAGTCTCGTTGGTTATGGTCGCCGGAATTGGACGAAACAGGAGTTCGAGGAGGAGGTCAAGTCAGCCGTTCAAGACCGCGCGCGTACAACCTGGCGGCAGGAAGTATGGGATCGGCTGGCTGAAGGTATCTTCTTCGTGACGGGTGATTTTGTTACAGACGTGGCTTTTGACAATTTGGCCTCTCAGATTAAAAAGATTGATGACCTCAGAGGAACCGCAGGTAACTGGGCCTATTATTTGTCCGTCCCGCCGGAGCACTTTTCTCATGTGTGTCACCAGTTGGATCGATCAGGCCTTGCCGATGGCTCTAAAGTAAATGGTTGGCGTCGTGTGGTCATAGAGAAGCCATTCGGTCATGATGAGGCATCGGCGCGTGAGCTGAATCACATCGTCAATAGTGTTTTCCCCGAGTCCAGCGTGTTCCGTATCGACCATTATCTGGGCAAGGAAACGGTGCAAAATATTCTCGCCCTACGCTTCGCTAACCAGCTATTCGATCCGCTGTTCAACAGCCACTATGTGGACCATGTACAGATCACCATGGCTGAGGATATTGGCCTCGGTGGACGCGCGGGCTATTACGATGGCATCGGCGCAGCCCGTGACGTGATGCAAAACCACCTATTGCAGCTCATGGCTCTGATTGCCATGGAAGAACCTGTCGCGTTCAATCCCGCCGAGTTGCAAAATGAAAAGCTCAAAGTGTTACGCGCTACCAGGCCAGTTGGTCCATTTACCAAGACGACAGCCCGCGGTCAATATACATCCGGATGGCAAGGTTCCGAAGAGGTTGTAGGGTTGCGCCAAGAAGAAGGGTTCGATCCTGAATCGACCACGGAGACCTTTGCCGCTGCAACATTCGAAATCTCTTCGCGTCGTTGGGCTAGCGTACCGTTTTATCTGCGTACGGGAAAACGGTTGGGGCGCCGTGTTACAGAAATTGCCCTGGTATTCAAGGAAGCCCCATATCTGCCTTTCGGCCCGGGATCGACCACTGCACAAGGCAATAACATGCTGGTCATCCGCGTACAACCTGATGAAGGCGTGCTCATGCGTTTTGGCTCGAAGGTACCGGGTTCTGCGATGGAAGTGCGCGATGTCAATATGGATTTCGCCTATTCCGAGGCTTTTACAGAGGAATCTCCTGAAGCGTATGAACGCCTCATTCTCGACGCTCTGTTGGATGAGGCATCGCTATTTCCAACAAATGAAGAAGTTGAACAGTCGTGGAGGATTCTCGACCCGATTCTCGAAGACTGGTCGCTTCACGGACGACCCGACGATTATGCCGCAGGTACTTGGGGGCCCCGCGCGGCTGATGACATGCTGCGCCGCTCAGGTCGCAGTTGGCGCCGGCCATAAGTAAACGACCACTGGATACATTATGATTATCGACCTTCCGAATACGAAGACCGTTCAGATCGTGAAACGTCTCCGCGCTCTGCGCGAGGAACGAGGCGAAGTCGCCACCGGTCGTGTATTGACCTTTATTGTGGTGGTTAATGATTCAGATAATCTGGATCGGGTAATCGCCTCCACGCACGAGGCCTCGCGTGAACACCCTGCCCGAGTGGTGGTAATGGTGAGTCATCGAGATGCTGAAGAGACACGCCTCGACGCCGAAATCCGGATCGCTGGTGACGCTGGAGCTTCTGAAATCATCGTCATGCATCTGTTTGGCACCCTCAGCTCTCATCGCGCATCGGTCGTCACTCCGTTGCTGCTCCCAGACACACCGGTTGTGGTGTGGTGGCCCTCTGATGCGCCACGAAACCCTTCAACGGATCCGCTCGGAGCGCTCGCAACTCGTCGCATCACCGACTCTTTTCATGATCCCGATAATGACGCGCTCTACCGTCGTAGAATGACCTACACCCCCGGTGATTCAGACCTGACGTGGAGCAGGATCACCCTGTGGCGGGGACTGTTGGCGTCGACACTCGATCAACCTCCCCATGAGCCTATCCGAGCTGCAGAAGTGTACGGGCCAGCTGACGACGCCTCGCTGGATATAGCAGCGGGCTGGCTCGCAGATCGGCTGGATGTGCCAGTGACGCGGCATGCGACAGATAGCGACCGAATTCCACTCGACGATGAAGGCTACGCGACGTTTCCCATTGAACGTGCGGTGCTGAGACGCGATATCGGCGATGTAGAGGTGTCCGTCGTTAACTCGTCTACGGTCAATGTGAGGATCGATAGCCACAGCCAGAGCATGAACTCCAACGTGACCCTTACACGCAGAGCTGTTGGAGACTGTCTTGCCGAAGAGCTGCGCCATCTCGATCCGGATCACGCTTTTGGCCATGCGCTGCGCGGTCTTGTGCGTGTGAACCGTCCGGATCGACGTGGGCGGTTTCATAGATCACTGCGCGTGAATAACGACTACTTTGATGGACTGGACAAGCAAGATTATTCTCAACAGGTTCAGGTCTCACGACGCTAGAATCGGCTGCATGAGTTCACACACTGCTTCTGTGCCCGAAATCCGTGTTTTGCCCAATAAACTGGCTGTGGCTAGCGCTGTGGCGCGCGAATTCTGGAACACGATTGCCGCTCTTCAGCGTACGGGAAACACTGTGCACGATGATGGTGTCGTGCGCGTGGTGCTGACTGGAGGCACTGTCGGTATCGAGACGTTACGGCAGATTCTCCTGCTTGATCATGCGGCTAAGACGAGTGCCGAGGACTTCCCGATCACCACTGTGGACTGGAATAGGGTGTTGGTTTTCTTTGGTGACGAACGTTTCTTGCCTACCGGAAACCCAGATCGCAACGATACTCAAGCGTTCAATGCATTGCTTCGACATATTGATATCCCCCGCAGTAATGTTTTTCCCTTTTCCGCACCACAGCCAGGTGAAGCCTTCGATGGAGAGAACTTAGACTTGGCAGCGGAGAGTTATTGCAGAGTTCTTGGGCGTGAAGCGCCTGAGGGATTTGATATTCATTTACTCGGGATGGGGCCTGAAGGTCACGTCAATTCACTATTCCCCCAGACCCCAGAGCTGCTCTCCCCCACTGCGCTAGTGCAATCCGTACGAGGATGCCCTAAGCCGCCGGCGGAGCGAGTAACACTCACACTCGATGCTATTGCCACAGCTCGGCGAGTGTGGCTGATCGTCGCGGGCAAAGAGAAGAAAGAAGCAGCGGTCCACGCTGCCGATCGGGACAGTTCCGGAGACTGGCCTGCGGGTATGGTTCAGGGTGCAGACCACACCATACTATGGGTCGATCACGCGGCAGACCCAGGTACAGACTGAGACCAACAGTCGGGGTGTTACCCCTTCCCTGCGCTGTATGCAGCGGAACGTGCAGTGCGGGAGGGGCTTATGGCCTCCACGTCGCGAGGCCTCAGGGGCAACTTAGAGTACGAGATTCAACGCGATGAGCGCGAAGAGCCACAGCAGTGCGGTGACGACAGTGAGGCGATCGAGGTTCTTCTCCGCCACGGTGGAACCGGAAAGATTCGACTGCATTCCACCACCAAATAGGCTGGACAGGCCGCCACCTTTACCCTTGTGAAGGAGCACGGACAGGCCCAAGATGAGGCTCAGGAGAACCAGAAGGATCTGCAGTGTAAGGATCAATGTCCTGCCTTTGTTCGAATTATGGTGTGAACATCTAGCAATGTCAGCGTCTGACAACGTTCTCAATCTACCTGCGTGCGTCATGGCGCGCAATCTGCCACGCTCACCCAGACTAGTTGGCGGGAAAGCTCATCAATCATTGCTCCTCGGCCTCCAGCCCTGGTTGGAACAACCTCACCCTCTAGCCAGAATTACGCAAAGCCGTAGCCAAGCCATTCATCGTGAGTTGAATTCCTATGCGTACTGATTGGGAATCATCGCCCGCACGATAGCGCCTGAGCAGCTCAATCTGAGCCAAATTCAAGGGGACGAGATACGGGAAACGGTTACGCACAGAGGTCACGAGTTCTGGATTGTCTGCGAGCAAAGACTGCCGACCCGTGATCTTCATAAACATATCGATGGTCAATTGGTACTCATCGCGAATAATGCCGAAGATTCGGCGTGCATCTTCCTGGTTAGGAACCAGGGTGGAATACAGCTGTGCCAAAGACATGTCCACTTTGGACATCACCTGAGCCATGTTCGATAAAACGGAATCCAAAAAAGGCCACCTACCGTGTAAAGCGCGTAGATATTCCAATCGACGCTGAACATCGCCCTCGACGGACTGACCTTCGCGGAGCCACTGATGGAACGCACTGCCCACGCCAAACCAACCCGGCAGCATTGCACGCGACTGCGACCAGCTCAATACCCAAGGAATTGCACGCAGGTCGCTAATGGCTGTGGTCTGTTTGCGGGAGGAAGGGCGCGAACCAATATTCAGACTACCGATCTCTTCTAGGGGCGTAGAACTGGTGAAATACTCTATGAAACCCGGATCCTCATGCATCAACGATTCATACACTTTGCGAGACATTGCACTAATTTCACGCATAGTCTCATGCGCCCGTTCAGGTTTCTCAATAGAGTCAGGAGGTAGCAAACTTGCCTCGAGTGTCGCGGACACTAACGCCTCTAAATTCCGGCGAGCATTCGGTCTGTCACCGTATTTCGCCGAAATAATTTCCCCCTGTTCTGTAATACGCACCGATCCTTCCACAGCGCCCGCTGGTTGAGCCAAAATGGCATCGTAAGAAGGGCCGCCACCGCGGCCTACCGTACCTCCTCGGCCGTGGAATAAACGTAAGCACACCCCCGCATCCCGAGCAGCTGCCACTAGCGCGAGTTCGGCGTCATAAAGTGCCCAGTTAGCTGCGAAGTACCCACCATCTTTATTCGAATCCGAATAGCCCAGCATGATTTCCTGCTGGTTATCGAGGTGCGCGAGATAGTTCCGATAAAAAGGAACATTCCACAACTTGCGCATGATTGTAGCTCCCGCCTGCAGGTCGTCAATTGTCTCAAACAGTGGGATAACATCTACCGACCCGGTTGGGTGATCCTTGTCTGCCTGGAAAAGACCAACCTCTTTCAGGAGGATCATCGGTTCCAAAATATCTGACACACTCGTGGTCATTGACACGATATTGTGCGGAACTGCTTCGCGACCAAACCGTCGCACTGCGTGTGCCGCTGCATGATAGATATCCAGTTCTCGCGCTGTCTCTTCTGACCATGAAGCGTTGGGATCAACGAGCGGACGCGGGCGTGATAACTCTTCGATGAGTAATGTGACTTTGCTGTCTTCGTCGAGACCACGATAGTTCTCGGTCACGCCAGCATGAGCAAAGATCTCGGTGAGAACATTCTCATAGGACTCTGAGTTCTGTCGCAGATCTAATCCACTCATGTGAAAACCGAAACTACGAACAGCGAACTTGAGGTCGCTGAGCGTGTGATCGGCTAGCAGATCGTCGAGGCTGAGGCGCAAAGATTTGTCGACGACATCAATATCCTTCAACAGTTCCTCAGCGACCGCGTAGGGTTCATGACCTTCGTGCACGTTGCCGGCCACCACAGGATAACCAAGTGCCGTGTATGCGGTGGCCGCTACTCGACCGCGAATTCCGTGCATTGCTCGGCGATAAGGCTCATCAGCACGCGAGGGAACATCGTTGTGCCCACGCAGCGCCAAGGCTTCGAGTTCCGCAGTGACCTGGACAAAACTCGTCGAGAGACTAAGGTCATGCTCCAGATCCTGCAACAGATCGAGATAGTGCTTAAAGACGGTCTCCGCCGCCTGAGACGTGGCCATGGCAACGGTCTGACCGGTGACATATGGATTGCCGTCGTGATCACCACCGATCCATGACCCCGGGCGGATTACTGGAGTGGCGGGAACCTCTGATCCGTAGATGTCACGGATCGTTTCGGCCACTGTTCGGTTGAGAGCAGGAATTTCATGGAGCAGGCTTATCCCGTAGTAGCGCAGGCCGACTTTGATCTCATCCTCAATACGGGGTCGCACACTGCGAATCAGCGCGGTTTGCCATAACACCGTGATGTGCCTGCGAATAATGTGGTCAATAGCGGCGAGTTTCTGCTCAGTCCGCGCTGTATGGGGGGCATTGAGAAGGCTGGCACGTACGCGCATTTGTGCCGTGATTTCCGATTGCACGTCAAATACTGTTCGACGTCGGGTCTCTGTGGGATGCGCTGTGAGTACCGGGGCAACATAGGCTCTTTCCATGACGCGGGAAACCTGGTCGCTGTGAATACCTGCGTCTGCAAAACGCTTCCACGTGTGGTCAAGGGTGGACGGAGGCTCCGGCATCCCCGCATCAGCGTCATGTTCACGCAGACGTTCAGCGTGGAGATCTTCGGCCAGGTTCGCGAGTAAGGCGAAATGGGAAAAGGCGCGAATCATCGGAATGGCTTTTTCAGTGTCCAATTCGCGGAATTGCTCTGCCAACTCATCAACACTCAACTCACCGTAGCGAAGATCAAGGGCTGTCGTACGCGCATTTTCGACAAGGTTGAAGATGTGCTCTCCTTCTTGTTCTCGAATGACATCACCCAAAATTTTGCCCAGATAGCGGATGTCGTCACGTACTGACGGCGTAATTGGCGGTTGAGGATAGTTTTCTGGGATGACGGGAATGGAGGTTCCTGGGATGGTGGTACCTCGTTGCGTGCTATTCGACATATTTCGGATGCACTCTCCTTCCTGGTTGTCACACCACGTCAAGCCGTGTCGCTACTTCACTTCGTGCTTACCACTATGCCTAAGAAATGAGTCGAACAGATGAACAGCGTGTCTAGGTATGGAAAAACCCCAGGAACCGACTTGGAAAACGCGGGGTTCCCGGGGCAAGGACTACGAATGAGACCGTGTGGAGTCAGTGGACAGCGCGAACTACTGCACAGCCTTTGCGGCAGCGGCAACCAACCCGGCGAAATCTTTACCATCGAGGCTGGCTCCGCCGACCAGACCACCGTCAACATCGGGTTGGCTCACAATGTCAGCTACCGAATCAGTCTTCACTGATCCTCCGTACAAAATGCGCAGAGAATCTGCGATCTCTGCATTTGCCATGTCCTCGATAACCTCGCGGATTGCCTTGCACACCTCTTGTGCGTCTTCAGCGGAGGCGACTTTTCCGGTACCAATTGCCCAGACTGGTTCGTAGGCAATGACAGTGTTCGTGAGATCTTCTTCTGTGAGACCTTCCAATGAGGCTCGGGTTTGCTTGACGACGTACTCGACGTGGTCACCAGCCTCACGAACCTCGAGAGGCTCACCCACGCATACGATCGGCTTCATACCCGCCGACAAGGTGGCTCGTGCTTTGGCCGCGACGATGGCGTCGGTTTCCGCATGGTATTGCCTGCGTTCCGAATGGCCAACGACAACCCACGTGCAACCTAAAGCTGCGAGCATGGAGGCAGAAACCTCGCCCGTGTATGCCCCCGACTCATGAACGGAGACATCTTGAGCACCGTAGGTGATCAACATTTTGTCTGCGTCCACCAGAGTTTGAACGCTTCTGATGTCCGTAAAAGGTGGAATAAATGCGACGTCTACGCTGTCGTAATAGTCCTTTGGCAAGGCGAAATCGAACTTCTGAACCACGTGAATTGCTTCCTTATGGTTGAGGTTCATCTTCCAGTTGCCTGCGATCAATGGGGTACGTGCTGCCATGTTTTCTCCTCGACAATCACACTTGATGGTGCGTTCTACACCAGACGGTTTTGCTTCTTAATCATCCAGGACGGATACACCTGGGAGCTGCTTGCCCTCGAGGAATTCCAGCGATGCTCCACCACCGGTAGAAATGTGGCTGAATCCGTCTTCATCCAGACCCAGAGTGCGTACTGCGGCTGCGGAATCGCCGCCACCAACAACAGAGAAGGCACCATGAGATGTGGCGTCGATAATGGCCTGTGCGACGCCCTTCGTACCACCGGCGAAGTTCTCGAACTCGAACACACCCATAGGCCCGTTCCAGAAGATGGTCTTTGCTCCGGCGAGAATTTCCGCGAAAGCAGTCACGGATTCGGGTCCGATGTCCAGACCCATCCAGCCAGCGGGGATGGACTTAAGATCCACAGTGCGATGCTCCGCATCCTTGGAGAATTCCGATGCCACGACAACATCCGTAGGCAGAGCGATGACATCCCCGAAGCGTTCTAAGAGATCCTTGCAGGTGTCAATCATGTCCTCCTGTAACAAAGAACCACCGACCTCATACCCCTGGGCTGCCAGGAAAGTGAAGCACATGCCGCCGCCGATGATCAGTTTGTCCACCTTTGGAGCAAGGGCCTCGATGACGCCGAGCTTATCTGAGACCTTGGAACCACCGAGAACGACAGCATATGGCTGAGCCGGGTCTTCGGAGACCTTTTTCAGCACGTCAAGCTCGGTTTCCACTAAGCCACCGGCATAGTGAGGCAGTTTCTTTGCCACATCATAAACGGAAGCCTGGGCACGGTGAACCACGCCAAAGCCATCCGAGACAAAAGCACCATTATCGGCAGTCAGAGCAGCAAGCTCCGCGGCGAATTCTTCCCGTTCAGCGTCATCTTTGGACGTCTCGCGAGGATCGAAGCGAACGTTTTCCAGCAAGAGGATGTCACCGTCGTTGAGACCATTGGAACGCTCATGCGCATCCTCTCCCGTGACATCAGCTGCCAATGGTACGTACATATCTAAACGTTCAGACAGCGCCTCTGCAACGGGAGCGAGTGAGAAGTTGGGATTTGGCTCCCCCTTGGGGCGCCCGAGGTGAGCCGCGACGATGACACGCGCGCCAGCTTCAAGAAGCGCACGAAGGGTAGGCAGAGATGCCTCGATACGACCCGGATCCGTAATGTTACCGTCGCTGAGAGGGACGTTGAGGTCAGAACGAACTAGTACATGGCGCCCCTCGACGCCTTCGTTGATCAAGTCTTGAACAGTCTTCACAGCCATAGGTAATCCTCACTGCTTGGTGCGATGAGCGCGCGTCTCGTCACGGTTGTTGTATCAATTGACAACCCCAGTGTATTGAAGAGCTAGACAACATGTGGACAGACATGACGAAAGCCGGGTTGACCTGCACGGTCGCACCCGGCTCGATACCTAATCAGGGGTGATTAGAGGCGCTCACCAACATAGGAGGTGAGGTCTACGAGACGGCAGGAATAGCCCCACTCGTTGTCATACCAAGAAACAACCTTCACCTGATTATCGATGACCTTGGTGAGACCAGAGTCAAAGATAGAAGAGTGCGAATCGGTCACAATATCGGTAGATACCAAAGGATCGCCGTTGGAGTACTTAAGTACACCCTTCAGTGGCCCTTCGGCTGCCTTCTTCAGCGCAGCGTTGATTTCTTCGACAGTCACCGGTTTCTTTGCCTCGAAGGTCAGGTCTGTCATGGAACCGGTGATCACTGGAACGCGGACTGCGTAACCATCGAGCTTGCCCTTGAGCTGTGGCAGAACCAAAGATACGGCTTTCGCCGCACCGGTAGAGGTTGGAACCAAATTCACTGCAGCGGCGCGCGCACGGCGTAGATCCTTATGAGGAGCGTCATGCAAGCGCTGGTCGCCGGTGTAGGCGTGGACGGTGGTCATAAGACCACGCTCAATACCGAATTCCTCGTCCAAAACCTTGGCCATTGGAGCCAGGCAGTTCGTGGTGCAGGATGCATTGGAAATAACGTGGTGCTTGTCTGGATCGTAGTCCTCGTGGTTTACGCCAACGACGAAGGTGGCATCCTCGTTCTTGGCAGGTGCGGAGATGATGACCTTCTTTGCTCCTGCATCAATGTGAGCTTTCGCAGCGTATGCGTTGGTAAAGAAACCGGTGGACTCGATGACGATGTCGGCGCCCAGCTCGCCCCACTTCAGGTTCTGTGGATCGCGCTCAGCAGAAACGACGATGCGCTTTCCGTCGACCGTGATGGACTCGTCATCGTACTCAACATCAGCGTCGAGACGACCGACAACGGAGTCATACTTCAGGAGAGTGGACAGGGTCTTGTTGTCGGTCAGGTCGTTGATGCCGACAATCTCAATGTCCGCACCGTTTGCCTGCACGGCACGGAAGAAGTTACGACCAATACGGCCAAAGCCGTTGATGCCAACACGAATTGTCACGTTTCAGTCTCCTAAGGTTGTATTCGTTGAGGAGACATCGGGAGCTCATCACGCTGTCTACGTAACGGATCTACCCAACATCTCACTGTGACACCCTCGAGACTACCTAGGAGTAGATATGTGTGCAGAGCTTTCACACCCACATGGCGTTAGTTTATGAGCTATTCAACATCCTGAAATAGTTCGTCAGTGACAGCGATATGAGTATCCGGCACTCCCAGTTCCTCTGCCCGCTTGTCGGCCATTGTTAATAGCCGCCGGATTCGTCCAGCCACTGCGTCTTTAGTCATCGCGGGGTCAGCCAACTGCCCCAATTCCTCAAGTGATGCCTGGCGATGCTGCACGCGCAGATGCCCCGCCTGCGCGAGATGTTGCGGCACATCATCACCCAGTAGTTCCAATGCGCGTTCGACGCGAGCAGCTGCGATTACGGCAGCACGAGCGGATCGGCGCAAATTGGCGTCGTCAAAGTTTGCCAATCGGTTGGCCTTCGAGCGGGCCTCACGCTGCATCCGGTGTTTTTCCCACCGCACACGGGTGTCCCGCGCGCCCATCAGTGTGAGCAAAGCGTCAATTGAGTCACCATCACGAACAATCACGCGATGAACTCCCCTGGCTTCCTTCGTCTTGGCCGCCACGTCAATACGGCGGGCGGCGCCCACCAGGGCTAAAGCTGCCTCATTGCTTGGGGTGGTTACTTCAAGAGCGGACGAACGGCCTGGTTCAGTGAGAGAACCATGAGCTAAAAAAGCTCCACGCCATGCTGCGACGCATTGCTCGCGCGTGCCACCGATAATGAAGCGGGGCAAACCACGAACCGGTCTACCAGCACGATCGATGAGCTCTGTACGGCGAGCGAGTTCAGTACCCCCCTGGGACCAGCGCAGGATGTAGCGAGAATTTCGGCGCAAATTCGATGCACCGATAACCTGAATCTCAGCCTCAAGGTTAAACAGCTGCTCGACGAAGCCCACAATCCGGCGGGCAGTCGCAGACGTATCAACTTCGGCCTCAACAACAATCTGGCCACCGACTAGGTGAAGCGCTGCGCAATACCGCAGAAGACTAGCTACCTCCGCAGTCATCACGTCAGAACGGGTGACGTTTACCTGCGCCAGCTCGGCCTTCACGTCTTGAGTCAGAGCCACAGTGCCCTACGTCCTTTCTTTAGCTGCTGCCTAAGTTCATCTGGTAGTACCCGCATGGCGACAGACTGTTACATGCGCATAAAGGCAATACCATTGCGAAACGCAATACTAGCTGAGATGAGCGGGAAGATCCTCGATGGGCGTATCCAGAATCTCTTGGAAAACGGTGGCCATCTTGTCGGGCATATGGCGGTCGGAAAACCGCCCCCGTCCATCATCTTCCCGTACATCACGATAAATCACACGCGCTCCGAGTGCGGAAGCCGCCCGTTCGAAGTGGCGCCGCTCGGACGCTCCCTGCATTGTGGTGAGATCAACCACCACCACGTCGATCAGAAGATCCTTCGCGTGCTGGTTGACCATATGAATGTGGTGTTCCATCGACATACCGGCCATTTCTCCCGGCTCGGCGACAAGATTCATCACCAATACCTTCGGGGCTGATGAGTTATTGAGTGCCTCAACAACAGCCGGCATAAGGATGTGGGGGATGACGCTCGAAAACCAGCTACCCGGACCTAACGTCACGAGATCCGCGTGCTCAATCGCTTCGAGAGCCTCGGGTGTCGGCTGGGGATTGTGCGGGAAAATCTTCACCCGGCGCACCTGCCCAATCGTTGTTGCTACAGCAACTTGGCCACGAACGGCGACAACCTCGCGCGGGTCCTCTTCCAAGCCTGTGACTTCGGCTTCTAGGTCCAATGGTTCGTCGCAAACGGGGATGACCCTACCTTTGACTCCCAGTAATGCAGCCAACTCATCCAATGCCGCGGTCAAACTGCCCATCACTTGAGATAACCCGGTGATCAATATGTTCCCCACCGCGTGTCCTTTGAGCGCACCATTGCCGCCGAAACGATGTTGAAGGGTCTTCTCCCACAACATCCCGCGTTCATTGTCGCGAGACAGCGCGGCAAGAGCCATACGCAAGTCGCCGGGTGGTACTTCACCTAATTCTCGACGCATCCTTCCGGAAGAACCACCATCATCTGCAACAGTTACTACTGCACTCACATAGTCGGACACTTTCCGTGCCGCCCGCAGCGTGTTAAACAAACCATGACCCCCGCCGAGGGATGTCACGCGAATGGCGCGCTTATCCTCGCGCGGTTGCGTGGATGATGTCTGCTTGTCGCTCATGATTATCGCTCCAGGTCACGATGGGTGACACGAACGGTCACGCCCTCACCCTCAAGGCGTTTGGCCAACTCCTCCACTACCGCCACGCTGCGATGGTGTCCTCCTGTGCACCCCACAGCAATGGACACATAACTCTTACCTTCGGTGCGGTAACCATCGAGCATGCATCGCAGCATGCGTTCCGTTGCGTTGAGGAAATCTATGGCTCCGGGTTGGCTAAGAACATAGTCCGCTATGCGTTGATCTGTCCCCCGGTAGTCGCGAAGGTTGTGTTCCCAGTAGGGATTCGGTAAAAAACGCGCATCGAGGAGCACATCAACGTCGTGCGGCGCCCCGTGTTTGAAACCGAAGGACTTGATGTTGACGCGCACGGGCTTGCGATCCATGCCTGAAAAATACTGTTCCAGTGTGCGACGAAGATCGTGCACGCTTGTATCCGTGGTGTCCAAAACGATGTCGGCGCGTTGTCGAATGTCGTGGAGCATAGCCCTCTCGCGGTCAATGCCCTCTTTGAGGGTGCCGTCTCCTTGCAACGGGTGAGTACGACGCACGGCGTCATAGCGGCGGATGAGAGCGGAGTCTTTAGCGTCGAGAAAGAGGACGACGGGGCGTTTGCCGGTTTCGCTCAGGGTGGCTAGCACGTCGGAGAGGTTGCCTGCGAAATCACGGGAACGCACATCGGTGACAATCGCCAAACGCTCAATGGGCGAATCCTCCTGAAAACTCAACTCAGCCATGCGGACAATCAACTCCGGCGGAAGGTTTTCCGCCACGTACCAGCCGAGCTCCTCCAGCGCAGCAGAGGTTGCGCGTCGACCGGCACCGGACATGCCGGTGATGAGGATCAATGACGGCATGCGTGGACTCTCTGGGTTCACCTGGGCGCTCATGTGGCCGAGTTTAGTCGTTTCGGGCCTGACGTACGTGGAGGGTGTCGTAAATTTTCTGAGCTAGCGAAGGCCCGAAGCCAGGGAGCCTCGATAGCTCCTCCACGCTCGCCTGCCTCACTTTCGCCACGGAGCCGAAGCTAGAGACAAGTTGTTTGCGCCTTTTTGGACCGAGTCCGGGAATATCATCCAGAATTGAGCGCTTCATCCGGGCACTGCGCTGCTGCCTGTGGAAAGTGATGGCACAGCGATGGGCCTCGTCGCGAAGATACTGCGTGAGATAGAGCGCCTCCGAGTTGCGCGGGAGTATCACCGGATAGGGTTCCCCAGGCAACCAGATTTCTTCAAGGCGTTTGGCAATGCCAATGAGCGTGACATCGTTAATGCCCAAATCATCGAGGACTTCCTGTGCGGCATTGACCTGCGGTAGACCGCCATCGACGATGAAAAGGTTTGGAGGGTAGGCGAACTTCTTTTCCGATGCCACCTCTAGCTCTTCCTCGCCTTCCAGACGTTCTCCGCTGTCATCGCCCAAAGGAAGCGCTGTTTTGTCTTCAAGGTGGCGTTTAAAACGACGGCGTACGACCTCGGCGATGGAAGCCACGTCATTGCTGTGGCCATCACCAGCAGCGTCGCGTATCTTGTAGCGACGATAGTCGGACTTCTTCGGCAACCCGTCTTCAAAAACGACGAGGCTAGCTACAACGTCTGTTCCCTGGATATGGGAAATATCTGTGCATTCGATGCGCAACGGGGGCTCATCCATACATAGCGCTTCCTGCAGTTCTTTCAAAGCCGCAGAACGCGTAGTGATATCACTGGCGCGTTTCAGTTTATGCTGCGCCAGTGCTTGACTTGCGTTGGTCTTTGCGGTGTCCATGAGCGCTTTCTTATCACCGCGTAGAGGTCTTCGAATGATAACTTTGGAGCCGCGCAATGTACTGAGCCACTGGGACAGTTGGGTCTTATCTTGGGGAACATTTTCCACGAGCACTTCGCGTGGAACGGGCGTCACTTGAACGTCCCCCACCAAATCACCGAGTTCCGCCACAGAAGCAGGGGTGATGGCCGAGGCGAGACCCCTGTCTACTCCGGAGCTGGAGGCTCCTGCGACAGCAGTCTCCGTAGCCTGAGCCAATGCTGCCTCATCGCCATAAAACTGGGTGATGAATTGGGCAGTGAGGGCGGCGTCGTCGGACTCTTCCCGCTCTACGACCCAACCACGCTGACCGTGGATGCGCCCGCCGCGCACATGAAATACCTGCACGGCAGCTTCCAGCTCATCGGCGACGACGGCGATGACGTCTGCGTCGGTCGAATCAGAAAAGACCACGGCCTGCTTTTCCATCGCCTTGTTCATCGCACTTAACTGGTCGCGCAGCGTGGCCGCCCGTTCAAAGTCGAGATCCTCAGCCGCCTCATGCATCTCTTTCCTGACCCGACGCAGTACCCCCTCAGTATTGCCTGCGAGGAAAGATGAAAATTGGTCAACAAGCCGACGATGTTCCTCAGGGCTAATCTCGCCCACACAAGGAGCAGAACAGCGATCGATGTAACCGAGCAGACAAGGCCGCTCCAGAGCCTCATGGCGTCTGTAAACGCCACTGGTACACGTGCGGATAGGAAATACACGCGTTAAAGACTCCAAGGTATCGCGAATGGCCCATGCCTTAGGATAGGGGCCGAAATAGCGGATACCTTTGCGACGCGGACCGCGATATACGAAGGCGCGAGGAATGTCCTCCTTCACGCTGACTGCGAGCATGGGGTAGGTCTTATCATCCCGATACATCACATTGAAGCGGGGGTTAAAGCGCTTAATCCATGTGTATTCGAGATTGAGAGCCTCGAGCTCGCTGCTGACGACCGTCCACACCACACGGTTAGCTGATTCCACCATTGCGCGTGTACGAGGATGAAGTTGATCCAGATCCTGGAAGTAATTGGATAGGCGGGCGCGGAGATTCTTGGCCTTGCCGACGTAAATGACGCGGTCAGAGGCATCTCGGAATGTGTAGACGCCCGGTTCCGTGGGGATTCTCCCAGGTTCCGGGCGATAAGAAACGGTGTGTGCCATGGGCGAAAAATAGACCTGTGTTGGTTACTGAGCTGTGTGGCTTAGTCCTCTAGCATATACATATCTTCCAGTCGGCGGAATTCCTCCACAGTGTGTGCGATCGTGTCCCGATCACGGATATGCATAGCGAGCATCGGTACAAATTCAAAGTCGGGAAGTTCTAACCGAGCCGTACGAGCCTGGCTCGGAAAAGACAGTCCGTGGATGATCTCCCAAGGATAAAACTGAGCATTCATGATGTTTCGCACTTCCACGCCATGCGAGTTGACGCGCACTCGGGGTCGAAGCAAAAGCAAACAAAAGAGCGAAAAAATTAGGCCAATGCCTATGAAACCCAGTTTGTCGGACAGTCGAATAGTCACGCCGGTGTCACCAATACCAACCACGATCGCCATGAAGATGTGAACAAGCATGACCACGGCCACACCAATCCACGCTGTTTTCTTCCAGAAAGTGGAAGTAACAACCATTTCCCATTCTGCGTCCCGCGACGGGGTAGCGTTGGCAATGTTGTTAGTGTCTCTGTGCGCTGCTGCACCAGTCGTCTGCGACATTGTGTTGTGCTGTCCGATCTCCGTGTTGCTCACGTGACATAGAGTACCCGCGATTGAGGCGGGACAAAACTAGAGGTGAAATGCGTGTTCTAGCTGTTGGCAACGTCACGCAGCAGTACGGCTGTGTGAATTGCTGCCAGGGCTGCGTCGGCGCCCTTGTCTTCATAGGCCCCTTGCCCACCCGAACGGTCAAGTGCCTGTTGCTTGTTCTGCACCGTCAGTACCCCGTTGCCAACAGGAACGCCAGAATCGATGGGAATACGAGTGAGGCCATAGGTTACGGCGTCGCATACAACCCGAAAGTGCTCCGTCTCTCCCTCGATCACACATCCGTTGGCTACCACAGCATCAAAGTGTTTCACTGCTTCCGCCACCACGACTGGTAGTTCCAGTGCTCCGGGGACTCGCCAATCCTTGACTACCGCCCCGAGGGAGCGAGCCATCGCGATAGACCGAGCGTGAAGTTTATCGGTGATCTCTTCATTCCACGTTGCGCTAATGACGGCGACACGCATTCCATCCGCAGCTCCGGCGGGAATAGAAATTTGTGGAAGCCCTTCGTTGGACATGGTGTTGCTCCTAAGTATTTTTGGCTGAATGTCTACGGCTGACTACCCCACTGACCTTTATTAGCTGAGCGAATCGAGCTGATGCCCCATGCGGTCGCGCTTTGTGCGGAGATAGTTGATGTTATCCGGATTAGCGGGAAGTTCTACGGGAATACGCCGGGAAATAACCGTGCCATACCGGCTCAATTTATCTTTCTTATCCGGGTTATTGGAGATCAATGCGACAGACTTGATACCTAAATCAGCAATAATCTGTGCAGCGGCTGAATACTCCCGAATGTCGGCCGGGAACCCTTGTGACTCATTTGCTTCCACCGTGTCTTGTCCCTCGTCCTGGAGGACATAGGCGCGTAGCTTGGGTACAAGTCCAATTCCTCTGCCCTCTTGCCCGCGGAGGTAGATGAGTACGCCGCAGCCTTGTTGCGCGATAAGCGTTTGTGCCGCCGCCAATTGTTCGCCACAATCGCAGCGCAGAGAACCGAACACATCGCCTGTGAGGCATTCTGAATGGACACGGACGGGAACGTCGTCTTTATCGCGAACATCACCAGCTACCAAAGCGATATGTTCGATGCCGTCTACCAGGCTGGTGTATCCCACCGCTCTGAACGTTCCAGCCCGAGTGGGCAGACGGGTCTCCACACTGCGTTCCACCACAGGAGTGTGGGCGCGACGCCACTCGATCAGTTGTTCAATAGAGATCAAAGAGAGGCCGTGTTTATCGGCAAAACGGCGTAGCTCGGGTAGCCGTGCCATCTCGGCAGGATTTTCCTCACTCACCACTTCGCACAACACGCCTGCAGGGTACAGACCAGCGGCTTTCGCCAAATCTACCGAGGCCTCAGTGTGGCCATTACGTACGAGGACGCCTCCATCACGTGCCCGAAGAGGAACAACATGACCGGGTCGGTTAAATGATGCGGCGGTAGATTGGGGATTGGCTAACTGGCGGATGGTGTGGGAACGATCCGTTGCTGAAATACCTGTCGTCACGCCCTCTGCGGCATCCACGGTGACCGTGTAGGCGGTGTTGCACACGTCCTCATTACGGGCGACCATTGGCGGTAGACCGAGTCGGTCGCAATCGGTGTTCGTCATACCCACGCACACATATCCCGAACTGTACTTGACCATAAACGCGACGAGTTCGGGGGTGGCTAATTCCGCGGCGAAGATAAAATCACCCTCGTTTTCACGGTCCTCGTCGTCGACGACGATGACAAGTTTGCCCTCTTTGATGTCCTCTATTGCGCGGTCAACGTCATCGAGGAGGCTTGCGTCGGCCGTATTCTCACGCATGGTGTTGTCCATAGCTAGCTATCTTATATTTCTGTAACTGATACACATGAGTTTCCGAGAAGCGAATGCCCCGCCTAGGAGTGCAAACGCTCTACGTACTTGGCCAGCACGTCACATTCCACATTGACTGTGTCTCCGACGCCCACGTCCCCCAGCATGGTGTCCTTGAGCGTGGTGGGAATGAGCGAGACCTCGAACCACGACTCCTGTCCGGATACCGCGTCGGAGACCTCAGCGACGGTTAAAGAAGTGCCGTTGAGAGCCACCGACCCCTTTTTCGCCACATATTTTCCCAGCGTGGCATCGTTGAGGCGAAAGCGGAAAACTTCCCAATTCTCGCTGGGGGTACGGCTCATCAGTGTTGCGGTTCCGTCTACATGTCCCTGCACAATGTGTCCGCCGTAGCGAGCACCGGAAACCATAGCGCGCTCGAGGTTCACTCGACTACCTTTCGTTAAGCCGCCGAGGGTGGTGTAGTCCAACGTGACCTGCATGACATCCGCAATGAATCCTTCCCTATCGAAATCAGTGACAGTAAGACAGACCCCATTAACGGCGATCGAATCACCGTGAGCGACGTCTGTCATGATTTCTGGGGCGGTAATCCGCAGTCGGAGACAATCGTGACCACGATCAATAGATTCCAACGTGCCTACTGTTTCCACGATGCCTGTGAACACGGAGAACATCATCCTTTCTGTAAGGTCATGTGTCGGCCACTAATGGCTGAGGCTCAACAAAATATCCGAACCAAGGGTTGAGACACTGCGCGGCGTGAAACGTTGTATGTCGTCCAATGTACTGGCGAGGTTCGCGTCGCATTCCACGTTGCGGTATCCGGCAAGAAGAAAGGCAGGCGCTTGGTAGAGCTGGATGGCATCTGCAATACCAGCCTTGAGGAAGGCACCGGTTAAACGCGGTCCCCCTTCAACCAATACGTCGACGATCCCACGGCTCCTCAGGTCTGCGAGTACTTCCTTCACGTCATGTGAACGGATGTGCAATGCTCGCCCAGGTGCATCGTAAATGTGGGAATCCTCCGGAATAGAACGCTGACCCATGATGACACGCAATGGCTGCTGGGGATAAGGCGTTCCGTCCTCCCCGCGGGCGGTAAGCCGGGGATTATCTGCTTTAACCGTACCGGTGCCGACGATAATGGCATCGCGGTGCCGGCGATCCTCGTGCACGACCCGGCGTGCCTGCTCACTCGTGATCCATTTGCTGGTGTTGTCACTGGCAGCGACAAAGCCATCGATGGTGCTGGCGAGTTTTAGAGTAACGTGTGGGCGTTTCATCACTGTGGACACCAGCCATGGCTCCACCGAGAATTGTGGTAACCATTGAAAGGAGCTTCGTGTTTCATCGCAGTATGGGAGGGGAAGATACGGTCCGTGCACGTCAATGCCATGTTCGCGCAGATGATCCGCACCCCCGACCGCGACAGGATTCGGATCGGAAAAGAGAAAATCCACCCGAGTAATACCCGCATCAATGAGTGCCTGTGAACATGGACCTGTACGACCAGTGTGATTGCACGGCTCCAGAGTAACTACAGCCCGGGCGTCTACAGTAGATTCTCCATTGTGTAACGCATCGCGAATTGCCACCACCTCTGCGTGTGCCCCTCCTGCAGGCTCAGTGGCACCGCGGCCAATGACCCTCTGCCCCGTCGAGTCATAAAGTACGCAACCGACCGGTGGATTCGGGGAGGTGGAGCCCGCAACGCTATGCCCCAATGCATTGGCTTCAGAAAACATCAGTAGATCAGCCATGGCGCTCATCAATTTCTCGCAGCGCCCCGTACAGCTGCTGCGCGGATCATATCGACTCGCTTAGCTGGATTATCGTGCCCGAATACGCTGGAACCAGCGACATAGACGTCCACGCCTGCCGCAGCAGATTCCTCAGCAGTCTCTGGACCGATCCCACCGTCGATTTCAATAAGGGTACCCAAACCATCGCTATCGATGCATTGCCGCAAGATACGAACTTTGTCGAGTACTTCAGGCATGAATGCCTGACCACCGAACCCGGGCTCTACCGACATCACGAGGACGAGATCAAACTTATCCAAATGGTCGAGCAGCGGTTCAACCGGAGTGTGAGGCTTAATAGAGATGCCGGCAAGGGTGCCTTGCCCGCGGAGTTTTTCCGCCAGGACAACGGCGGCATCGATGTCTCGTACAGCCTCTAAATGGAAGGTAACCGAGTGAAAATCCGCGGCGTAGTCTGGCGCCCAGCGCTCGGGATCTTCAATCATAAGATGCACATCGAGATGCGTGGAAGTGTGGGGGATCAACGACGTGGCAACTGGCAAACCAAAAGAAAGATTAGGCACGAAGTGCCCGTCCATCACATCGATATGGAGCCAGTCCGCATTGGGGACTTTCGCCACGTCATCGGCGAGATGACTAAAGTCTGCAGCGAGAATGGAAGGGGCGATCAGAGGGGTTCGCTCAGTCGTGGCATTAGGTGCCGATGCGTCAATCATGTCTTTGACTTTACCCGGCGCAGTGACGTGAACCGAACCGCTCCATATCCACCGATGTGCACTACCTACGGCTTGCGTGGCTTGTCTCGGAGAGCACAGGGAATTTTACCGAGAGACTGATGAATGTCGTGCTGGTCTCAATCCAGCGATAAACATCGCGTCGGTTCCGTGGCGATGTGGCCATAACTGAATGAACGGTGCTGCATCGTTATGCTTCAGGTGCGGAAAGTTTGTGCTGAGATCAACTATCTCAGCACCCGTTTGTGCTGAGATGGAACGTACGACGTCGACAGTCTCGCTGAGATGTGGTGAACACGTGGAGTAGATGACGATACCACCCTGAGCCGTGATGTCGACGGCAGAACGCAGGAGTTCTTTTTGCAGTGCGGACAAGGGCGCCACATCAGCGGCTGTTTTGCGCCAGCGGGCTTCTGGGCGACGACGCAACGCGCCCAAACCCGAACAAGGAGCATCGACGAGAACGCGGTCATAGCCCTCTGCAGGAACGTCGAGGCCAGGGATGCTGCGGGGCGCGCGGCCATCCCCGACGTGCACGCTGACTGGCAAATTCCGCGTGGTATTCTCCACGAGCCGAGCACGATGCTCTGCTAGTTCTACGGCATCGACGCGCGCATTTTCTCCCAGCGCCCAGGAAGCAATGAAAGCGGTTTTTCCTCCGGGACCAGCACAGAGATCTAACCACCGGCCAGAATCCTCCCTGTGCAATGGTGTGTTGACGAGACTCAGCGCGATGAGCTGAGAGCCTTCATCCTGAACGCTAGCCATACCCTCACGTACCGCGTCAAGATCTCCGGGTGATCCGTCCTCGAGATACACACAGTAGGGAGATAGTTTTCCCTCTTCTCCCCCGGTGACCAGTGCTAGTTCTTCCGCACTGATCTGCCCGGGACGCGCAGCGAGGTGAACAATGGGGCGCGCATCATCGGCTGCTAAACATGCGGACAGCTCGTCGTGGATGACGTCACCGCCGGCAGGGGTCGCACCATCGTCTCCGGCCTGGTTAGTGGTCTCGGCGCGGCTAGCATAGGACAGAGAGTCGTTAAAAGCGCGGGCGATCCATGCGGGATGCGCATTTCGTAGAGCGATGTGAGCCATGTTGTCACCTCCTGCCACGGTCTCCGCCCATTGTTGCGGAGTGGAGCGAGTGATTGTCCGTAACACACCATTGACGAACCCGCTCGCCTGCCCGGCTCCGTGAGCTTTCGCTAGCTCCACCGATGTATTCACCGCGGCATGATCATCAACTCTCGTTCGTAGGATCTGGTAAGCACCAAGCCGCAGGATATCGAGAACCATAGAATCGATTTTTTCCACCGGCCGGCCAGCAGCCTTGCTAATGATCGCATCTATGAGCCCCGTCGCTCGGAGACAACCATAGGTAATTTCCGTGCAAAAAGCGGCATCCCGACCTTTGAGGCCCGCTTGTTTAATGTGAGTTGGCAAGACCAGGTTTGCGAAGGCATCATTCTCGGTGACCTCGCGGAGTACCGCCAGCGCCACATCGCGGGCTTTATCGCCACTGCCGTGAGCGCGGAACTTTTTCTGCCTCTCTGTTGGGCGGCGTTGTTGATATCCTGTTGAACGCTGGCTCGCACTCTGACGCCCCCGGTGAGTATTTTTATTGCCCGACGCCGTGTTGCTGTGCTGCCCCACCCGACGTCCCGTATTCTCACGGGCTTGACCTTGGCGGGCGGATTCGGATCGAGAGCGAAAACCCATGGCTTGTTATGCCTCCTGAGTTGAGGGTTGGGGGGAGGAGAATTGTGGAGATTGTTGCAGCAACTGTTGGTTCCCGCGCAACCAGTCGGTAGCATCCATCATCTTCTTACCTGGAGATTGAATTCGACGGATTTCCAAAACTTGTCCATCGCCAGTACCCACCAATAAGGCGCCATCCTGTACAACAAGCTCTCCAGGTTGGGCTGAGGCTGTGGCGTTGGTGAAGGCCATCATGCCAATCTTGTATCGCTGATCACCCAGCAGCGTCCATGCTCCCGGGGCCGGTGTGTGTGCACGGGCGACGCGTTGAATTACTGCACAGGGTTGTGTCCAGTCAATGTGGGCATCCTTCGTAGTGATCTTAGGGGCGTGGGTGGCGCTGTCCTGTTGTTGAACTGTGAATGTCGCGGTGCCTGCGTCGAGTTTTACTAACGCGTCTGCCAGCAGTTCTCGACCGGCATATGTGAGTCGGGTGAGCACATCATCGGCAGTATCGTCGAGCCCGATCGGCTCAACGAACGAGTCAATGACAGGTCCTGTATCCATGCCCTCTTCGATGCGGAATACGCTAGCGCCCGAGGTGTCATCGCCAGCAGCGATAGCGGCTTGGACAGGTGCAGCTCCCCGCCATCGCGGAAGCACAGAAAAGTGCAGATTGATCCAGCCATGTGTAAAAATGTGGAGTAAGTCTGCTGGAATGAGATTACCGTAGGCCACCACGGCAGCGGCAGTCACTCCCCTGGCAGCCAGTTGGGCGAGCACTTCCCGGGCCTGCCTCCCTGATTCAGTATCAGATTTTAACCCCGGCCATTTATATACCGGTATGCCATGGTTTTCAGCCACGTCAGCGACTTTGCTGGGCTGTAATGTTCGGCCACGGCCTCGCTTGGCATCGGGCTGAGTGATCACCGCGGCAACCTCGATGCGTTGGTCTGTGAGAAGGTGTTCGAGGGCAACCGCAGCTGGTTCTGGAGTTCCAGCAAAAATAATCTTCATCCGCGTCATTTATTGAACCATTCTGAGTTGCGAATTATCCTCATTGCCTCTTTGCGCTCCTGCGAAGACAGATGTGTAAGGAAGAGCACCCCATTGAGGTGGTCAGTTTCGTGCTGCACGCACCGAGCCATGAGGCCGCTAACTGTACGATCGACACGTGTGCCGTCGATGCTCACGCCAGTGAGCCGGACCGTTTCTGCCCTAGTCACTTCCCCACCGACTCCGGGTATGGATAGACATCCCTCCTCACCTGTTTGCGTTTCATCCCCTATAGCTTCCCACTCTGGGTTGATGATGTGTCCCCGGTCGCCATCGCAATCATATACAAAGACGCGCTTGGTCACTCCTACCTGATTAGCAGCCAGGCCTACACCCCCATATGCTTCCATCGTCTCTAACATATCGGCGATGAGAGCACGAAGGGATGCATCACCAATTTTTTCCTCCGGGATCGAGTCGGAGACGGTGCGTAGTACAGGATCTCCGAAATAGCGCATGGAAAGCTCAGTCATGTCGACCAGATTAGCCGATGCGAACTGGATCCATGACTATGCGTAGTGGTCCAGCGAGTTTACTCGTAGCACGAATGGCTTGTGCCTGCTTAAGACTGCCTCCTAGCTCCTCTGCGAGGCTGTGATGTACCCGTACGATCATGCGCCGAGCCAAGTGAGCATCTGGTCTGTCTAAACCGGCTGGGAGGCGGACCCCGGCTGGCAGTTCAACCGGGCCGAGCAGCTCAGCCCCTGCGGGCACCTCCCAGTACTCCATGAGCTGTGCAATCGATTCCTGGGTTCCATCGATGGCGGCCACCGACGCCGCCGGCGGGAAATGCGCTTGTGTTCGCGACGCCAACTCTGCCTGCGCAGCAGCAACCGGATCCCAGCGTATGACCTGTTGGACAGGAGTGAGCGACGCATCGGCGGTCAACACCACCACCCCGCCTTCTGAATGTGGACAAACGAGGGAGGCAGCGCGCATCCATTGCCGCACCGCGTTTTCCTGGGCGCGTAAGTCCTCTCTGCCCAACAGGATCCACAGATCGAGTAGCACAGCGGCGCCATAGTGCCCCATCGGTGACAGCGCATCATCCGCCTCGACGAGAGGTTCAGCGCCGGGGGTCGCCACGATAATAGCTGCTTTCTGAGGGATGCTTTCCCGAACATGATTGCCGCCAGAAGCAATAATGGGTACTCCGTTGAAGGCCTTGCCAAGTTCTTCTGCAGTTCTGTCCTGCCCTACGACAGACATGCGTACCGAATGATTACCGCACGTTGTGCAAGTGAACAGACCTGCTGTAGCGCCACACCACCGGCATCGGGGAGCCGCCGCTTCTGCAGAATGGGGAAGTTCTAGCGGGCCATTGCAGTAACGGCAGCGTGCAGGTGAACGGCAGGAAGAACAAGCCAATGCGGGCGCGTATCCCCGCCGCGGAACCTGAACCAAGACGGGACGCTGCCTATCTAGAGCAGTGCGGATCGCCGTAAAAGCAAGGGCTGGTATTCGCGCACCACGACTATATGCTTCACGCTCCCGCTGAAGATCGGTTTCCCCGAGAGCGCGGATGATCGGCAACATGTCCATCACCGTGTTGCGTGGGGAGGTAATAGAGTGCACACTGCCATCGGCAATCCACTGTTGAACCTCAGCACAGCGGTGAACGCCGATGGTGACAAAAGCGGTATTTTCCTGCTCTGAGCGAAGCTTGGCCACGTCTCGGGCATTGATATAGGGTGCGCGCGGGTCAACGAGGTTATCATCGGCTTCCCCTAAGACCACGATCAGCCTCAGGTTCTTCACTGGAGCCAAGACGGCGGACCTGGTGCCGACAACCAAGCGTGCCTGACCCTCCACTATTGAGAGAAAACGTCGGTAACGTACCGCGGGGCTTTCTTGGGCCGTGAGCTGAGTGATTTGTGCCCCCGAAACCCAGCGACGCAAATGATGAGACACCCGCTCAACCTCTTTATGATTAGGTGCGAGGATGAGAACGCCACTATCTCCACCATTCCACATCGTTGCGGCTGCAAGCGCGGCCGCATCGTAGTGAGGTTCGGAGCCAGGCAAACTTATCCAGCTGGCGCGTACTGCTTTACCCTCCAACACAGCAGATAAGAAGCCCGTGCCGTAAGAATAATTCTCCAGCACTGATGTGGCATCAAAGTATGCTGCTTCTGCCAGCTCCTCCTTGGACACGAGGCTGCCGTAGAGGTTTTCCCAGGCCTTCCCTCCGCCAAAAAGACCAGCTTTTTCAGCCGATGCATGCCGCGGAGGTAGCGCCGTGCGGAGAATATCGGAGCGGTTGCCCGCATATCGGCGAGCTAACGTGGTGACTAATCTCCACATGTGAGGCGGACAGACAACAATCGGACTGATCACTCTCTCAAGCGGCCTCAAGCTCCCCCCGTGATCCGATGTGCGTCGGCGTTCGATAATGAGCGCATCAACCAAGCGACCGGCGAACCGCACCCGTACACGGACACCGGGTTGAGCAGTGCTATCGCACTGTGGGGGGACAGTGTAATCAAACAACCTATCGAGGTGCGGCATCCCCAGCAACGGGATAACGCGGGCGATGGGTTGCTTGATCTCAGTCACAGAGCTCACGTTTAACGGCCGGCTGCAGCTTTCAACGCCTCTACACGATCGGTGTTTTCCCACGGAAGTTCCACGTCGCTACGGCCAAAGTGTCCGTAAGCTGCGGTTTGGGCGTAGATGGGACGTTTGAGATCAAGTTCGCGCAGAATCGCGTTAGGGCGCAAGTCAAAGACGTCAAGCACGGCCTTTTGAATATCTTCATCGGTCAACCCGTCCGCGGCGGTGCCGTGGGTGTCAACGTACAAGCCCACCGGATTGGCCCGCCCGATGGCATATGCGACCTGTACTTCGGCGCGATCAGCCAACCCGGCAGCAACGATGTTTTTTGCCACCCATCGCATGGCATAGGCTCCCGAGCGGTCGACCTTCGATGGATCCTTACCGGAGAAGGCTCCGCCACCGTGGCGTGCCATACCGCCGTAGGTATCCACAATAATCTTGCGGCCGGTCAAGCCGGCGTCGCCCATCGGGCCGCCGAGTACGAAGGATCCGGAAGGATTAACTAGAAGGTTCACGTCTGCACCCACCAGATGGCCGATCCCGGCTTCTGCGACACAATGATCCAGGACGTGACGTTTCAAAGCAGCAGCCAAGGAGTTACGCTGTGCTTCACCGACCCATGATTCATCGTGCTGGGTGGAAATAACGACGGTATCCAGTTTGACGGGCTTGCCGTTGTCGTCATAAGCGAATGTGACCTGGGTTTTCCCATCCGGGCGTAGACCAGGAACAATGTTGTCATTACGGACTTGCGTGAGCCGGCGTGCCAAGCGATGAGCCAATGATATGGGCAGCGGCATGTACTCCGGTGTTTCATTGGTGGCATATCCAAACATGAGCCCTTGGTCACCCGCTCCCAATTGATCATCGGCATCGAGGGCGGTTGCGTCACCTTCACGGTGCTCGATGGCCGTATCAACCCCGGCTCCAATTTCTGGAGATTGCTCGCCGATGGACACGGATACCCCGCAGGTTCTGCCATCGAAGCCCATATCTGAGCTAGTAAAGCCGATTTTGGTCAGTGTATTCCGAACGATTTGTGGGATCTCCACGTATGCCTCGGTACGTACCTCGCCCACAACGTGGACGAGGCCGGTGGTTACGACAGTCTCCACTGCTACGCGGGACTCTGGGTCGCGTGCCAGCAATGCATCCAGAATGGAGTCCGAAATCGCGTCGCAGATTTTGTCTGGATGACCCTCGGTGACGGACTCGCTGGTAAACAGTCGCAGGGACAACGGTGGGACCCTCTCTTCTTGTATGGAATGAATATGTGAGTTGATCAGTGATGGTTTTCGGCACGTGTACCGGTGCTCGTGAAGTTCGACTCACGATAACTATCTCATAGTAGACTAAGCTGTCTGTGAAAGTCGATTATTCAGCAAACATCAGCGTTTCCACGCAATCCCAAATCTGGATAGCCACATCTATCTTTGCACTAGCGTTGACTTCCGATATCAGCGGAGGTTGATCCTCAGGTTGTGAAACAAGGATCCACCCTTCATTGTCATCCTGGCCAAACACCTTGCCATCACCCACTGCGTTGCACATCAGCATGTCACAGCCCTTGCGAGACAATTTGTCCACCCCATGTTCTAGAGGAGTATGTTCCGCATCCCCCGTTTCGGCAGCAAAGCCAACGATAATCACGCCCTCTTTCAGCTCTCCCCGCCTCCGTCTATTCACCAGCCCAGCAAGCACATCGGGGTTTTGGGTTAAATCTATACGCGTCAGGGCTGAGTCGTTCATCCCCTTCTTCATTTTCGACGCAGCGACTTGAGTGGGTCGATAATCCGCCACAGCCGCAGCCATGATGATGATATCCGCATCCTCCGCATGCTCATCCATGGCATTGTGCAGATCCACCGCGCTTTTCACCGGAATAATTCTCGCGCCGGAAGGGAGAGAGAGCTGTTCTGTATGCGCCTTGACGATGACCACATCGGCGCCGCGCTGGGCGGCGACATCGGCCAAAGCAAAACCTTGGCGGCCACTGGAGGAATTGGAAAGAAAACGCACGGGATCCAAAGGTTCTACGGTACCGCCAGCGGAAATAACCACCTTTTTACCCTTGAGAGACTGCGGAAAGATATCCCGACCACAGCGAGCAACGGCCAGCGCTAAAGATCCGATGTGCTCCGGATCCGGAAGCCGTCCAGATCCCGTATCATGACCAGTGAGCCGGCCATGTGCAGGCTCAAGAACCACGGTTCCCCGATGGCGCAGGGTATTCACATTTGCTTGAGTTGCCGGATGTTCCCACATTTCGGTGTGCATTGCAGGAGCCACTACAACTGGACAGGTGGCAACCAGACAGCTTGACGTTAATAGGTCATCAGCCCGGCCCGTCGCAAGACGGGAAAGAAGATCGGCTGTTGCCGGAGCTATAACGATAAGATCTGCTTGCTGGCCAAGGCGCACGTGTTGCACCTCATCCACTCGGTCAAAAACATCTGTGGACACCGGATTCCCAGACAGCGCCTCGAAGGTAGCGGCACCGACGAAGTTGAGGGCGCTGTGTGTTGGGATAACGTGAACGACGTGGCCGGCCTCCTTGAAATAACGGACAAGGTGGCAGGCCTTATACGCAGCAATGCCGCCCCCAACGCCGATGACAACGCGGAGCGGCACATTATCCATTTGTCCGGAATTCGATGTAGTCACACCGGACACTTTAGCGGTTTTATCCCTCTGTGTGTTCCAACAGATCGCGGTTGATCTCACGTAGCGCGATGGACAGAGGTTTTTCGTGGACGTCTGGAGTAACCAGCGGCCCTACGAACTCGAAGACACCATCATCGATGGTCTGGAAATAGTCGTTGATCTGACGAGCCCTCTTGGCTGCGAAGATAACCAAAGCGTACTTAGAGGACACCTTAGTCAGGAGCTCATCGATCGGAGGGTTAGTGATGCCAACAGGAGTATCGAACACCTTCTCGTTCGAATTCACGTCCTGGTTGTCCACAGTATGCACCTTCTCTATCTGGAATCAGTTTTTGGAATGTTTCTCCACGAGGTAATAAATCGCGAAAATTAATTGCCCTCGAGAATACCGGTGATTTGGGCAATGGCCTTGTCGAGATCGTCATTGACCACTACCTGATCGAACTCGTGTTGTGCCGCCATCTCAACTTCAGCAGTGGCCAGACGGCGTTCGATCACATCCTGGGTTTCAGTGCCTCGACCAGTGAGACGCTCGACGAGTACCTCCCACGATGGCGGCGCAAGAAACACAAGTTCCACATCCGGCCGTAGCTTCTTAATATTGCGGGCACCCTCGAGATCCACCTCGATCAGCACTGGACGTCCCTCGGCAATAGCCTGCTCCACTGGTTCGCGCGGCGTCCCAGAAAGCTGCAGTCCACCGTGGATTTCTGCCCATTCGAGCATCTCATTGGCTGCAATAGCCTCGAGGAACTCATCGCGCGACACGTAGATGTAGTCACGACCGTGGACTTCACCTGGACGTGGATCACGCGTAGTCATGGACACACTGAAGAAAAGATCCGGGACATCTTCCTTAAGACGGGCGACCACAGTGGATTTACCCACCGCGGACGGACCGGCGAGAACAACGACGCGGTCCTCAGATGTGTCGTTGGCCACGGGATTAGTCCTCGAAACCGAAGTGCTCAAGCAGAGCGCGACGCTGACGGTCGCCCAAGCCACGGAGACGACGGTTTTCAGCGATCTGAAGCTGGCTCATAATCTCTTCAGCCTTGACCTTGCCAACCTTTGGCAGGGAAACCAGTAGAGCAGAAACCTTCATCTTTGCGAGGGTTTCATCAGTCTCGGCATCCTTCAGCACCTGCTTCAGGTCGGTGCCGCCACGCTTCAGCTTCTCGCGCAGCTCTGCGCGTGCCTTACGAGCCTCTGCAGCCTTCTTCAGTGCTTCTGCGCGCTGCTCCGGGGTCAACTGGGGAAGTGCCACGGGGTCCTCCGTTTTAGTTTCAAATCGTCGGTTTGTGAAAAGTCTAGGAATGTTTTCTGTATAGCTCTTCTGAGCCACACAGTTAACGCAAACGAAGATACACATCTTGTGCGGATCTTTCGCATTGCGTAAGCATCACCCTGAGACAGGTTGCTGCCACAATCCTGCAGAGAGAAATTACCAGAAGAAAATTCCCTCTTAGGGATATCAGGTGCTCAACACGCCTTAACTCAGGACACTATACCACTAGTGAGCTGGGCTATTTCAACATATCCGCAGTTGTGGCGCGTAAAGCCTTGCGAAGGTCGTCCGTGTTTGGCCCCCGGGTTAGTACACTGCGCGATACATTGGGGCTTACCAACGAGAATGCTGTGCCTGTAATGCGCCGTACATCGTCCATCGTTCCGCCTTGGGCACCCACACCGGGCATGAGAATCATGCCTCCCACCTGCTCTAATGCAGGTGGTTGCTGCACTGTGGCCCCTACCACTACTCCCAGATTCCCCGGACCGCTGTGGCGTGAGTTTCTTTCAGCCACGGCATCGACGATGGTTTGAGCTAGCGTTTTCTGCCCTAACTCGCCATGGGCATCTAGCGTTCGGCTCAGCTGCACACCAGGAGCTTCCGGATTTGACGTGGCGGCTAGAACGATGGCTCCCCTACCCGTACTCTCAGCCATGTCAAATACTGGCTCCAGAGAACCGAAACCAAGCCATGGAGAGACAGTTACTGCGTCGGAGACAAGAGGTGAAGAGTCATCCAACCAGGCGGAAGCATATCCTGCCATCGTCGACCCAATATCCCCACGTTTTGCGTCTGCGACCACCAACACTCCACGAGCGCGTAACGCCGCAATGGAGTCCTCGAGTACTGCAAAGCCCGCGGAACCATACGATTCATAGAACGCCACCTGGGGCTTAACTACGCACGCTGTATCCTCAAAAGCTTCCACACAGATGCGAGAAAATGCTTTCAACCCATCAACTGACGCCTCAAGCCCCCATGATTGCATAATCCGCTCGTGGGGATCCATGCCCACGCACACCTGGCCGAACTCCTCGGCACGTGCTAGAAACCGCTCACCGAAAGTTGCTTCGGCCACCGAGTTGTTCGGCCGGGACATCAGTGCTCAACCTCCTGAATCGGGGTGACCGTGGTTTCTGCTTTCTGAAGAGCCGCGATACCCTGCACGGCCGCATTGCATCCCTGGACGGTAGTTACTGCCGGCACGCTCATATTTACAGCAGCTGCCCGGATATCGTAACCATCGTGACGAGAACCAGCAGATCCGGCTGGGGTGTTGAGAATGAAATCGATTTCTCCATCGTTGATGAGGTCCACAACGGTGCGTTCGGCCTTGCCGGTCGATTCGTCTACCTGAGATAGCTTGGCAACCGTCTCGCATTCCACCCCGTTCCGACGCAGCATCTGGGCTGTACCGGAGGTGGCGTAGAGTTTGAAGCCCAGCTCAGCCAGACGCAAGATAGGCATCATCAATGTGCGCTTGTCACGGTTCGCCACGGAGACGAAAACATTCCCCTTCGTCGGCAACTTGCCGAATGCACCTTCCTGTGACTTCGCAAACGCCGTACCGAAGTCGCTGTCGAGACCCATGACTTCACCGGTCGACTTCATTTCCGGACTCAGCAAGGAGTCCAAAACTTTACCCTCCGGGCTGCGGAAACGGTTGAATGGCATCACTGCTTCTTTCACCGCGATCGGATGATCCAACGGCAGAGATCCGCCATCCCGGTCGTGAGGAAGCATGCCTTCAGCCTTAAGCGCAGCGATCGATTCCCCAAGCATGATACGAGAAGCAGCTTTCGCCAAAGCCACACCGGTGGACTTCGAAACGAAAGGAACCGTACGGGATGCGCGAGGATTCGCCTCAATGACATTGAGGATGTCATCCTTCAAGGCGAATTGAACATTCATAAGCCCCCTCACACCAATTCCGTGCGCCAGCGCCTTGGTGGAACGGCGGACGTTCTCGATGTCCTCAGGACCAAGAGTCATCGGCGGGAGCGCGCAAGCGGAGTCACCAGAGTGAATACCAGCTTCCTCGATGTGCTCCATCACTCCCGCCAGGTACACCTCTTCACCGTCGCAGAGAGCATCGACATCGATTTCGATCGCAGAATCCAAGAAACGATCCACAAGCACTGGGTGATCTTCCGTGATCTCAGTGGCGCGGGCAATGTAGTCAGACAAGGAATCCTCGTCATAAACAATCTCCATGCCACGGCCACCCAACACGTAGGAAGGGCGAACTAATACCGGGTACCCGATTTCTGCAGCAACACCCCGAGCTTCCTCGAAGGATGTAGCCGTGCCGTAGGCAGGTGCCGGCAACTGTGCCTTTTCCAACACCTTGCCGAACTCGCCACGATCCTCGGCGAGGTTAATCGCTTCAGGGGACGTACCGACAACAGGTACACCGGCATCTGCCAAGCGTTGTGCTAAGCCCAAAGGAGTCTGGCCACCCAGCTGCACAATCACACCGGCGATCTCTCCGGACTCCGCTTCTGCATGGTAGACCTCCATGACATCCTCGAACGTCAATGGCTCGAAATACAAGCGATCGGCCGTGTCGTAGTCGGTCGAGACAGTCTCCGGGTTGCAGTTAATCATGACAGTCTCGTAGCCCACGCGGGAGAGTTCCAAGGCGGCGTGCACACAGGAGTAGTCAAACTCAATACCTTGCCCAATGCGGTTAGGACCAGAGCCGAGAATAAGAACCTTTTTCTTATCTTTCTGAGGCGTCACCTCAGACTCGGCTTCAGGATCTAGCTCATAGGAGCTGTAGTGATACGGGGTTTTCGCCTCGAACTCTGCAGCGCAGGTATCCACGGTCTTAAAGACTGGACGCACGCCTAGTGACCAGCGCAAAGCTCGGACGCCGTCCTCGCCAGCTAACTCTGGACGCAAAGCGGCAATCTGCCGGTCGGACAAGCCATAGTACTTTGCCTCGCGCAACAGATCCTCGGAAAGTACCGGGGCTTCGACCAGTTCTTCCCGGAACTCGACCAACGCCTTTACTTCTTCCAAGAACCAAGGATCGATCTTCGACGCTTCGTAGACCTCTTCCACCGTGGCGCCGAGACGCAAAGCAAGTTCAACATCGTACATACGGCCTTCGGTTGGAACAGCGAGATCCTTAAGAACGGCGTCCTTATCTTGGGCTCGCTCGCCGGCAAATGTCTCGTCACTCTGGGTCCAAAAACCTGCCTGCTTTGTCTCGAGAGACCGCATGACCTTATTCAAACTGGTGATGTAGTTGCGGCCAATGGCCATCGCCTCACCCACTGACTTCATCGTCGTGGTCAAGGTGTCATCGGCGCCGGGGAATTTCTCAAAAGCGAAGCGTGGCGCTTTGACGATGACATAGTCGAGTGTGGGTTCAAAGGCAGCCGGGGTGACCTGAGTTATGTCATTGCGGACTTCATCCAGCGTGTAGCCAATAGCTAATTTGGCTGCGAGTTTCGCGATGGGGAAACCTGTTGCCTTCGAGGCCAATGCCGAAGAACGGGACACGCGGGGATTCATCTCAATGGTGATGATTCGCCCGTCGTTAGGGTTGATAGCGAATTGAATGTTACAGCCGCCCGTGTCCACTCCGACTTCGCGCAAAATGGCGATGCCCTGGTCACGCATCGTCTGGAATTCACGGTCGGTCAAAGTCATTGACGGCGCTACAGTTACGGAATCACCGGTATGAACGCCCAGAGCGTCGACGTTTTCGATCGAGCACACAACAACAACGTTGTCTTTGCTGTCGCGCATGAGCTCAAGCTCAAATTCCTTCCACCCCAGGATTGACTCCTCGATCAGCACGTTCGCTTCAGGGGATGCAGCCAAACCGTCACCGGCAATGCGCTCCAGATCCTCCTCTGTGAAAGCTAGGCCGGAACCCAAACCGCCCATAGTAAATGACGGGCGAACCACGACGGGCAGGCCGAGCTCAGCGACGGTCTCATGAACCTCGTCCATGTTGTGGCATACGCGAGAGCGAGCGGAATCGCCACCGATCTTGGCTACGATATCTTTAAACTTTTGGCGATCTTCACCGCGTTCAATAGCCGCGATATCGGCACCGATGAGTTCCACGCCGTACTTATCCAGAATGCCGAGACGGTCTAGTTGAATTGCCGCGTTGAGAGCAGTCTGCCCACCAAGAGTGGCGAGCACCGCATCGACTTTGTGACCAGCTTGTTCTTCTTTGGCGAAAATCTTCTCGATGTAATGAGGTTGGATCGGCTCGATGTAGGTGTGATCTGCGAACTCCGGATCGGTCATGATCGTTGCCGGGTTGGAGTTGATGAGGGTCACTCGCAGACCCTCTTCTTTGAGCACACGGCACGCTTGTGTGCCGGAGTAGTCAAACTCGCATGCCTGGCCGATAACGATGGGGCCAGAACCGATGACGAGTACGTGCTTGATGTCTTCGCGACGTGGCATTAGGTAATGCTCCTAGTTTGCTTAAAGGCTGTGCTTTCGGGATTCTCTGTGTCTTTTCGGGGTAGTACTCGTCGGAGCCTACTTAGCCGACTGTTTCGCTTGTGCTAGCTGGGAAACGAAACGGTCGAATAGCGGATTGGCATCATGGGGACCAGCTGCTGATTCTGGGTGATATTGAACGGAAAACGCGGAGCCATCCTTGAGTGCAACGCCCTCCACAACGTCGTCATTTAGGCATGTATGGGTCACCACTGCCGGACCGAAAGGCGTGGAAAACTCCTCCCCTGGCTCGCCCTTAAGCGCAAAACCGTGATTCTGGGCCGTGATATCGATCTTGCCGGTAGTGTGATCGAGAACTGGCACGTTAATACCCCGGTGACCAAACTTGAGCTTATAGGTATCCATACCCAATGCACGGCCTAAGATCTGATTCCCAAAGCAAATGCCGAAGAACGGGATTTTGGCGTCGAGAACCTTCTTGATCTCGTTGATTGTTACATCGGCGGTGGCAGGATCTCCCGGGCCATTTGAGACAAACACCCCTTGCGCGTCGTACTCCTTCATCAATTCCTGCACCGTGTCAAAAGACGTATCGGAAGGAACCACCACGGTGCGCACGCCCCGTTGAGCGAACTCACGTGGGGTATTGGTCTTGATCCCCATGTCATAGGCAATCACGGTGTATTTAAGGTCGCCGTCGGGTTCTATGACGTACACGTCATCGGTAGATACATCACCTGCAAGGTCTGAGCCCTTCATGGAAGGCTGTTCTTTAACTTTCGCCACCATCTCGTCGTCGGAGGTGACATCATCACCGGTAAATAGCCCGGCGGAGACGGATCCACGATCGCGCAAATGCCGAACAATGGCGCGAGTGTCCACCCCTTGAATTCCGATAATTCCTTGAGCCTTCATCTCATCTTCGAGCGAACGCTTAGCACGCCAGTTGGAAACGGTGCGTGAAAGATCGCGGATAACGAGGCCGGCGACCCAAATTCTATCGCCCCGCGATTCGGAATCTTCATCATTCCAGCCGGTATTGCCAATCTGGGGGGCGGTGGCCACCACAATCTGGCGGTGATAACTCGGATCGGTCATCGTCTCCTGGTAGCCGGTCATTGCGGTGGTGAACACTGCTTCGCCAAGGCTGGTGCCCTGAGCGCCGAATGCTCGACCACGGAAAATACGTCCATCAGCCAGTACGAGGGCTGCCGGGGTGCGGGTCATAAGTGGAGTTCCTTCTTTCTTTTTTCGACGCCGCTTAAGCGTTGCTCGGGGACATTGCAGAGGTGACAGCGTTGCCATCACGGCAGGTGACTTTGCCGCGTAAAATCGTGGTACTGACTTTCACCGGCATATCCATCCCTTCATATGGGGTATTGCGCGCTTTAGACGCCATCTGCTCGCCGCGAGCCACCCAGGACTTCGTCGTGTCCACGACACACAGGTTAGCGGGTTCACCGACGGCGATTGGACGACCATGGCCAGGCAGCTTAGTGATCTGCGCCGGCCGCTCAGACATGACCCGTGCCACGAAACGCCAGTCCTGGTCTCCATTAAGCACGAAGATCTGGGCGATAAGCGCCAATGATGTTTCCAAACCCAGCATGCCCGGACGAGCTTTATCGAACTCGCAGCACTTTTCCTCCGAGCCATGGGGCGCATGATCGGTTGCAACGCAGTCGATCACGCCCTCGATGAGTGCCTGTCGCAGAGCTTCGACATCACGTGCTTCGCGTAGCGGGGGGTTGACCCTATTGACGCCGTCGTACGTCTCAAGGCGTTCATCGGTCAGGATGAGGTGGTGCGGTGTTACTTCGGCCGTCAGTGGAATGTTTTTCGCTTTAGCCCACCGCAGCAGATCAACGGTACCTTCTGTGGATGCGTGGCAGACATGCAGACGCCCACCGTAGTCTCGAGCCATGATCGCATCGCGAGCAACGATGGATTCCTCGGCCACACGTGGCCATCCCCGCAGCCCAAGACGAGCGGCATGAGCACCCTCATGGGCAACGGCACCTTCGGTCAGTCGCGGTTCTTCGCAATGCTGAGCGAGGAGGACATCTAGGCCCTTAGCGTATTCAATCGCACGCCGCATGAGACGAGGGTCATCCACGCATTTACCATCGTCGGAGAACATGCGCACTTTGGCATCGGAAGCGGCCATCATGCCGAACTCCGTAAGCTCCTTGCCAGCCAAATCCCGAGAGATAGAGCCGACAGGGTGCACATCACAGAGATTGACATTTTGCCCCTTGAACCACACGCTCTCCGCGATGGACGGATTGTCCATGACAGGAGCAGTGTTGGCCATGGTGAATACTGCAGTAAATCCGCCCTGCGCCGCCGCAGCTGAGCCGGTGGCGACAGTTTCCGTATCTTCTCGGCCAGGCTCACGCAAGTGTACGTGCATGTCAACAAGTCCAGGCAACAAGATCTGGCCAGGAAGTTCGATAACTTCTCCCTGTGTTGTGAGCTCATTACCGATGGAGTCGATCACACCATCGCGTATCAGCACATCTTGCGGCTCGCCTTCGCCGTAGATCAAAACGTCACGCAAGAGTACTTCGTTATCGACACCGGTTGGATGAGCAGCGAGAGGTCCGGATGCTGGATAGTTAGTATCCGCAGTGGAAGTCACGGATGATCCCTTCTGTGTAGGTGAAGCCTGGGTGTTCGTAGTCATGGTCAGTATTAAGCTCCGATCTCAGCATCGCCACTGCACAGCAAGGTAAACAACACGGCCATACGGACGTGGACACCGGCTGTGACCTGGTTGAGAACGACCGTCTTCGGCGCGTCCGCCACATCATCGCTGATTTCCATACCACGCAGCATGGGGCCGGGGTGCATAACGATGGCATCCTCACGCATGGATTCACGTCGCGCGCGAGAGAGCCCATAGCGTGTGGCATATTCCCTATGGCTGGGGAAGAACCCTCCATTCATACGCTCTGCTTGCACGCGGAGCATCATGACGGCATCAGCATCCTTGATCACGCTATCGAAATCATGGCTCACGTGAACGCCCCAGGCCTCCACCCCCCACGGCAATAAAGTCGGTGGGGCGACGAAAGTGACATCTGCACCGAGCGTCGTGAGCAACTGCGCATTGGAACGGGCAACACGAGAATGCAAGATGTCGCCGACAATGACGATTTTCTTGCCTTCGATGGTGCCTAATTTGTTGCGCATGGTCACTGCGTCGAGCAAAGCCTGAGTGGGGTGTTGGTGAGACCCGTCACCTGCATTGACGACGGCGGTATCCCCCACCCAATTGGCGACTTGCCGAGCAGCACCGGAAGAAGGATGCCGCATCACAATGGCATCAGCACCCACCGCTTGAAGAGTGAGTGCTGTGTCTTTCAGTGACTCCCCTTTCTTTACACTCGAACTGGAAGCGGAAATGTTGATGACATCCGCGCTCATCCATTTGCCGGCAGTTTCAAAAGAACTCCGCGTACGGGTGGAATTTTCATAAAACAAGGTGAAGATCGTGCGTCCGCGCAGAGTGGGCAGCTTTTTCATCTCGCGCCCCTTGAGAACCTCAGCAAAACGATCTGCCTCATCCATCAAGTCAATGATCTCGTGGGCGCTGAGGTCTCCGATGCTCAATAGGTGCTTCATTTCTTGATACCCTCCTCAACGCTTTCCACCCCACGCTGTAGAATCACGCGGTCCTGGCCGTCCAATTCCTCCAGCTCAACAACAACCCCTTCATTGGTGGAGGTTGGTATGTTCTTACCGACGTAATCAGCGCGGATCGGCAGCTGGCGGTGGCCCCTGTCGATAAGTACGGCTAGCTGTACCGTGCGAGCGCGCCCCACATCTCTTAAGGCATCTAAAGCGGCGCGGATTGTGCGACCCGAGAAGAGGACATCGTCGACGAGAATGACAATGCAGTCGTCAATGCCTTCATGCGGAACTCGGGTGGGTTTCAACGCTCGGTGGACAGAATTCCTCAAATCGTCGCGGTAAAGCGTGATGTCCAAGTCACCATGGAAGATGTCCACCCCGGAAAACTCAGTAATTTTTTTCGCCAAACGCGCGGCCAATGGCACACCCCCCGACGGAATTCCTAGGAGTACCACCCGCGGGGACCCCGAATCATCTAACGCCGTTTTTTCAATGATCTGGTGCGCGATGCGCGCGACGGTACGCGAGACGTCATCAGCTCCCAAAAGCTCGATGGTGTGCTCGTGCGTAGTCGTGTTCATCGTGACCTCCTTTCCCGCCTCACAGTGCGGTCCGTTAAAGGATGTCGAACAAGTTCATCGAAAATAGTAGCAATAAGACCCGGCCCAACGTTAGACGCTGGCCGGGTTAAGACCGAGAGAATTGAGAAATCTGCTGTTGAACTACGTCTCGCAGTCCTGCCCCTCGCTGATTTCGGGGGTAGGAATATCTGCCCCACCTGCAGCACTACTATCGATAACCGTTGAGTTATCGTCTGCGTCTGACACCTCATCCGTAGAGGTTCCAGCGAGAACGCCATCCAGCATGGAATCCAGCTCAGCATCAGCAGGATCGCTGCTCTCTTCTGCCTCTCGGCGCGCACTTATGGCGTCAGCCAAGCGGATGTCGGCGTCCCGGCCGATTCCATCTAGAACGACATTGACGTAGCCGGGAGCCTTATCGTGCGAGTATTCACTAGCCAGTTCCACACCCTCGACGATCGCCACACGGTTGGGGACGTCATCGTTATACAACAATTCCCACGCCGCAACACGCAACACGGCACGGTCTACCGCGGGCAGGCGTTCCAGGCGCCATTCGGAGGACAAATGTACGGCGATCGCGTCATCGATGGCGTCGAGATGCTCTGCCACGCCCGGAATGATCCGTTCCGTGTACTTGGGTACTGGTTTGACCTGGGTATCAGGATCGCGGCTTAGCTCTTGTCTTTCCTCAACGATGTCCACCGGATCGATATCGCGGAACTCTGCCTCAAAAAGGATGTCAACAGCACGACGGCGCGCCTTATAACGAGAACCGTGGCGCTTAAACTTCGTCTCTTTCTCAGTCACAGTGTCTGGGGATACCTTCACGCAGTAGTGGGGACGTTAGTTAGACACGCGGGAGAGGTACGAGCCGGTGCGGGTATCAACCTTCACCACGTTGCCGGTCTCAATGAACAATGGAACCTGAATCTCTGCGCCCGTTTCCAAGGTTGCCGGCTTAGTGCCACCGGTAGAACGGTCACCTTGCAGGCCTGGATCAGTGTGCTGCACGGCCAACTCAACAGCCACTGGAAGTTCAGCGAAGAGAGGCTCCCCCTCATGGAAAGACACCTGCACTGTCGTATTTTCCAGAAGGAATTTGGCGCCATCACCCATGAGGTGTTCTGCAACCTCGATCTGATCAAAGTCCTTATCATCCATCAGAACATAATTGGTGCCGTCGTGGTAGAGGTAAGTCATGTCGCGACGGTCAACAGTTGCGGTCTCTACCTTGACACCAGCATTGAAGGTCTTCTCGACAGTTTTTCCAGAGACGACATCCTTGAGCTTGGTGCGCACGAAGGCTGGACCCTTACCCGGCTTCACGTGCTGGAACTCAATGATCTGCTGCAGCTTGCCGTCGATCTTCAGCACCAGACCGTTTTTGAAATCCGCGGTAGTTGCCACGTTGTCATCTCCTTTTAGGTGGTAGCGATGTTTTACCGGACTTAGAGTCTAGCACCCATCGTCCGCTATGATGCTAACGGCTAAACGACAATCAATTCGGTAGATGACGCGTTCAAAGACTGCGCCGAATCTTCGGTGATCACATAGGTATTTTCAATGCGGAGTCCCGTTTCACCCGGGAGGTAGATACCCGGCTCCACTGTCAGAGTCATGCCTTTCACCAATGTCTCTGTTTCATCGACAGTCGCCGCCGCCCGCGGTGCTTCGTGCACATCCATACCCACGCCGTGTCCCGTGGAATGCACAAAGAACTCGCCGTAGCCTGCATCCTCAATGATGGTTCGGCACGCGTTGTCGATAGCGCGTAAACCGGCTCCAGGGCGTAGCATAGCCTCCCCTGCCTTTTGTGCACGATAGACGATGTCGTACAGCTGATAGTCGCGGGTCGATGGATCACCTACGCATACCGTACGGGTTTGATCAGAAGCATATCCATCGAGGTAGATTCCGAAGTCAACGGTGACAAGGCCAGGGACAATCCTCTCTCGCGATACGCCAGCGTGAGGTTTGGATCCATTGGAACCCGAGGCAAGGATCGTAGGAAAACTCAAACCATCCGCACCCGCTCGACGCAAACGATTTTCCAAATCGGCAGCTGCATCGATCTCCGTCAAGCCCTCCGCAATTCCCCCCTGCGCTATGAATTCCTGCCATACGTTGTCAGCAAGTTCACCGGCTGCGACTAATTTTGCGATCTCTGTGTCGTCTTTAACGAGGCGTTCACCCTCCACCACGCCCTCGAGTATGTCTGGATCACCGAGGTACTTCGCAATGCCGACGGACAACGTCGGTTCGACACAAAAATCGGTTTCACCGGCTACTTCCTTCATCGCCTGGTAGATGTTGTTGGCGATGTGTATCTGCATGTCAGAGGGCTCGCCAGTCTGTGCGGCGATTTGGGTGATGTAGCGACCATCAGTTGCGATGACACTCGTTGCGTCTGCCTTGAGCAATAATGCCGCATTGGATCCATTAAAACCTGAGAGATATTCCACATTTTTTAGGTCACTCACAAGCAGCGCCTGTGCTCCCGCTTCTTTTATGCGGGCTGCCGCGCGCTCACGGCGTTGCCGGCTGTTTTCCTGAACAGACGCATGGAAAGTCACTTACTTTGTCCTCTCTTTTTCGACCAGATAACGAAGTGCTGCTACATACCCGTAAGTCCCCAATCCGGCTATGACTCCCCGGGCAATAGGGCTTAAGAAACTATGGTGGCGAAATTCCTCGCGCGCATGCACGTTAGAAATATGAACTTCAACAAAACCCTTACCGTCCTGGATCTCGGCGAGGGCGTCGCGCAGCGCCACTGACGTATGGGTCAAGCCTCCCGGGTTGATGATGACAGCATGTCCCGCATCGGCGCAGGCGTGTATGACGTCAATCAATTCGCCTTCATGATTGGACTGGAAAAACTCCACGTCAGCACCTAGTTGTTGTGCTTCTACGCGGAGCATCGCTTCCACATCACCCAAAGTTGTCGAGCCGTAGACTTCGGGTTGTCGTTTACCTAACCGGTTGAGGTTGGGGCCGTTGAGGACGGTAACCGTAAGAGTCATGTCTCCTCTGTTTCTTCACCTATTATTCCTGGGCACACGTTAATGTGCGGTTGCGCGATCACTAGCGGTTAATCTTTGAACGCGTTAACCGGCAGTCGCCGCATAGGCTGCCTCTAGAAGTGTGAGGTCAGGCCCTTCCAGTCGGGTTGGTTGTCCTTCTCTTTCAAGAACGACGAAGCGGATGTTGCCATCTTTATTCTTCTTATCTCGCGTCATTGCAGCATATAGTGTCTCGAGATCAGCTGCATCGTAGCTCGTTGGAAGCCCGACCGACGCCAGGATGGCCCGGTGCCGCTCGACAACTGAGGTATCAAGGAGCCCCGCTGCATGGGCTAATTCTGCTTCGAAAACCATGCCGACGGCCACAGCGTGGCCATGACGCCATCGGTAATTTTCATGGTGCTCAATGGCATGACCGTAGGTATGACCATAATTCAAGATTTCCCGCAAATGAGACTCCCGGAGATCCTGAGCCACCACACGGGCTTTGACCAAAATCGCGCGCTCAATCAACTCCGGCAACGTTCTGTGGGGATCCACTGCCGCATCAGCATCCTGTTCATAAATCTCCAGGATGCGGGTGTCTGCAATGAAACCCGCTTTAATTATCTCAGCAGATCCGGCGATGATCTCCTGACGAGGAAGTGTCTCTAACACTTCTAAATCCACGATCACAGTAGCGGGCTCATGAAAAGCACCAACCAAGTTTTTTCCGGCCGCAGTATTTATCCCGGTTTTTCCACCGACCGCTGCATCCACCATCGCCAACAGTGTCGTTGGATACTGGACAACCGAGACTCCCCGCATCCAGGTGGCGGCAATGAACCCGGCCACGTCAGTTGCTGCACCGCCGCCGAGCCCGATGACGGCATCCTGACGGGTTAGTCCAGCCTCTGCACACTTATCCCAGCAAGCGGCAGCGGAAGCAATAGTCTTTCCTTCCTCCGCATCCGCAATTTCATGCAGCAGCACGCACTTCCCGTAAGTACGCATGCCAGAGGCCACAGCCTCGGCGCGTTCTTTCAGTGCCGGTTGGTGAATCAGCAAGTAGTTGTTTGCCCTCTTCGTGGCCTGGAGTATGTGCTCAACCGCACGATCCACCCCGCGATCAATATGCACGTCGTAGGGAGAATGAGAAGCTACGGTGATGGTCGGCATGGGATCGTCCTTCGAAATACAAGCTAGAAATCAACGAATACGCTGGGAGCGTGAACAGATCGTTATCACGCATGACGGCATGGCAGCCTGCTTATGCTTTACCTACTCATGCTCCACATCGTCAATAAATTGCAGAATATCGGTCACGACTCGGTGGGGTTCTTTGCCATCGGAATTGACCAGCAAATTGGCTACCTCTTCGTAGTAGGCTGCTCGCTGTTCTAACAATTGCTCATAGCGAGACATGGGATCATCAACGTTCAATAAAGGACGCGAATCCGACCCGGCGGTGCGTCGCACTCCTTCCTCAGCACTGACGTGCAAATAGACGACCCGCTGATCCTGTAGCAATTTCCGATTACTGGGGGTCACCACTGCCCCGCCACCTAAGGAAACGATGCCGTCGGTGTTTAGAGCATCGGCGACAGTTTGCGCCTCGATGCGTCGAAACTCTTCTTCACCAAGTTCACTGAACACCTCGCCACAACTCTTGCCATAGCGTTTTTCAATTAACTGGTCGGTATCGACCACCGAGGTACGCAATGCGTTAGCCAGACGCTTGCCGATCGTGGTTTTTCCGCTTCCGGGAAGTCCAACAAGTACCACTCGAGGGCTCATGCGTGAACAACCTACTCTCTATTTTTGCCCACAGCAGCATATGGCCGGGCTATTAGTTCCATTGGAGACGCTGCCTAACCTGGGCACAGTAGTTTTCATAATTACGAGTGGTCTCCTGGAGAGAATCACCGCCATATTTACGCAGGACCGCTCGAGCCAAAACGAGGGCCACCATCGCTTCCGCGACCACACCCGCCGCTGGAACAGCACAGACATCAGAACGTTGATGAATGCCGCTAGCTGCTTCGCCTGTGGCCATGTCCACCGACTTCAATGCACGGGGAACGGTACTGATTGGTTTCATCGCTGCGCGAACAATGAGATCCTCCCCGTTGCTCATACCGCCTTCTACGCCGCCAGCTCGATTGGATAACCGGTGGACTCCATCGTCAGTGCGTACCATCTCATCGTGCGCTTCGGAGCCACGGCGGCGCGCCTCCTCAAAACCATCACCGATTTCTACACCCTTGATCGCCTGAATGCTCATGACTGCACTCGCTAGCTGTGCGTCAAGTCGTTCATCGCCGGAGGTATGCGAGCCTAGTCCGATCGGTAGCCCCTTGACCACCACCTCAACGACTCCTCCAAGAGTATCGCCAGATTTCTTCGCCGCCTTAATCTCGTTAATCATCGACTCTTCCGCACACTTGTCAAAGGAGCGAACCTCCGATTTGTCAATCTTCTCCAGATCCTCGAAAGATGGTGTGGGACCGGTGTACGGTTCCGAGGCCCCAATGGAAATGACGTGGCTTAATACCTCTACACCACAGACTTCACGCAGCACAGCGCGGGCAAACGTTCCCGCTGCCACACGGGCTGCGGTTTCGCGGGCAGATGCACGCTCGAGGATAGGGCGAGCCTCGTCATGACCAAACTTCAGCATTCCGGCGAAGTCTGCGTGCCCCGGTCGCGGGCGGGTCAGCTTAGCCCCGCGCCCGCTGTTCATCTCCTTGACAACCTGCTCGTCATCGAGATCAATCGGATCGGAGGACATAATAGTGGTCCATTTTGGCCACTCAGTGTTACCGATCATGACGGCGACAGGACTGCCGAGAGTAACCCCGTGACGCACCCCGGAAAGGAAAGTGACTTCATCGGCTTCAAATTTCATCCGGGCGCCGCGTCCATATCCCAAGCGGCGACGTGCCAACTGATATGACACCTCATCACGAGTCACGTGCAATCCTGCAGGGAGGTTTTCAATGAGAGAAATCAGTGCCTGGCCGTGCGATTCACCAGCAGTTGTCCAACGAAGCATGACGAACAGTCTACAACGCCCCGCCTACTGTGACGTACATCGCCACCAGCAGAGTTGCCCCCACCATCGATGGCGCTTGAGGAACCCCTCTCTTTCTAGCCACAAGGAGTGCTGTGATGACGCTCAATACGCCACTGAGACCCACCGCTGCAAGCCACCCCACGACTCCTCCCGAACCCGCAGTGATCACTCCCAAACTCGCAGCCAATTTAGCATCGCCACTCCCTACAGATCTCGATTGCTTGAGGCCCAATATGAGCACCAATGCCCACCAGCTCACTCCACCGAGAACAGACGATAACTCGAAGCAATATGCCGCCGGCATGGAGATTCCCTGCATCTTCCACCACGGGGAAACAACACAGAGTGACCACGTGATAATCACGCCTGGAAGTGAAAGAACATTGGGAATGATCCTCATCCTTACATCCAGGAGAGAAACAACCCCACCCCACACCAATACAACAAATAAAACCCCCATGCCTCCATACGCTACACGCCGCCTATCACTAGGAAAATCGGCTAAGGAAACGGATACTCCTGTTGATACAGATGACGGTGAGAGGTTGTGCGCCCACTTCCGGTGCGCGCCATCATCTACCGCTGACGAACAGACTCGATGGTCTTGAGCAGTAGACCCTCGCGTGGGGCAGTCCCGGTGAAAAGCTCAAACTGCCGTTCAGCTTGACCAGCTAACATACGCAGACCATCGGCATGCGGTAGCCCCCGGTCCATAGCACCGGCCAACAAGGCAGTGGGGTATGGATCATAGATGACGTCCAACACGGAACGTGCTTGTAGTAACGCTGAGGATATGAGCTCGGCTCCTGCGGCGGGAATCGTGGAAATCACCGTCGAGGCATCGGAACATGTGGAGGACAGCGCGGGAGCGTCCATACGTACCCAGTCAAACCCCATCCCACAACCTTCTACCAAAGACTGTAAATTCAGTGCTCGTTCCGAACGAGCGACAACTGTCACGTGCTGAACATCTGCTGAAGCCAAAGCGGCCACAGCAGGACGCGCTGTACCACCATTGCCAACGACAACCGCCCGGGAGCCACTAAAGTCCACGCCCTGAGAGGCTATGTGTGCTAAGCAGCTGGATACACCATCAACGTCGGTATTGTCTGCCATCCACGTTCCATCACCGAGGGGCACCAACGTATTGGCGGAACCAATGAGTTCGGCTCTTTCCGTAGTGGAATCCGCTAGCTCTAGTGCTGCTGATTTTCCTGGCATGGTGACCGAAAACCCACGAACAGAGGCAGGGCAATGACGCAGTAGTTCTCTGATTTCCACCGCCTCGCCCGCCTCCACGCGTACATAAGTGAAATCTAAACCATGCTCGCGATAGCCGCTATTGTGCAGCAGAGGCGAAAGTGAATGCTCGATGGGGCGCCCAAGCACAGCACACACGTTACTTGCGGCATGCGCATGCCATGCTGCTGAGGGATCCAGAAACTCGTCAATGCTGAGCACAGCGGGGATGACTGTCATGGCGGTGGGTTCCTAACGGTTGGAATCCAGCACGCCGTTGGCGCGAGATTCCTCAATAGCCTGCTCGTGGGCTGCGAAATCCCGGTTGAAGACAGTACGCCCATTCTTGTCCACCGTGACGAAGTACAGCCAATCCCCCTGGGCTGGGTTTTCTACCGCATGCAACGCCTGCAAACCTGGGGATGCGATCGGGGTGTCAGGCAGCCCCTGCTTTGCATAAGTGTTCCACGGTGTTTCACGCTGACGGTCTGCGTCAGTGGTTGCGACTTCCTGTTCGTCCAACCCATAGTTCACCGTTGAATCGAACTCGAGTTTCTGTTTGATGTTCAACCTATTGAGGATGACGCGGGCGACCTTATCGAAGTCACCCGCTGGTGCCTCGCGCTCCACCAACGAAGCAGCAATGATGACGTCGTAGGGGGACAAACCAACCTTCTTTGCAGAGGCAACGAGGCCGGTGTCCTCAAAAACACGGGCGGAGTCCGATACCAGATCCTTCATAATGTCCACCGGGCTCATTGTTGGATCAAACAAATGCACCCCGGGCGCAATAAGACCTTCAATACGCCGTGGATCCTTCCCCCGCTTATTGACAGCGTCGATAGCCCAGGACGGCACGCCAAGTTCCTCTGGTGATGTGTTAGTCACGGCATTTTTCAGATCATCGACCGACACACAATTCTGCTTATCTTGGCATGTCTGCGCAGATACCAGGGAGTAAATACCCTTCCTCGCGTTCCCACCGACCACTCGCACGTCATCGAGAGTCAGACCGTTGGGAATATCGACGACGCCACGGCGCAAGTCGTCGTTGGTCAAAGCCTTCAGCGCTTCCTTGGCTGACATTTTTTCCTGCAGCGGATAGTAGCCTTGTTGCAGTGACGGCTGGGTCACTTCAGCTGCCTGCACTAAAGCACGACGTGAGCCAATGACACCCTTATCAACGAGTTCGGGTGCCAAACTGTAGATGGAATCGCCTGCATCGACGCGAACCATCACAATATTTCCATTGCCACTACCGACAAAATCACGATCAGCAACCACGCTGCGTTGGTACCACACGTACCCGGTCACTCCGATGAGCAGAATGACCAAAGCGATAGCCAAGGCACCTGCGCGCTGACGACGCCTGCGGTACTTTGGCTCCATGTTGCGCTTGACGGCCATGCGTGTGAAAGCCTTCCTCTAAGTAACGTAACGCGCCTATTGTTACACAGTTGTTACCCATTCTGAGAAAAGACTCGCCTTCGCGCGTCAAGCCATCCTTGGAGAATGTGGACAGCGGCCGCCTGGTCGATCTTCTTCCGGCCCTTTTTGGCGCTGATACCCACGGCTTGGAAGGCCTGCGTTGCAGCCATCGTGGATAACCGTTCATCGACGAGACGCACAGGGATATCCCTTAATTCCTCACGAAGATCTTCTGCAAAGTCTTCTGCCAGATAGGTGCTAGACGTATGGTTACCCCGCAATGCAACCGGCAATCCTACAATCACCTCGACAACCAGGTTGTCACGAACGAGCTCAGCCACACGGGAGACGTCAGAACCATCGACGGCGGCAGAAACGGTTTCCAATGGGGTTGCCAGGATGCAGTCTGGGTCACTCAGAGCCACGCCTATGCGTACGGATCCCACGTCTACACCTAGACGCCGACCGCGCCCAGGATCCGTCTGTACTGTTGGCTTCTCGCTCGTCGCCATTGGATATCCTTAACGTCACCGTATGTGGGGATGTGCAACTCAACCGTGGTGATGTGAAAATGAACACATCGCGGAATCTGCAACGCTACCCTTCCCTAGCCTCGCACCTTCCCCGACATTCCTCAGCCGAGGCAGACCGCCGAGTTACACGGTGGACACAACCTCCTTGACTGCCTCAATACCTGCAGCGATACCGGAAGCAGATGAACCAGAGCCTTGAGCCATCTGCGGCTTGCCGCCTCCACGACCCTGAACTTTATCACCGAAGGTCCTAACCAATTCACCTGCCTTCACGCCTCGTGCCACGGCCGAATCAGTGACCGCAGCAACAAAAGGAACCTTGCCATTATCTTGTGACGCGAACAACACGACTGCGGGTCGTGATCCCAGACGCGACTTGGCGTCTAACGCAATAGTGCGCAAATCTCCCGCCCCTACACCTTCGGGCAGTTCTTGGGCAACCAGCTGAATTCCATTGATTTCCACGGCGCTATTGACCAATTCGCCAACCTGGCTGAGCAATTGTTGGTTACGTAGTTGCTGCAGTTGTTTCTCGGCGACCTTGAGTTTCGCGGTGAGAACCTCGATACGCTCTGGGATCTCCTCTGAAGGAGTCTTCAGCGACGTAGCCAAATCGGCCACCAAAGCCTTGTCTTTGGACAAGTGCGTGAAAGAATCCATGCCGGTGTATGCCTCGATACGCCGAATACCGGATCCCACTGAGGACTCCCCAAGCACAGCGATAGGCCCAATCTGTGATGAATGCTCTACGTGAATACCACCGCATAGTTCCAAAGAAAACGGCCCGCCGATTTCAACAACGCGCACCTGCGAGCCGTAGTTTTCGCCAAACAACGCCATCGCACCCATCTTCTTGGCTTCATCCAAAGAGGTTTCGATGGTGTGTACGGTGTAGTCCGCGTCAACCGCTCCGTTGGCAATCTGCTCAATATCACGCATCTGCGACGGTGAAAGCTGTTGGCCATAGTTAAAGTCGAAACGTAGGTATCCTGGCTTGTTCAAGGAGCCGGCCTGCACTGCGGTTGGCCCTAAAACCTGTCGCAACGCGGCGTGGATCAGGTGAGTACCCGAGTGAGCCTGGCGTGCCTGATGACGCCACGATGGTGATACGACAGCAGTGACCTTATGACCGACAGCCAGTTCACCTCCAGTAACCGTCACCTGGTGCAACCATACTTTTTTGCCTACCTTTTGCACATCGGTGACATCACCGATGAACGATGCTCCGCGCAATTCACCGCGGTCGGCCATTTGACCGCCCGCCTCTGCATAAAACGGGGTGCGATCCAGTATCACCTGGACCGTCTGCCCTTCAGAAGCGACGTCGGCGAGAGCACCGTCTGCGACGAGGCCTAGCACACAGCCTTCATCCTCGAGCTGGGTATACCCCGTAAACACCGTAGGATGGTTATCGACAAAGGGGCGATAAACTGATTCGTCAGCATGGCCATGCTTTTTGGCCTTATTGTCAGCTTTAGCCCGTGCCTTCTGCTCTGCCATGAGCGTATCGAAACCCGCACGATCCACGGTTAAGCCGTCCTCAGCTGCCATTTCCATGGTCAGGTCGATGGGGAATCCGTGTGTATCGTGCAACGTGAATGCCACGTCGCCCGGCAGTCGGGAGGCTCCGGACTTCTTCACCTCCGCCGCGTGTCCTTCATAGAGACGGGAGCCAGACTCAAGTGTCTTGAGGAAGGCTTTTTCTTCCCCTACTGCCACGGAACGAATACGCTCCCAGTTGTCAGCGATTTCTGGATAAGACGGGGTCATCGTCTGACGAACGGTATTCATCAACGCTTCCATGGTGTTGCCCGTTGCACCGAGAAGTCGGGCAGAGCGGATAATACGTCGCAAGAGGCGACGCAGAATGTAGCCGCGACCCTCATTTCCTGGTGTGACGCCATCCAGGATCAGCATTAATCCGGTGCGGCAGTGATCAGCAATGACGCGGAAGCGAACATCGTCGGAGTGCTGAGCACCGTAGGTGGCACCAGTCAGTTTTTCAGCCTCGTCAATCACTGGACGCAAGAGATCGGTCTCATATACATTGTCTACCCCCTGCAATAAACACGCCAGGCGCTCCACACCCATACCCGTGTCAATGTTTTTCTGAGGCAGCTCGCCCAGGATAGGGAAATTGCCCTTTTTGTCGCCTGCACCGCGTTCAAACTGCATAAAGACGAGGTTCCAGATCTCCATGTAGCGGTGCTCGTCGGCAATCGGACCTCCATCACGGCCATGTTCTGGGCCGCGGTCATAATAGATCTCGGAACACGGGCCGCATGGTCCGGGCACTCCCATGGACCAGTAATTATCCTCCATCCCCATGCGCTGGATGCGCTCTGCCGGGACACCGATCTTATTTTCCCAGATTTCAGCGGCTTCCTCGTCATCGTGGAATACCGTGACCCACAGCCGATCGGGGTCAAATCCGAAACCTCCGTCCTCTAGGGTATTGGTCAGCAGTTTCCAGGCATTCTCGATGGCTCCCTCCTTAAAGTAATCACCAAAAGAGAAATTGCCTGCCATCTGGAAGAACGTGTTGTGGCGTGTGGTTATGCCCACTTCTTCGATATCGAGAGTGCGCACGCACTTTTGGATGGAAGTTGCAGTCTTATAGGGAGGATTTTGCTGACCGAGGAAGTACGGCTTGAACGGCACCATACCAGCGTTAACAAACAGCAGGTTAGGATCATCGAGGATCAGCGAGGCACTGGGCACCTCCGTGTGTCCAGCTTTCTTAAAGTGCTCAATGAATCGCTGGCGGATCTCATGCGTCTGCACGGTTGTTTAACCTCGCTTAAGAGTTAGTTGTTGTTCCATCTTTTTAGCCATGTGGGATTCTACCCTTGACGGCGCCAACCTCGGACTATCGACCGCAATGTAGCAAGCCGTGAGCTGATATGACGCTCATTACCGTGATCGGTGGGATTGTAGTAACACGCATCTACTAGGTCATCAGGAAGGTATTGCTGTCTCACCACCCCAATAGGATCATCATGGGGATAGAGGTAGCCTAATGCATTACCGAGGTTGTTGGCTCCCTGATAGTGCCCATCGCGAAGATGCGGTGGCACTGTTGTACCTTTTCCTTTTTCGACGTCAGCAATCGCTGCATTAATAGCTGCGACCACCCCCGGAGATTTCGGTGCTGTCGCCAGATGGATCGTAGCCTGCGCCAGGTTTAAACGAGCTTCAGGCATGCCTATGAAGCTCACTGCATGGTAGGCAGCCACCGCCGTCTGCAAAGCAGTAGGGTCGGCGATGCCGATATCTTCACTCGCGTGGATCACCAAGCGTCTCGCGATGAAACGCGGATCCTCCCCTGCCACGAGCATGCGAGCCAAATAGTGCAACGCCGCATCTGGATCAGAGCCCCGTATAGATTTAATGAAGGCGCTCGTGACGTCATAATGCTGATCTCCATCACGGTCATAACGCACAACCGCTTTATCGATGCTGCGTCTCACATCATCGACAGTTAAGACCCCCTCTGATTCTCTGGAGTCCGCTGCTGCTTCCAAATAGGTCAGGGATCGGCGGGCATCGCCGGCGGCCAATGCGATCAGCTGAGACTTGGCGTCGTCAGATAAGGAAAAGGCCGAACTGAAGCCCCGCTCATCGCGTACGGCCCGGTCAAGAAGAAGCCCAATATCTCCATCGGACAGCGGTGTGAGCTGCACGAGCAAAGAACGAGATAACAGCGGTGCGACAACAGAGAAAGAGGGATTTTCTGTGGTCGCAGCCACGAGTAAAACAGTACGGTTTTCGACAGCCGCCAGGAGTGCATCTTGCTGTGTTTTAGAGAAGCGGTGAACCTCGTCGATGAACAACACAGTGTGTTCGCCGCGTACCAATCGCTGACGGGCTTGCTCTATGACTGCCCTCACCTCCTTCACGCCCGAATTCAGTGCACTCAACGCTTCAAAGTGACGGCCTGAGGCAGAGGAAATCAACGAAGCGATGGTTGTTTTCCCCGTGCCAGGCGGCCCGTAGAGGATGACGGATGTGTCTCCCCTACCGTCGATCAACCGGCTTAAGGGACTACCCTCGCCCAAAACATGTTTTTGCCCCACAACTTCGGCGAGGGATCTAGGCCGCATACGGACGGCTAAAGGTGCGTGAGACCCGGGGTAAAAATAATCACGCGCAGGATCCACGCTCTGTGGAGAAGAAGATCCGCTCGCGTTTTCCGTACCGTACGCATCGTCGAAAAGATCTGTCATGACAGAGCTCGGGTACTAGGGTTCGTGACGCATCGGATGTCCGCCCTGCCGCGCCAAAATCTGCGAAAGAATACCCGTGAACTTCGCAACGGCTTCGAAACGCGGATTGGGGTAATGCAATGCGAAGCGGTGTATAGCGTCCACGGTTGTTGCTAAGTCTGAGGCCTGCTCGGGGGTGAGTAAAGCGATATCTGCAGCACCACGATAACGGGTATCCGAACTATGCTGAATCCGGCGAGACGCCTTGCGGGACATCTTGTTGCCTCGATGTAGCATGACCAAACTCATGAGTGCCCATCCGATAAGTGGCGCCATCAGTTTGTCTACCACTCGGTCAAAATCGCGGGTCTCTGGCCATACGTGGCTCACTTCGGCGCTCCAGGCAGAGAGGAACTCGGTACATTCTTCTTCAGTCAGCGCCGGAGTACTGTGATCCTGCGGAAAACCCACGATCACGCTGGCGACGTCGAACGCGATATCCCGGAAACTAGCCCACTCATAATCCAAAAACACGACTTGCTTCGTCAGCATGATGTTGTCCGGTGTCAAGTCGAACGGAGTGAAGGAACGGAAGTCAAAACGCCCCTGGCGCTCCGCAGCCTCATTAGCGTATTGCAGCACGATCGGGTCAATATGCACATCATTAGCTTCCATAAGATTCACTCCCTCGCGAACGAGGTTAGCGATATCAATATCGGAATCAACGATCGTACTCGGGTTAATACCATGCTTTTGGCACTGGCGACGCAGCAAAGTGTTGTAGCTCTCGGCACCACCGTAAGTCGTAGCGTGCATGCGTCCTAATGCCCGACCGAGTTTACGGACGGCTGTTTTGCGCTCATCTGCGTCGTTCATGAGGAGCACGTCCGTGAAATTAAGCCCGTCCCCGGCATCGGACAAAATCAGCATGTGCTTTTCCACATCATATGCCAACAACAACGGTCCTGGCCGAGAGTGCTCAGGCAAGGTGTTGGTGTATTGATAGGCAACAATTTCACGTATCAGTGCCAACTCGTCCGCCGTAGGTCCGTCGACCTGCTCCCCATCTGATGGAAAGTCCGGAAGCTGCTTGATGACCACCGAACGTTCTTGCAAAAACGGATTCGGCGCCACGCGGCAGCGGATAACCATAGAGGCACCACTGCCACCGAGATCCTCCGGGTGGGTGAGTTGCGGGGTGCCACCAAACCGCATAGCCAGCAGCTTGGCTGCACAGTCAACGGCCTTGTCAACGGTATGCACGAGACTTTTCTTTCTGGCTGCCCTCACTCAGCGCGGTGATAGCGGATTTCGCCGAGCTGAAGACAACATGGATGTTGTAGGGGTGTTTGCAGGCTGTCACCTCACAGCCTAGTCAATGCAGACTACTTCTGTGGTTGAGTTTTCCTTGGCTTGAAGTCCAGCCCAGCTTCCTTACGCTGCGCTGCCGTAATTTCGGATGGTGCATCCGTCAATGGATCCACGCCGCCGCCGGACTTAGGGAAAGCAATGACGTCACGGATAGAACCGAAGCCGCCCAACAGAGTGACTATGCGATCCCAACCGAAGGCAATACCACCATGAGGAGGTGCACCAAATGCGAACGCATCGAGGAGGAATCCGAACTTCTCCTGTGCCTCGTCCTCGGTAATACCCATAACCTTAAAGACGCGTTCCTGGATGTCTTTGCGGTGAATACGGATTGACCCGCCACCGATTTCATTACCGTTGCAAACAATGTCATATGCATAAGCCAGCGCATTGCCGGGATCGGTATCGAAGGTCTCTAAGAACTCCGGTTTCGGCGACGTAAACGCGTGGTGCACGGCAGTCCATGCGGAATGCCCCAGAGCGACGTCACCAGACGCCTTAGCATCAGCCGAAGGTTCGAACATCGGTGCATCAACAACCCAGGTGAATGCCCATTCTCCGTCCTTAATGAGGCCGAGCTTCTCAGCGATAGCACTGCGGGCAGCTCCCAACAAAGCGCGAGATGACTTGGTCTCGCCAGCGGCGAAGAAAATGCAGTCGCCAGGCTTTGCCCCCACATGATCAGCGATACCCTTGCGTTCATCATCCGTGATGTTCTTTGCTACCGGGCCGGACAATTCACCATCTTTGCCGACGAGAATGTATGCCAGCCCCTTAGCCCCACGCTGCTTTGCCCATTCCTGCCATGCATCGAGTTGACGGCGCGGCTGGGAGGCCCCACCCTCCATCACCACAGCGCCCACGTATTCACTTTGGAAAACACGGAAAGTCGTGTCCTGGAAAAAATCCGTGCATTCGATGATCTGAATGTCAAAGCGAAGATCCGGTTTATCCGATCCGTATAGGCGCATTGCATCGGCATAGGTCATGCGCGGGATCGGCGTGGTGATGTTGTAACCAGCTTCTGCCCACACCGCCTGAATAATCTCCTCAGCGAGAGAAATGACGTCCTCCTGATCTACAAAGGACATCTCAACATCAAGCTGGGTAAACTCCGGTTGACGATCTGCACGGAAATCCTCGTCGCGGTAGCAGCGAGCAATCTGGTAATAACGCTCCATGCCTGCAACCATCAAGAGCTGCTTAAACAGCTGTGGTGACTGTGGAAGCGCATAAAAGCACCCCGGCTTGAGACGAGCGGGAACGAGGAAATCGCGTGCACCTTCTGGGGTCGAACGAGTCAACGTGGGAGTTTCGATCTCAGTAAAATCATGGCGTGCCAATACACCACGTGCGGCGGCGTTTACGCGCGATCGTAAACGGAGCGCGTCTCCTTGAGTTCTGCGTCGAAGATCCAAATAGCGATACTTTAGCCGTGTCTCTTCGCCAACCTCACCTGCGGAGGAGGGATCGTCGATTTGGAAAGGCAGCGCTGCCGCCTCGCTCAAAACTTCGAGCTCGGAGACGTTAACCTCAATCCCACCCGAGGCAAGATTAGGGTTCTCCGAACCCTCAGGGCGGGCCTCAACGATGCCCGTGACCTTGATGCAGTACTCGCTGCGCAGCGCATGGGCGCGTTTGGCCACTTCGGATTCCCGGAAGACGACTTGAGCCACGCCACTGCGGTCGCGCATATCGATGAAAATAACACCGCCGTGGTCGCGCCGGCGTCCAACCCAACCTGTCAGAGTAACTTCTTGACCGATGTTGTCAGTGCGGAGTTCACCCGCGAGATGAGTGCGCAGCACGTTGCCTTGCTCCCTTTCCTTTGAAGGATTCAAACTTAAGTATTTTATGGATCAGCCCCTCAGCATACCTGCTCGCCGTGTACACCACGCTGTACGGGGCAGACTTTCTTCAATCCACCTGCATGTTTAGAAGGAGAAGATCGTCATTTATCCCGTTCGGAGTATTTCTGTGGCACCATTCTTTCTGTGACGTTTAACAATAATCTGGGTGACTATAAAGACCGTGGCTCCGCGATGAATGGCGGCGGCGGTATGGGATTTGGTGGAGGCCGTGGTGGAAACAACGGCAACTTCATTATCAGCATGCTCGCCGGCCTCATAGGCCGTAAATTCGGAATTCCCGGGGTGATTATTGCTGGTCTAGCTGTTGCCTTTTTCTCCAGTGGTGGCACGGGCATTTTCACCGGTGGCCATGACGGGCAACACGCAGCGCAGGGTAACGGCCTTGAGCACTGCGCCACCTTTGAAGACGCAAACAAATATGACGATTGCCGCATTGCGGCAACAGCCAAGTCACTTGATGAATACTGGTCCAAAGCCCTCCCGGACAATGAAGGTATTCAATATCACGCTCCAGACCTCCGCATCGCCGAGGGACAAATCAACACAGGCTGCGGTTCTGCGAATATTTCTCAGACCGGGCCGTTCTACTGCCCCGGCGATAAGACGGTCTACATGTCAATCCCTTTCTTCGACCAGCTGAAGAAAATGGGGGGTTCCAACGGCGCTTTTTCACAGATGTACGTGACAGCGCACGAATTTGGTCATCATATTCAGCAGCACCAGGGCACACTGAGCTTGTCCAACTATAACGATCCTGGACAGGAGTCCATGGCAGTTCAGATCGAGCTCCAAGCAGACTGCTACGCAGGTCTATGGGCATCGAACGCCGATAAGGGCGACAACGCCATGCTTGACCCCATCACTCAAGACCAAGTCCAGGAAGCGATCACGACTACGCAGGCAATCGGTGATGACACCATTCAGTCTTCCTCGGGCCAAGAAGTCAATCCTGATCTGTGGACTCACGGCTCATCGCAGCAACGCACCGACGCATTTCTCCGCGGATACCAAGGTGGAACCATGGATTCCTGCCGTGCCTCGTTCAACAAGTAGGATCACGTGGCAAGAAAGGCTCCACGGGGTACTGGTTACCCGCGTTCTGGGCAACGCTGTGTGAGAGCCTCGACGAGGTACTGCTTAACCGCGTCCACGGCAACGTCCTGCTGTTCGTGAGCTGTGAGATCTTTGACAGCCACAGTGCCGGATTCCAACTCGGCCTCGCCCATCACCAGGGCATATAGCGCCCCCGCACGGTTGGCTCCCTTCATTGCCCCCTTTAAGCCACGATCGCCATAACTCATATCCGCACTCAGCCCGACGGCCCGCAGTTCGTCGACGATTCTGACCATAGTTCGCTTGGCATCCGCTCCCAGGGGCACGCCATAGACGTCGACGCGACGGCCATTCGACGCCGCGATCCCCTCTGTCTGCAACGCCAGAAGAGCACGATCAACACCCAGGCCAAATCCGATACCGGACAGATCCTGTCCACCGAGTTGTGCCATGAGTCCGTCATAGCGGCCTCCACCGCCGATTCCGGATTGTGCCCCAAGATCATCGTGAACAAACTCAAAACAGGTTTTGGTGTAATAGTCCAGGCCCCGAACCAGCCGTGGGTTAATGGTGTACATGACACCGAGATCATCGAGATATCCCCTCACCGCGTCAAAGTGAGCGCGAGAGGTTTCGGATAAGTGATCGAGCATCAGGGGCGCATCCGCGAGCATTTCTTTCATCTCGGGACGCTTATCGTCAAGGACACGCAGGGGGTTGATTTCTGCACGATGACGGGTCTCTTCATCCAGAGGAAGGGTCCGAAGAAATTCCTGTAACCGCGAGCGATACTCCGGCCGATCAGAATTATCTCCTAGGGTTGTTAGTTCCAAGCGATAGCCTTTTAACCCGATGGAACGAAAGCACCGATCCGCTAAAGCGATAACTTCTGCGTCCAAGGCCGGATCATCCACGCCAATCGCTTCGATCCCCACCTGCTGTAGCTGACGGTAACGCCCAGCTTGAGGTCGCTCATACCGGAAGAAAGGCCCGTTGTACACCAACTTCAACGGTAGTTGCCCGCGATCTAGGTTGTGCTGGATCACGGATCGCATCACGCCGGCGGTTCCTTCGGGGCGTAAAGTTACCGAGCGACCACCACGGTCAGCGAAAGTGTACATCTCTTTGCTCACGACATCCGTGGACTCCCCAACGCCACGAGCGAACAATGAGGTCTCTTCGAAAACGGGGAGCTCAATATGCTCATAACCAGCGTTATGTGCAGTCCGGGTAAAGGCTTCCTTCACGGCACGGAATTCAGCGGATACTGGCGGCACATAGTCAGGAACACCCTTAGGAGCCTGTAACGCCTTGAACTTTTTGTCAGATGCCTTATCAGTCACAAGTCAATACTTTAGCGCTTCTGTATTGCGCACTCTTGAGCGCCTCAGCACTCGCTGTTCCTCAATGCCTCAGCACTCATCGTGCTTCTTCCGCCCCCATTACGAAAAAGCCCAGAGAGCACCTCAGCTCAAAAATAACGGAGAAGATTGTTGAGCTGAACGAACAAGGAAAGAACATCATTTTACCGATTGGAGAAATGGGTTAGAGCGCTTTTCTTCCCCAACGGTAGTGTGCGGCCCGTGACCACTGAGTACAACGTCGTCATCGGCAAATTCGTGGGTGAGTTTCTTCAGTGACAACAGCATTTCTTCGGCTGAAGAGCCAGGTAAATCGGTGCGGCCCACGCCACCTTTAAATAGGACATCTCCCCCTATGATTAATCCGGGAATGCGGAACATGACTGAACCTGGAGAATGACCCGGCATGTGGTGGATCTCCCACGTCGTCCCGCCCATCTCGATTGTATTGTCGAGATCACGGATGTCACTGGGCATAGCCATACTGTCCACATCGAACAAAGCTGCAAATTGCGATGTTGCAGTCCACTGTGGATTGAGCATGTCTCGATCAGCGGGATGGACGTAGACCGGTACACCGAAATCAGCGGCGTCGCGAATATGGTCGATGTGACCATGCGTAAGAACCACACGTTCTACTCGAAAATTGTGCTGGGCGGCGAGTTGACGGACGACCTCCCCCGCCCCCATCCCCGGGTCAATAACAACAGCACTAGCTAAGCCATCGTCCCCAGTATGTGCGGCATCGACGAGCACGTAACAATTAGTTTCCAGGGGTCCGGCAACAAAACCCACCACTCTCGTGCTGTCGGGTAATGGAGAAGCGACGCCGCGATCTTCATTGCTCATAAATCCCCAGAGTAACGAAATTCCCTCTACGGGGTCTATCTACGGGTGTGGTAGGTGAAACGTTTATGTAGAAGGAGGGGCTAGATCTGCTGGAAACCCAGGGAGCTGACACCTTACCCAGCGTTCTTAGCGGTGTACCAGGCATGCCGCATGGACTACTCAGACAAATAGGGCATAATATCTTTCGATCGACAGACAATGAGAAAGGTCGAGCTGTTTCCGTGACTGATAGCAATAACAAGGCAATGCCCAACGCGCAACGTCGTGATGAGGCTCTTGACAACCTGCAACGCTCCATAAAGGCTCGCGACCGCAAAGCGAAAGCAGCCCCGCTGGGTGTCATCTTCACCACGCTGGCGGTGCTGGTCGTGATCGTAGGCGGTATCTGGTACGCCACTACTTGGACTCCCGACAAGGACGACGACACCGCAGCCGCTCAGACTGCCGATCAGCAAAATACCGCGGAAATGCCGAGCGGTCCGCTGGAGAAATACGGCGAAGTAGTGAAATGCGAATACACAAAGAGCGACGGTAAAGCCGCCAAGCCTGTCAACGCTCCGGAAAACGGCGATGTGCCAACTTCCGGCAAGATCTCTATCACTCTCGCTACGAACAAGGGAGATATCCCCCTAGAATTGGACCGTGGCACTTCCCCCTGTACAGTGAACTCTTTTGAGAAACTCGTACAGCAAAAATACTTTGATAACACCGTATGCCACCGTCAAGTGAAGAACGACAACATGGGCATCCTTCAGTGCGGAGACCCAACTGGAACGGGAACCGGTGGCCCTGGCTACAGCTTCGCTGATGAGTTCCCCACTAATGGTGTCAAGCCAGAGGATGCACAAATTCCAGTGACGTACAAGCGCGGCACCTTGGCCATGGCCAACTCTGGTCCCAATACCAATGGTTCTCAGTTTTTCTTGGTGACGGACGATACGGCACTGCCACCTTCTTACAATGTCTTTGGCACAATCTCTGAGGATGGGCTCAAGGTTTTGGACAAGATTCAGGAAACTCCTCCGGGAGGCGCTCAGGGAGAAACCCCTGCACAGGAGATCAAGATAGAAAAGGCGACGGAAGCCTAAATCAGTGCCCTACGGTCACCACACCAACTAAACAAAACATAGAAAAGCCACCCTGTCTTTTACACAGGGTGGCTTTTCTATGTACAAGCTATGAGAGGAATGACGGCCATCAGCATAAAGGATACCCGCTGGTAGCTCAAGAATTAACCACCCGTAGTTACCCGATAGACGTCAAACACCCCTTCCACGTTACGCAGTTGATTCATGAGATAACCTAACTGCTTGGTGTCTGAGACCTCGAATGTGAAGCGAATGGTAGCCACACGATCTTGTGCAGTGTGGGAACTCGTAGCAGTAATAGGGACTTTCTGGTCAGAAACTACCCGTGTAACTTCTGACAAAAGCCCATTGCGATCCAACCCTTCGATCTGAATCGTCACCATAAATACAGCATTGTGGAAAGACGAGGCCCAGCTAACCTCAATGATTCTTTCTGGCTCCGCGTGCAGCTTAGCGGCATTGGTGCAATCAGTTCGGTGAACGGATACCCCACCCCCCTTGGTGATGAAGCCAAAGATCTGGTCACCCGGCACAGGAGTACAGCATTTCGCCAGTTTTGCTGAAAAATCAGCCTGACCCTGCACGAGGATTCCGGATCCATCCCCACGTCCCTCCTGCGGCGTATTAGCGATACGAGACGCAGAGGTTCCCCTCGGAATTAATAGCTCCTCTGCCTCCTCACCCTGGCCGTATTCATCCAGCAGCATTTTCATCACATGCGCCGCAGATACTTCGTTACGGCCTATTGAGGCATACAGAGAGTCGACGTCAGGTTTGCGCAGCTCCGTAGCTACAAAACGCAAAGCCTCCGGAGTGAATAATCGATGGACGGCTAAACCACCGCGCTGTACTTCCGCGGCCAATAAATCACGGCCTTTATCGGCAGCTTCTTCGCGCCGTTCTTTTGCAAACCATTGGCGAATCTTCGACTTGGCGCGTGGAGAGACAACAAAGTTCATCCAGTCCCGGGAAGGTCCAGCATGTTGGTCCTTCGAGGTGAAGATTTCGATCTTGTCACCAGTTTTGAGAGTCGACTCCAGAGCCACCAACTTGCCGTTCACTTTTGCCCCAATGCATCGGTGCCCCACCTCGGTATGGACTGCGTAAGCGAAATCTACTGGCGTCGCATCCATCGGAAGAGTGATGGCATCTCCCTTAGGGGTAAACACGAAGATCTGATTGGTCGAAAGATCATATCGAAGGTTATCCAGGAACTCATTCGGATCCGCGGCCTCCTTCTGCCAATCGAGCAACTGGCGCATCCACGCCATCTGATCGACTTCGTTGTTATCCCCAGAGTGCGTGCCACGCGTTTCCTTGTAACGCCAGTGTGCTGCGATACCAAACTCAGCGTTGTTGTGCATTTCATGAGTACGGATCTGCACTTCAAGAGGTTTGGTATCCGGTCCGATCACTGTTGTATGCAGAGATTGGTACACCCCAAAGCGCGGAGCACTGATGTAATCCTTGAAACGGCCAGGCATAGGCTGATACAAGGTGTGTATAGCACCTACCGCCGCATAACAATCCCTCACGGTATCCACCAGAATACGGATACCCACCAAGTCGAAGATTTCGTCGAACTCGTGCCCTCGGTTAATCATCTTCTGATAGATCGACCAGTAATGCTTCGGGCGCCCCACGACTTCTGCGACGAGCCCCAGATTACGCATTGACTGCTCAATTTCACTTTTCACGCGAGCCAAATATTGGTCACGCTTAGGTGCACGATCTGCGACGAGACGGACGATTTCCTCGTATTTTTTGGGGTAGAGAATGGCGAAAGACAAATCCTCCAACTCCCACTTCACCGTGGCCATTCCCAGACGGTGAGCCAACGGCGCGATGACTTCCAAGGTCTGACGCGCCTTTTTGGCTTGTTTTTCCGGTTTGAGGAAGCGCATTGTGCGCATATTGTGGAGACGATCGGCGACCTTAATGACCAACACGCGTGGATCGTGTGCCATCGCCACAATCATCTTGCGGATGGTCTCGGCTTCCGCAGCCGAGCCAAGGGCGACTTTATCCAACTTGGTCACCCCGTCTACCAGTACCGCAACCTCCTCGCCAAAATCACGGGTGAGATCCTCAAGAGTGTAGTCAGTGTCCTCCACAGTGTCATGGAGCAAAGCCGCCGCCAATGTTGTGGTGTCCATACCTATCTCAGCGGCGATAGTAGCCACTGCCAAAGGATGCGTGATATATGGTTCACCCGACTTGCGGAACACACCCTCATGAAGCCGCTCCGCTGTCGCGTACGCGCGGTCGAGAATCTCCACCTCCGCCCGCGGATGATAGCGACGGTGAACGGTCAATAGCGGCCCGAGAACCGGGTTGACCTTCGTACGGCCGGAACCCGTGAGACTGCGCGCAATGCGCGCCGCCATCCATAGGGAACTCTTCTCATTACTCATTGTCTTGCCCGTCATTGGCAGTAGTTGCGTCACACGTCATTCCACTACGTTGTCCTGTAGACACGACGTACAACGGCAGATCGCTAAAACGGTCCCTCCCCCTGAGCCCCTCCACTTCAAGCACGACAGCCAAGCCGCACACAGTAGCGCCGGCACGCTCCAATAGCTCACGAGATGCCTTCAATGTGCCACCGGTAGCCAACACGTCATCGATAAGAAGGATGCGCTTGCCTTCCAGGGGAATGCCTTCAGCGGGGATCTCTAAGGCAGCCGACCCATACTCGAGGTCATATTCTGCACGAAGTACAGGCGGAGGTAGTTTCCCACCTTTTCGCACGGCGAGAATCCCCAATCCGAGTTCATAAGCCACTGCACTGCCGAGGAGAAAGCCTCGGGCATCAAGCCCTCCGACCAGATCAGCATTCATGTCCCGACACGTATCGGCGATATCACGAACCACGGCGGTAAAACTCTCCGGATCTGCTAATACCGGGGTGAGATCCTCGAACACGATTCCCTCTGAGGGAAATCCTGGCACAATACGCGTGAGCTTCCGCAGCGCCTCAGCAGCGGGGCGCTGCGCTGTGGTTGTTGTGCTCGTCGTGGTAGTCAAGTCAGATGGCCTCTCGTCCTCTTTTTCTCGGCGTCACCCGAGATAATCATCTGCAGTCGTTATGTCGTACTACTGTAGTGGCTTCACACTGCATTGGGGTTAGCGTCGGGGGACGCTGTGCTCTCCCCCGGTCGTGGGTTCACGGGCTCTGCTTGCTCTTTCCAGCGGTCCATGTTCCAGCTGACTCCCGCATCACCAGCGTTATCTGACACATTGGCAACGTGTGCCTCCACAGCAATCTGTCGCGGTTCGGTGGTCAGTGGAATAGTCAGCATGTCGCTATTGAGTTGTTGTTCCAGTTTGCGGATCGATGCAACGTGAGACAAAGTACTCTCATTGGTCGACGCATCACGTCCGAAAGAAGGTCTGGTATCTAAAAGGACGTCATAGTCCTTCCCCATTGCACCAAATGCATCGACGGACAAAGGGACAGCCTGAATCGTTATTCCGGCGTCGGCGCAGCTTTTCTTCAACCCGTCAACCAGGGTTTTGTATCGGGGAACATCCTTCAAGTAGCCCACACGAATGCTCTGTCCGCCGAGCATCCCACGAGACCATCGCTTATTGACCTTCTGGTTTTCCACAGACAAAGACTTCAATTGCTGAGATAAAGGATGGGTGCTGGGCAGCATACGCAAACCCGTCGCCGTGACATCCACGTTCAGATCCTTTTTTACGGTGTCTACCAGCACTGCGCGATCAATACACAACGCCAAGGCTCTGCGGTTGTTGACGGTAGTAAACAAGCCCTCGGTATCGAGGAGCAACGTATCCACCCGACCCGACGTATGGTTGTCGATGTAAAAGTCAGGAGAAGACATGCCCACATCTTCTGCCCGTGTGGCGCTGGTCAGATCAGCTACTGCCAATTGGTCTTGGCTCACCAGTTGCTTGACATCACTGCCTCCGGGCCATAGCACTACGGGGTCTTGTAATGGGGCGCCACCAGCGTAGTTTGAGTTAGCGACCAGTGTCAGCTCCCCATCACTACCCCGCTTCGCTACCTTATACGGACCGCTGGTAGGCACGGAGGCTGGATCGGTTTTCGTCACATTGAAGGTATCCTGCCACGATCTGCCAAGAGCACTGAGCTGGTTGTCATCGCCGGAATACATCACAGCGACGGGGTCATCCACCCCTGCTTTCTCAGCCACAATGTGCGTCGGCAGCACGGTGCCCGGGGTGAATAATTCGCGGTAGCGAGCCCCAAATTTTTCCTTAAAAACCACGGTGAAGGTTTTAGCACCCGGCGTACAGTTCACACTCGCTACCTGGCTGAACAACGGCATGTCGGCGCCGAATAAATCAGAGCGACTGCTGGCAACGTGTGCCATGAGAAAGTCATCACACACTACGGGGGCGCCATCGGAATAGTTTGCTCTTGAGTTAATGGTGTAAACCACAGTCTTCGCGTCTTGTGCCTTGGGCTGGGCGGTGACAAGATCCGGGTTCGGTAACAGTTGCCCATCCGGACCGGCGATGAACGGCCCAGGGTAAAGACGCGCGGAAGCTTTTTCAGCATCGGTGACTACACCCGTTGATGTCCCCGCGTTGAGGGTTACTAGCGGACGTGACAGCAGATAACCGAACTTTTCACTCGCGTGTTTTTGCCCCAGTTCTGAGGAGTCAGAACAGGCACTCAGCCCCGAAATCAGTGCACTCGCGCCCACAATCGCAGAGAGTACACGTAGTGATTTACTAGGGCGAGAGATTCCGGGGCTCATGGCGATCCTAACTTTCTGGTTGGCTGCAATACCCTCTTCTATTGTCGCGCCTACATTCCTGGACGCCAAGAACGGCTATTTTCTCCACCAGATCCCGGAACGTGATTGTTAGGACTTACGACCTTCCGTTCGCGTTTCGGTTTCGTCCGCAACCTGGCACTATCCGCAGAGTCAGCCCCATGCGACTCTTCAGCAGGGCTAGATTCGGAACCTGTTGCGTCGGATGAGGAATCATTCGCCGCCCCCGAAGCGCGAGCCTTACGCACCCGCTCATCGTGCCGACGGTATTTCGCGTTACGGTTCTTCAAGACCACCAGCAAAGGCGCCGCGAAGAAAATAGAGCTGAAGGTACCGGCTATAACACCGATGAATTGAACAAGCGCAAGATCCTTCAGGGTGCCTACACCCATGATTCCCACGGCAACGACGAGAAGTGAAATGATCGGAACCGCAGAAAATATCGTGGTGTTAATGGAACGCATGATGGTCTGGTTCACAGCCAGGTTCACTTGTTCCACATACGTGGAGCGGGTGGAATTAAACAGACCAGCGGTATTCTCCTTAACCTTGTCGAACACCACGACGGTGTCATAAAGGGAGAAGGAGAGGATCGTCAGCAGACCAATGACCGTTGCCGGCGATACCTCGAAACCTACCAACGCATAGATGCCCGATACCACCGTGAGGTCAATAAGCAGACAAATGATCGCTGCCAATGCCATGTCGCGTTCCAAGCGAATGGTTATGTAGGTGAAAACCACCAGTAAAAACACCCCGAGAGCGATAAGCATCCGCTTGGTGATCGAAGATCCCCAGGATTCAGACACCGTAGAGTCGTTTACTGCCGCCTCACTCTCCTTACCGGTGGCATCCACCGGTTTGAAGTTGTCAAAGAGCGCGGAGCGGGCTTGGCGGATCTGCTCTTCGCTCAGACGCGAGGAAGTAATCTCGATTTGTCGAGCGTCGCCGGTTCCCACCGTTTGAGTAGATTGAGGGGCGACACCGGTGGCATCTTCGAATACGCGAGCCACCGAGGTCTCATCAGCGTTACCAGATGGCGGCATCGATATGCGCGTACCGCCCTCAAAATCTATGCCAAGCGCAAAACCGCGGAAGACGATAGCGCCCAGGCACACGACGACCACCACCAACATGACGGCAAACCATTTCTTGCGGTTCTGAACAATCTGGAAACCGCCCTCGCCGTTATACATGCGCTCGAAAAACCCTGGTTCCCGCACGGAAGACGAGTTCTTCGCCCTCCGCGCGGTCGTGCTGTGCGACCTATCGCGAGAGGATGGGGTACTGGTTGCAACCTTGTTCATCACTTGTCATCCTTTCGCTCGCTGTTGTCATCTTTTGTGATAGCCGGCACTGCGCCTCTTTCGGTCTGCGCAGCCTGGTGCAATCGCTGGCGTTCCTGGGCGCGGAATGCACTGCCCAGGCCGTTGACGCGCGTATTGCGGAAGAAATTGCGTCGGGACAAAAGGATCACCAGCGGAGCTGTGATGAGGAAGGCCACGATGACGTCAAAGACCGTGGTCAAACCGAGGGTAAACGCGAACCCCTTCACCTCACCGATAGCCAAGAAGTAGAGAATTACCGCGGCAAAAAGCGATACAAAATTACCCGTGATGATGGTGGACTTCGCTCTCTTCCATGCGCGCGGGACAGCCGAGCGGAAAGATGCACCGTTGTGAATTTCGTCCTTAATGCGCTCGAAATAGATAACAAAAGAGTCCGCGGTGGTGCCTAGCCCGATGATCAGACCAGCGATACCAGCCAAATCGAGAGAATAACCGATCCACCGACCCAACAGGACAATGCTGCCAAAAACCAGAACAAAGGAAGCGATGAGAGAAAGCATCGCCACAAAACCAAGCGCCCGGTAATAAACAAGAGCCCAGGCTGCCACCAAAATTACACCCACGACGCCGGCGATAATTCCCGCTTTGAGGGAGGCAGCGCCCAGCGACGGCGAAATGCGCGTCGTGGTGCCGCCCGGCTCACCGTTTTCTCCCACAAAGGAAATAGGCAGGGCGCCATAGCGGAGGTTATTAGCGAGCTCTTCAGCCTCCTGCTGGCTGAAGTCACCAGTGATTTGAGAGACCTCGCCCGGTGGAGTGGCGCCTTGAATTGTCGGTGCCGAAATCACCCTACTGTCCAAGACGATAGCAACCTGGCGCCCCATCATCTCATTGCCGAATTTGTACCAGGTCTCGCCTCCAGGAGTATCCGCACCGGTTTTAAAACGGAAGGTGATGGCCATTTGCGCTTGTTTAGCGTCATAACCACCGGTGATTTGCGAGTTCGTGTCAATCAAAGAACCTGTCAAACGCTTGCCATGCACCTTGTCCGTTTCACCGTCCAAGAGTGGAGCTGGCTCCAACAACATGGGACCTTGATCAGAACAAGCCACCAGAGGCTTGGATGGGTCATCCGCACCAGCGAGTGGATCGTTATCAGAACACGTCATCAACGCAACCGCAGCACTTTGCACATCCGGATCTGTGGATTGACGATCCTCGCGAAGGGTCTGTACTTGGAGATCACGCTGCTGTTGTTCCTCGACGGAGTTCGCCGGTGTCTGCGGAGCTTTCGCGGTGACCTTCAGCTCTTGTGGCGGGTTGGGCACACCAAGTTGCTTGAGAATTGGCACCACGTTCTTTAGCTTCTCATTGGCCTGGTCGGGGGTGAGAACACCGTTTTTGACCCACTTATTGGCCATATCAGTAACCGTCTTCTGGTACTTATCCGTTGGCGGAGATGGCTGCGCTACTGCACGGAATAACAACTGGGAAGTACGGCCCAATGTGCGAGCCTCACCGGCATCGTCTCCCGGTACGGTGATGACTAGATTGTCACCGTCAGTCACAACTTCTGCACCAGAAACCCCCATGCCGTTAACGCGGTTTTCCAAAATGGTGCGTGCTTGAGTCAGTTGATCCTGGCTCGGCCGATCACCTTGCGGCACCAGTGTGATACGGGTTCCACCTTGAAGATCAATACCAAGCTTAGGGGTTGCCGTTTTGTCCCCAGTAAAAAAGACAAGACCGAAGACCGTGATAAAGATGACAGCGAAAAGGATCAGTGCCCGCTTTGGCCAGGCAACTGGGCCCCTATTCCTGTCTCGTGTGCGCTTAGACGCCACTATGAAGCTCCTATAGCGGTGTGTGGATGGACTGCACGGGCAGCTTAATGCAAGCCGCAGACAGTCACTCAGGGCTAACTTGTTGAGTGTAACGCGTAACGGCCGCGTACAAAACATAGAAACCCCGCAGACTTCCTGACCAGAAGCTGCGGGGTTTCTGTGCGTTATTAGTTCTGCTGCTTATCTTCGCCGGCAATGCTCACGTTGTCTCCTTCTACACGGGTGGTTTCCGCATGCCCGGGGTATGGCTCATCCAATGGCTCAACTACTGCCGGTTGCTCTGACTGCTCAGATGACTGCTCAGAAGAATCCGCGGTGGTTTCTACTCGCTCCAACACAGCGGATTTGTCCCAGGTGGTGACCATGCCGTCGCTGATTTCAAGGTCGATGGTGTGCGCACCGACATGCGTCACACGGCCATGCACGCCCGACGTCATCTTCACAACCATGCCGGCATCCAAAGAATCTTGGAATGCCTTAATTTCCTTCATGCGCTGGCTCTGCTTGCGCATAGACAGCAGAGGTAGCCCAATGAACACAACAAGCAGGAGAATGAGAAGAATAATTTCCATACCGGCCAGTGTGCCATACCTTGAGCACAGCCCGCAGTATCGTTCACAGTCCTGGGGCGTCGTCCGGCGGAACGAGACCACAGTGACGCCAGGCCTGAACAGTCGCCACCCGGCCTCGCGGTGTGCGAGTGATCATTCCCGCACGGACCAGATAGGGCTCACACACTTCTTCTACTGTGGAAGGTTCCTCTCCCACTGCAAGGGCGAGTGTATTGACACCCACCGGACCGCCACCGTGGCCTTTCACCAATGCGTCCACAACCGCGCGATCTAGGCGATCAAGACCTTGCTCGTCCACGTCAAACACTAGAAGCGCAGCTCGGGCAACGTCTACACTAATGTGGCCATCTGCATTGACATCCGCGAAATCACGTACACGGCGCAATAGGCGGTTAGCAATGCGCGGGGTACCACGTGATCGGCCAGCAATTTCACTGGCGGCCTGACTATCGATGCTAACGCCCAGGATTCCCGCTGCTCGGGTTACGACTCGAGTCAGATCTTCCGTGTCATAGAATTCCATTTGGGCTGTGAAACCAAAACGATCGCGCAAAGGTCCAGTCAGCATCCCTGCTCGCGTTGTGGCGCCCACTAGGGTAAATGGCGCGATTTCAATGGGGATTGAAGTCGCACCGGGTCCTTTGCCCACAATTACGTCGATGCGAAAATCTTCCATCGCCATGTACAACATTTCTTCAGCAGGCCGTGCCATTCGGTGTATTTCGTCGATGAACAGCACATCCCCCTCCATCAGATTGGAGAGCATTGCCGCGAGGTCACCGGCGCGTTCCAATGCCGGCCCCGAAGTCATGCGCAGAGAACTTCCGAGCTCCTGAGCAATGATCATTGCCATCGTTGTTTTGCCCAGTCCCGGCGGCCCGGCCAATAGGACATGATCCGGCGCCACCTTGCGGGCACGCGCGCCCCCAAGAACCAAATCGAGTTGCTGTCTCACCTTTTTCTGGCCGATAAAATCTTCCAGGGATTTTGGGCGTAGAGAAAGCTCCACATCGTGGTCTCCCGCAATTTCGGATGGCCGAAGATCCGGGTTTTGGCTCATCGGCCCCAGGGAATCCGGCAGCGCAAACTCCGTGCGCTCTACGTCATTGCTCTTCTCACCCATGGTCTTTACTGTCCCCTATCGACCCTTATTCATCGACGCCAAGCCTGCTCTTAGGACGTTGGACACGTTTTTATCCTGGGTCATTGGCCAGTCCGCCAGGATATGCACCACTGCATTGTGTGCTTCCGCCTCTGCAAAGCCGAGTCCCACCATAGCTTCAACCACTTGGTCGCGCACCGTGACATCGCCATCATCGACGCGCGCAACCTCCTTGTCGTCCATTGTCGCGTTTCCCTCGGGAGCATCGGCCAGGTCAGCGACTTTGGCCTTGAGATCCACAGCCATACGTTCAGCAAGGCGTTTACCCACTCCAGATGCCTTTTGTAAAGCCTTCACATCCCCCGAACGCACGGCTCGTGCGAGTTCCACGGGGGTGAGAGTTCCCAGGATGCCGAGGGCGAGTCGGGCTCCCACACCGGAGACGGTCTGCACTACCGTAAAGGCTTTCTTCTGCTCCACATCGCTAAAGGCATAGAGCGTCTGAGAATCTTCCCTGACAACGTGAGAAGTCACGACAAAAACTTCTTCTCCTCGTGGAAGATTGGCGAGTGTGGAAGGAGTAGCCAAGCATTCATAGCCAACACCTGCGCATTCAATGAGCACGCTGTCCACAGTTTTGTCGATAACGACGCCTCGCAAAGATGCGATCACAGTTTCCCTTTCACCATGAGGTTCATCGGTGCACGCCAACAGTGACACACCGCTAAAGCTAGAGCGTCCGCGGCATCAGCGGGTTTTGGTGCTTCAGACAACCCCAAAATCCGCGTAATCATGTTGGTCATTTGTGCCTTATCAGCTCGGCCATTACCACTGATGGATTTTTTCACTTCACTCGGTGTGTACATGTGAACGTCAATGCCACGGCGAGCGGCGGCGAGCATCAATACACCCGATGCATGAGCTGTATTCATCACCGTAGATACATTGGAGCGTTCGAAAACACGCTCAATGGCCACGACATGGGGCGCGTAGTCATCCATCCATTCCTCTACCGCATCGGACAATCTCAGCAGTCTTTGGGAGACAGGAGCCTCTGCGGGTGTGCGCACCACTCCAACAGCAACGGGATAAACAGTGCGTCCTTTTCCAGCTTGCACCACGGACAGTCCACAGCGAGTCAAGCCAGGATCAATCCCCATCACGCGCAGTCCCGCAAGGGTGGCTGGGCGTGTACCCGTACGTTCGGGAAGCTGTGGAACACTCATCACGCAGCAAAATATAGCACATGTGTACGAAAATTCCACTCACCAAGGTATCAGTAGTAACTCATGTGCCGAATTCGTGCACGGCAATGCGGCGAGCAACTGGGGCAAGAACGCGTCGAAGAAACAAAAGCTATAACAGCGAACTAAGCACCCAGTAAGTTAAGCATCCAGTTCAGCCACAACGTCAGCCGGGATATCCATGTTGGTGTAGACGTTTTGAACATCGTCAACGTCCTCTAGCGCATCAATCAGATTGAGCACGCGCTTGGCAGTGGAAGCATCAACCGGAACCAGCGTAGTTGGGCGGAAATCCGCCTCAATGGAGTCATACTCGATTTCCGCATCCTTCAGCGCATCGCACACTGCGTTCATATCCCCGGACGCACAGACAATCTCAAACTTCTCTCCCAGATCGTTGACTTCTTCCGCACCCGCATCCAACACGGCCATCAGCACGTCATCTTCCTCATGATCAGCCTTGTCCAGGATGACCACTCCCGTACGGTTAAACATGTAGGACACAGATCCGGCGTCCGCCATGTTGCCGCCATTTTTATTCATCGCTGTACGCACATCTGTGGCGGCACGGTTGCGGTTGTCCGTAAGACACTCAATGAGCATGGCCACTCCGTTGGGGCCGTAACCCTCATACATGAGAGTCTCCCAATCCGCGCCACCAGCTTCTTCACCGGAGCCACGCTTACGCGCGCGCTCGATGTTGTCGTTGGGAACGGAGGCCTTTTTGGCCTTTTTAATCATGTCATCGAGGGTGGGGTTCGCGGAAGGATCGCCACCGCCAGTGCGCGCTGCAACTTCGATGTTCTTGATGAGCTTGGCAAACTCCTTGCCACGCTTGGCATCGTTTGCCGCCTTCTTGTGCTTATTGTTTGCCCACTTAGAATGGCCTGCCATCGTCCTCTTCCGGTTCGCGTTGGGGTGCAAGTTATATGTCGGTGTTTCAGGTTACTACGCAGCAGCGTCTGTACGGGAACGTGACCCGTTATTTGTCACCTTCTGACTCTTGATCCCCTCTAATTACTTGTACACGAGGGCGATAAGGCTCCATGGATCCACGCATAGGCTCCCTAGACCCACGCATGGGAGTCGCATGAGACAGGTTCAATCGCCGACGCCACTACCTGCTGTGCACTGCGTCTCGAACCATCTGGAGGAAATATTTGTGCACAGAGTCATCCTCGGATAGTTCCGGATGAAAACTTGTCCCCAGGACATGGCCTTGGCGCACACCCACGATTGTGCCGCCATCGACAGTGCACATCACGTCTACATTGTCTCCCACACGCTCTACCCGCGGCGCACGAATAAATACTGCGTGGACGGGCTGTTCAATCCCAAGGAATGGCACGTGAGTTTCGAAGGAATTCACTTGGCGGCCGAAAGCGTTGCGGCGAACCGTCACATCCAGCACCTGCAGGGACACCGCATCTTCCCGGGTATCAAGGACCTCGGTGGCCAACATAATCAGACCAGCACAGGTGCCAAAGGAAGGTAAACCGCCGTCTATAGCGGCACGAAGAGGGGCAAGCATTCCTCCGAGCCGTAGTAAACGGGACATTGTCGTGGATTCGCCACCGGGCAAAATAATTCCGTCAAGGCCGGCCAGATGCTCCGCGCGGCGTACCGGAACAGCCTTCGCCCCTAGCCCCTCGATCATGCGGATATGTTCAGCTACACCGCCTTGAACGGACAATACACCAATGGTGACAGTTGAGCTCACGTTGTTTTCTCTTAAGAATCAGTTCGGATTGGAACGCCGGTTTTTCCTGGCTGAAGAGTACGGGTCAGACCTTCTTGGGTGACAACCGCGACAAGGTCACCTTGTTGATTAAAGATCCGCCCGTGAGTCAGACCACGGCCAGCATGTGCGGAGGGAGAAACCTGATCATACAGCAACCATTCATCTGCGCGGAAAGGACGCAGGAACCACATGGCATGATCTAGCGACGCTTCCTGAACCGAGTCATGACCGTGGGGAACCAACGCAGAGGAAAGCAACGTCATGTCAGACATGTAGGCGAGAGTGCACACATGCAGAGTTTCATCGTCAGGGAGCGTGGCCTTCGAACGGAACCACACCACTTGCTGAGACGGAGTGTACTTGTTGTGTTCGTACTTATCAGGTGGCACGATGCGGATATCCCATTCGCTCCACTCTTGCATCAGCGCTTTTCGCACCGTGCGCGTCTCATCAACCTCCGCCGAAATCTCTTCCGGAGAAGGAACGGTGCGCATAATATCTGAATGCTCAGGACCGGAATCATCGCGGACGTGAAAACTGGCCTGCATGATGAAAATCGCTTCTCCATCTTGCACAGCCTTTACTTGTCGGGAGATAAAGGAACGTCCCTCGCGGATGCGATCGACCAGTAACGTTGTAGGTTTATCGGGGTTGCCAGGAGCAACAAAATAACCGTGCAACGAGTGCACGCCATATTCGGAGCCAACAGTCCGTGTCGCCGCGACAAGAGCTTGGGCTGCGACTTGTCCACCAAATGTTCGACCCAGCCGGGTAGGAATAACTTGACCTCGGTAAATATCGCGGTCAATGCGCTCTAAATCAAGCACATCCAGTATTCGGGGCTGAGGCGTGGTCATAGCGATGAACTAATCTCCTGACTGAGGGAACACATTAGTTTCTGTCCCCTTATTTTTACCAGCCGCGCTCGGCCAGACGGTGAGGTTGTGGAATGTCATCGACATTAATGCCCACCATCGCCTCACCCAGGCCGCGGGAGACGTCTGCGATGGTTTTCGGATCATCAAAGTTCTGGGTCGCCTGCACAATGGCTTTCGCGCGCTTTTCTGGATCACCGGACTTGAAGATGCCAGAGCCGACGAATACGCCTTCAGCACCCATCTGCATCATCATCGCGGCGTCAGCCGGGGTAGCAATTCCACCGGCGGTGAACAAAACCACGGGAAGCTTACCAGTCTGCGCCACCTCGGCAACCAGCTCATACGGAGCCTGCATCTCCTTGGCGGCAACATACAGCTCGTCCTCAGCCATAGACCGCAGACGATTCATCTCAGCGCGGATCGTGCGCATATGAGTCACCGCGTTGGATACGTCCCCGGTGCCTGCTTCCCCCTTGGAACGGATCATCGCGGCTCCTTCGTTGATACGACGCAGCGCTTCCCCGAGATTCGTAGCACCACAGACGAAAGGCACAGTGAAGTCATGTTTATTGATGTGGTTTTTATAATCCGCTGGAGTGAGCACCTCGGATTCATCAATGAAGTCCACACCGAGGGACTGCAAAACTTGGGCCTCAACGAAATGACCAATGCGAGCCTTGGCCATGACTGGAATAGACACAGCGTTGATGATCCCCTCAATCATGTCGGGATCTGACATGCGGGATACTCCACCTTGAGCCCGAATATCGGCGGGGACACGCTCGAGCGCCATGACCGCGGTCGCACCAGCATCTTCTGCGATTTTGGCCTGTTCGGGCGTAACGACATCCATGATGACGCCGCCCTTGAGCATATCGGCCAATCCGCGTTTTACCCGGTGGGTGCCGGTGTTGCCGCCATTGTCTGCCTTGTTCATTGAGGTCACAGCAGTAATTCCTTTGCCTTGCCAATAACAATGAAAAACACTCTACCCCCGCATCTGTGACCCACATGACTAAGCCCCCACTTTGGGTAAGAAAGCCTGAACTACTCCCCTGCGGACAGAGCTTCATAGTATTTCGGCAACGGAGCATTGCCTGCAAGCCGCAGAAGTCTTACATCAGGACGTTTACGAACGGCGAGGGTATTAGCCACGGCGTCGTTATAAAAACGCGCCGCTATATCCACGCGAGTAGAAGCCTCAACAAAAGCCGGATTATGAAAAATCTCAGTGGGCAACAGAGAGAGCACATGGTTTTCCGAATCCGTTCGGTGCCCCATATCCACGGCTCGCAAAGGGACGATCTCGGCGTTCATGACTTCTTTCGTCAACTGTGGATAAAGCGCCTTGATCACATGGCCACGCGCGGCCAAGGCACCCTCTAAATTGATACGAGCCGCGTCGGTGCGTATATGCAGACGATTGAGACGGTTAGCTGTGCCCATCGCCCACAGACCGAGCAGCGCTACGATGACCAGAACAACGGCGGTAACGACAACCCACGTCGGCATAGAAATCATGAGGCGGTCACCTTTCTGCCCTCGGTGCGTACGGTGTCGTATACCTTCTCCACTTGCGTGGTGACGGTCTGCCAATCGAAATTATCGGAACGTTTCATTCCTCGTCCGGATAGTTCCCGACGTCTCCCGGGGTTCCGCAGCAACGAAATAGCATGGTGTGCCAGGTCTATGGAGTCTTCATTACGGAAAAGATCTGCACTGTGGCCGTTTTCTGCCACCGCTGAAAACGCTGGTATATCGCTGGCCAAGACGGCGCAGCCCGCGGCCATCGCTTCCACGAGCACGATACCGAAGCTCTCACCACCTGTATTTGGGGCGATGTAAATATCAGAGGCCTTCAGTGCCTGTGCTTTCTCTGCGTCGGAGACCGGCCCCAAGATTCGCACCGTCGCTTGCGATGCTGCGGTTCCAACCACGTACGTCACACCGACTTGATCCAGGCGCGCCTGGAGTGTGGAGATTTCACCACGACCAGCAATGACTACCTCAACATTCGGCACAGCCTGAACGATCGCAGGCAATGCCTCCAGTAGAACGTGCAGGCCTTTTCGTGGTTCGTCGAACCGCCCCAAAAACATCAGGCGAAGGCGTTGAGCGTTCAAGCACTGTAAAGGTAGTGCACAGCGATAAACTCCGGTATCCACTCCATTAGGGATGAGAACAGGGTCACCGGCTAGGTTCTCCACCTGCCAACGTCGAGCTTCTTCGCTGACTGCTATACCGCCATGGATACGTTCCAATAGTGGGCGCAGGAAAGGTAAGGCCAGTTTGAGAAGCTTCGATTCGCTAGCTGACGCGTGATAAGTCGCGACAACGGGACCATTGACTGCAGCTAATGACAGCATGGAATAGCTTGGAGAATTGGGCTCGTGAATATGAAGGATGTCGAATTCATGGGACTGTACCCAGCGTTTAATGTGCCGAGCCGTCTGTGGTCCGAAACTCAGCCTCGCTACGGAGCCGTTATAACGGATGGGGATGCTGGAACCGCCCAGTTCCACAAAATCAGGAACTTTCCTCGGGTCTTTTCCAGGACCAATGAGGCTCACGCTATGACCTCGCCGCTGCAATTCGGTACAAAGATCAATGGCATGCGCCTGCACGCCCCCCGGTTCATCAAAAGAATATGGGCAGACCATACCTATTGACAGGCGCCGCTGAGGAGTATGCGGATCAGTCATACTCGTCACTCCTTATCCTGGCGCCTCGCGGTGTACCGGTGATCTTCGTTGAAAGCTACTCCCATCCGACGCAAACGTTGCTCAGAAAGGTCTGAAAACCATATGGGCTGTAGCATATGCCAGTCCTGGGGGTGTTCTGCAATGAATTGTTCAAACCACCGGGCTTGTTCTTGAACCACGTCATCTAAAGGCTGGTTGGTATTGATGGCATCTGAAAAGGCAATACCCCAACTATCCTCTCCCTCGTACCACAGGTTTGCCGCATAGAGAGGGCAACCTGCTCGCTGTGCTAGTAATGCGGATCCGGCGGGCATTGCGCAACGCTCGCCGAAAAACTCCACCTCCACCCCGTGACCGGTAATGTCCCGCTCTCCCATTAGACAGACCACACGGTTGTCCGCAAGCGTATGAGCCAAGCGTTCCATCGGCGGCTGATCCGCCCCGGTTAACGCGATGACATCAAAACCCAGTGAGCGGCGGTACTCCACAAATGCTTCAAAAAGAGATTCCGGCCGCAGACGCTCAGCGACGGTGGTGAAATCCGAATAGTAATTCACCAGCCACATTCCTGCCATATCCCAGTTTGCGGAATGCGGCAACGTGATGACTACGCCTTTACCGGCTGCCAGTGCGGCACTGATTTTCTGATGAACGTCATAGGGCACACACTTGTTAATCTTTGCGGCCAACTCGGGACCTGCGATGGCCGGTAATTGAAATGCCTCCCGCCAATAACGCATGTAGCTGCGCATACTGGCACGGATCAGCTCGTCGGTGACTTTTTCCTCCCCCACCACTCGGGCAAGATTCCTGCGCAGTTGGGGCAGCCCCCGTCCTCTTTTCGAGGCCGCGTCCGCCCCGATATTAAACAACACCGCGGCGACACGGGGTGGAAGTCTCTTCGTCAACGCCCAGCCGGCTTTATAGGACCATGCTGAGAGCTTTTGTGTCCATGAGAGACCAGTTTGCGGGTAGGTTGGCTCGGGTGTCGGTGTATCCGTACTCAAGGCAGCCCCCTGTTAATCATCCTGTGGTGAAGAAAACTCACGTGCGCCGGCGGGTGCTTCAATGAGCTCACTGGCGGCGTCGGACCGGGCCACAATGACAAGACGTTCCACAACTGTATACAAGGACCCAACAACGAGAATCCATAACCCAGCTGCAAGCACATAGGGGATTCCCAAACCATCGAGTCCCAATGACATCAGCCCGATGATGAGGCGCTCGGGGCGTTCGATCAACCCCCCTACGACCTTGATTCCGCTGGCTTCAGCTCGGGCTTTGACATAGCTCGTGACCTGACTGGCGACGAGAATGACCAAACTAAGAATCATGAGGATGCGGTGTGGCTCCTCAGGATGAGAAAACCACAACGCGAGCGCGCCAAAAACAGCTCCATCAGTGAGACGGTCACAGGTGGCATCGAGAGTCGCTCCAAAGCGAGTGCCACCGCCACGCATTCTGGCCATCGTTCCATCAACCATGTCGGTGGCCACAGTAAGGCCGATGAGAACTGCAGCAGCAAAATGGTGCCCACTGGGAATGAGCCACAGTGCGAACACAATGGCGAGAATTGTGCCACCGAGCGTCACCATGTTCGGGGTGATACCCGCCTTACTTAAACCACGGGCTATCGGCTCGATCACTACGGACGCCGGCTTGCGGCCATGCACGCTCAACACGAACTACTGCACCTCCTGCCACGCAGCGGCCAACAACTGACGAGTTTGTCTTAGGGTCTGCGGGAGTACTTTGGTTCCCGCAATAACCGTCATGAAATTAGCATCTCCAGTCCAACGTGGCACCACATGTTGATGAAGATGCTGAGAAACACTTCCCCCCGATGCGCGACCCAAATTGAGACCAACGTTAATTGCATCCGGATGCGACACGGCTCGCAGCGCACGGATAGCTGTCTTGGTGAAGGAGGAAAGTTCCGACGTTTCCTCATCAGTCAACTCAGTATAGTCAGCAACCTTCCGATAAGGGACAAGCATCATGTGCCCTGGATTGTAGGGAAATAAATTCAGGACACAATAAACCGTCTTGCCACGGGCAATGATCAAAGCCTCCTCATCCGACTTCTGTGGAAGCGTGAGGAAAGGGTCTTCGTCTCGCTCTGAAGTGGTCAGGTACGCGGAGCGATAGGGTGCCCACAGGCGCAATAACCCATTAGGATTATTCGGGGTATCACCCACGCCATGATCCACATAGTTTTCCATCCACGTACCTCCCTGAGCGTTATCGCCGACTAAAAGCCCTGCGTAATCTCCGCCCCACGCTGACTACAGCAGCGCGGATACCGTTTCCTTCGTTGGTTGGTCGTTGCGCCGGGAAGAAATCCAATTACTGATCAATTCCACAGCCTGTTCCTGTGGCACGCCATTGACCTGCGTGCCATCGAGGAAACGGAAGCTGACGGCTCCGGCTTCTTGATCCCGTCCGCCGACGAGCAGCATAAATGGAACCTTGCTTGTCGTGTGGTTACGGATCTTCTTTTGCATACGGTCGTCAGAGGTATCCACCTCGGCCCGGATGCCACGATCACGCAAACGCTGAGTGAATTCATCGAGGTAGTCGTTGAAATCATCTGCCACTGGGATACCGACCACTTGGTGAGGTGCTAGCCATGCAGGGAATGCTCCGGCGTAGTGCTCAAGCAACACGCCGAAGAAACGCTCAATCGAACCAAACAGCGCGCGGTGGATCATGATCGGCCGCTGCTTCGTCCCATCCGGAGCTGTGTATTCCAAATTGAAACGCTCTGGCAGGTTGAAGTCCAGCTGCACGGTAGACATCTGCCAGGTACGACCTATGGCATCACGAGCTTGCACGGAAATCTTCGGGCCATAGAAAGCAGCGCCGCCCGGATCTGGAACAAGATCGAGACCTGATTTTTCAGCGACGCGTTGAAGGATGCTCGTCGAACGCTCCCAGATTTCATCGGAGCCCACAAACTTCTTCTCATCCTTAGTGGATAGCTCCAAATAGAAGTCGTCCAACCCGTAGTCTTGGAGCAAAGAAATGATGAATTCCAGAACCGACGTCAGTTCCGATTCCAGTTGATCCTCAGTGCAGTAGATGTGTGCGTCATCTTGAGTAAAACCGCGTGCTCGAGTGAGACCGTGAATCACACCGGACTTCTCATAGCGATAGACCGTGCCAAATTCAAAAAGCCGCAGTGGCAACTCCCGGTAGGAACGTCCGCGGGAGGAATAAATGAGATTATGCATCGGGCAGTTCATCGGCTTGGCGTAATAATCTTGCGCCGGTTTAGTGACATTGCCGTCGGCATCGGTTTCACCATCGAGCTGCATCGGAGGGAACATCCCGTCCGCATAGAAATCAAGGTGACCAGATTTTTGGAAGAGATCGCCCTTCGTAATGTGCGGGGTATTCACGAAGGAATAGCCTGACGCCAGGTGGCGGCGTCGCGAATGCTCCTCCATTTCATGACGAATGATCCCGCCGTCGGGATGGAAGACGGGGAAACCGGAACCGATCTCATCAGGAAAACTGAACAAGTCCATCTCAGTGCCGAGGCGGCGATGATCACGCTTTTCAGCCTCTTCGAGCATTGTCCTATATTCAGCAAGCGCTTCTTTAGACTCCCACGCAGTACCATAAATGCGCTGCAACCCTGCCTTCGACTGATCACCGCGCCAGTACGCGGCCGAGGAACGAGTCAAAGAAAAAGCAGGAATGTAGCGGGTTGTCGGCACATGGGGGCCACGGCAAAGGTCGTACCACTCGACCTCGCCCGATCGAGGGTTGATGTTGGAGTAACAGGTAAGCTCGCCAGCCCCAACTTCCGTAGCTTCTTCAGAATCAGGATCGACGTTTCCCTTATCTGCGATGAGTTCGGTCTTGAAAGGCTCATTCGCATATTCGGTGAGTGCCTCGTCCTGACTGGCATACGCCTTACGCTCAAAGCGTTGGCCGGACTTGATGATCTTCTTCATCGCCTTTTCGATTCTGCTCAAATCCTCCGGCGTGAATGGTTCATCAACCTCGAAGTCGTAGTAGAAACCGTTATCTATGGCTGGGCCGATACCAAGCTTGGTACCAGGAAACTCCTTTTGCACAGCTTGAGCTAGCACGTGAGCGCAGGAGTGACGGATAACCGCACGTCCTTCCTCGGTATCGGAAGCAACTGGAGTAACCGTCGTATCTGTTTTGGGAGTCCACGACAGATCACGCAAAGTGCCGTCGCTTTCCTTCACGACAACGACGGCCTGGGGGCCTTTATTCGGCAATTCCAGCGAACGCATTGCTGAGCCAGCGGTTTCACCTGCGGGAACGGTGAAGGTTATAGGCGCAGATACTGCAGACACTGAAGATTGGATATCCTGGCGAGATTCTGGGTTGCTCACGATGAGTTGTGCTCCTTCAAGCGTTCTGTGACGGTCACATACCGGGTGACAGTCCCCAACTTGAAAGAGTCTACCCTTCCAGCACGCCCGATCCCCAGTAGGCACCCTCTTGTGTACCAGGAGGACACCAAAAAACTGCGGAACCGACGTGAGTAATCCACTGATTCAAGCGATCAGATTCAGCCAATCTCTTTTGGAGTGGTGTAAACGCCTTATCAGGGTCATTCTGAAAGCAAATGAAGATCAACCCGCTGCTGCCCAGAGGCGTAATCTCCCCATCCCAGTTATAGGCACGGCGCCTCATGAATTTCCCTTCTCCGGCGCTTATCCCTACATGAGAATGAGGATCAATGAAGGGAATTCCAGTGGGATCTAATTTATTAAGGTCAACCTCATCGAATTCATCTTGTCCACCAAGCGGGGCTCCAGAGACGATAGACCGTCCAAACACAACCTCTCGGCTATCCCGGTCGAGGATTTCCCACGCAGGAATGTCAAAGACAATTCGGCGGATAACCATTGCAGTGCCACCTAGCTCATCCCAAATAGCTTTGTCATACTCCTCGTCAGTGCGTGGAATCGCCGTGCCATCCTTGAATCCCAGCAGGTTGCGTGGAGTTTCACCCGTAGGAGCATCGACGAAACCGCGCTGCGTCCACCGCGGTACAACAAAGTCACGGCACCCGCGAGTGAGAACGCGGGCTGCATGGCTCACGGCCGTCAAGTCGTCACCGCAAATCTGTAGGACGATATCGCCTCCGGAGAATTCCGGGTTAAGCTTATCCCCCTTAAACGCTGGCAAGCCGTGAACATTATTCTTCACCCATGCCGGCACCTTGTCTAACAGCTCGGCCTTTTCTAACAACTGTGGACCCCATCCCACGGTGATCGTGAGGTTCATGGGAGCCTTAGTGAGTTCTGCCTCGAGATCAGCGAGCGGCACACGCCCCTGGGTCATCGAACGAGCGTCGTCCGTCCAAATCCGCATAACTCGCCGCAACCTATCCGCGGTTCGTTGTCCTTTGTCTAATGAATCCCGGTTTTTAAGATCATAAGCCACTACCAAAGCATGCGTCTGAGGCGCGGTTTTAATACCTGCTTGGTGCTCACCATCAAAATCAATACGTGTATCTTCGCTGGAATGACCTGCGGATTGATTGTCCGGCGTCGTACCATTTTTATCCTTGGATTTGCCATCAGGAGAACAGGAAGCAATGACAGCGGCAGTGCCAGCCATTCCCAATCCGGCGAAGAATCCACGGCGGCTGAGCTGAGGAGACATAGAAGAATCAACTGCTTTCTTTTCAAAAGATCAGGCTATGCGCATAGACAAAGTGCCCCTCATTACGTGGAGGGGCACTTGCCAGTTTCAGTGGGTATTAGCCATGGTTGTGACCGGCGTGGTCACCCTGACCCATGTTACCCATGGACGCAGAGGAGGTAGGAGCGCTCGAACCCTCTGAGCCGCCGTAGTTCTCTTCTCCGGACTGTTGAACACGAACCGGAACGTCCTTGAATTCGTAGGACTTGCCATCCTTGTCGACGAGGGTGAACGTGACAGAGTCACCCGCTGTGATCTCATCGTGATTATCCATAATCATGATGTGCTCATGCCCCGGCTTCAGCGTCAAAGTTCCGCCCGCTGGGATGGTGAAGCCATCCTTCGCCTCCATCATCTCGCCGTCTTTCACGGTGTGCAGTTCCAAGTGGCCAGCCAACGTGGACTCGACCTTAGTAATCGTGATGTCAGAGTCTGAGTTGTTGGTGAGCTCGCCGAAGGCTGCAGTCATGTCCTTATCTGCAGGTTTAGCCTTGACGTAGGCTTCTTTGAAGCTCAACGCTGCGTCGTCCCTCTTCTCATCACCTGCAGCTTTCGTTGCAGAAGCAACGCTCGAGGACACGTCAGACATCGTCTTCTCTGAGTCCGACTGATTATTTGGGGAACACGCAGCCAAAAGCAGAGAGGTGCTAGCAATAGCGGCAACTGCCACGTGGGTGGTGCGAATGGAGCGCTTGGAAGTACGCACGATCATCATTTCCTTTGAAAGTTTCGTGTGGGCTGCAATGCCTGAACCCACGATTCGTCATCCGAGGAACTACCGAACAGGTGCTTCAGTAACAACCGATGGGGTGCCCACAGTCGGGGCGAGGGGCTCTACCAGATGACTTGTTTCCTCAGTATTCGTTTTCGTGTTGCCGTTGGAAGCGTGTGCTTCCTCAGAGCTTGTTGCTGTAGAACTGCTGTTTTCAGCAGAGTGGGAGGCCACACCGGTTTGGTTGTCCTTAAAAGGCTGATCAGAGTCGTTCTGATGTGGCGGAGTGCACGCAGCCAATGCTAGTGCAGCAGTCAATGCAAGGGTGGCCGATGTGGCAGAGCGAACAATCTTCACTGTCTTCTCCTGTATGAGCTGTCAACTATTTCCTCACAAGCTCCGGGTTAGTCGGTGACTTTCGGAAAGTATGAGGGCAAAGTGCGCTGTACCCGTTAGTTACCTCAGAACTGTTATCCGGCGTGAGCCATTTACGAACCAGTATCCCGAGACATCAAGTTCAATAGATCACTTCTTCAGATTTCCGAACCGAGCGATCGCTATCACGAGAGCGCCTGCAACTACGAAGATACCTCCCAAAGGCAACAGCCAGCCAGGTACGCCGTTGTGTGCGTCCCTCTGTTGCCCCGGTGATGCAGAAGAGTTCCCCACGTTTTCAGAGGCGTTGCCATCTTTATTCGACGCGGACCCGTCGCCATCTACAGTGAAATCCAGGCTGCCGCGCGTGGCGTGTCCATCCGAAGAAGTGATTTGAAAACCGATGAGGTAGTTACCAGGGTTCGATTCCACGTTGTCCGGAACGTCGATAGTCAGAACCCTACCGTTGACATTTGGCTTTCCACTGAAGAGCACGTCGCCATCGCGCGAGAGCGCAACGGTGTTGTAGCCCTGCCGAGGCTCACCGGAGAATTCCAAGGTGAGTTCGTGGGGCAACGAACCTATATGGGCACCGTTTTGTGGATTGGAGCTTACGACGGAGTCGTGAGCTAGTGCCGGCGAAGCAAGCAGTACCGACCCTAAAAGTCCACTCGTGCACGCAACGGCTACGGTCGCCAAGGGAGACCGTAGTGTGCGAGCAGTGTGCAGAGACAACTTCCTCAAGGTTCCAGGGACCTTTCAGTGATGGGATCTTGTTTGTTGCTGACGGATGATAGTCGATCATCACCTGCCGTGTCGGACGGCTGGCAGTCGAGTTGTCGTATGGAGAAACAAATTAGTTCCCAGTTCCAGTGAATTGTGTTCTATATCTCATACTGAAGGCTCCATCTTCCACCACGCGCTGCTTCGCACCACAGTCTTGTGTCACACACAGGAGAGTATCCACCCCACATCAGTCCATTCTCACACTCGAGACTGCCCGTCGAAATAACTGCTGCACTCTCCCACACACAATCACTCATGAGATGAAAAATAAAAGAGAAACACATAATGACATTTTTGCATTAGAGCCCGTGGTCACATAGAGAAATGACTATCTATCGGTGTCAGAGCAAATAAATAACATCCACATCTGATGGTATAATCCTCTGGTAATGTCCTGGGGTGACGGCTGCACTCATGTAGCAAAGAGAATTATTTTACTCCCCTATTTTCCAAAGAAAAACTGTGCACTGAGCATAAGCCTTGCGCTCGCCCCGACTACTTGTTCACACTATTCTTTTTCATCGAAGTAAGCTAGTGATGCGCAGAATAATGCTGGATTCCCAATGACGATCCAGGATTGATAAGGAAAATCCAGCGCGATTGACCATGCTCCAAATAAAACTGGAACGGCTAATACTGCTGCTGTGGAGTTGGGGGTAAGGTTGGGTGCGAGTGATCGGAACGAGATGGTCACGAGGGTTGGAGTCATTACCCGAGGATATCCGAGAAAAGCACATAGTGTTCCCATTCTTGGAGAAGCGGGGCTTTTTAAAGAAACGATTCCAGCCAATGGAATGTGCGTGTATGTTGATGCCTTTGGACAGACGAATAATATACACGGTGATGCTCCCACGAAGCAATACTCTCACAGTGCATATATGGTTTACGTATTTTACATTCCTCAGCGTATGCACCTGCTCTTTCTTGCTCGAGAGAATAACCTTGATCAAGTGTATGAAAACATCGCCATGTGGGTAACTTTTATGAACAACCAGAGCGGACTCAACAACTGATAGATAGCATGAAGAAGAAATATCAATGACGCGAGAAGAATTCCATCTGAGCGATCACAAGGCTACTCGTGTACGAGTAGTGTATTTGTCCCATATCTCGCCGCGCGCGGTGTGGTTACCATCGGAATCGAACAAATAGGTAATGCCGTCTATCAGTTGGCTGGGGGTGAAGAATAACCAGATCATTCGCCTGACTGCGTCAGTTACCACGCTGCCTGGAGTGGAGAACTCTCACACCTTCCAGAAGTTTGTGAAAGCAACCCCCTGATGCCATCTCGAACCTCTAGCCTTAGCGTGGGAAGTAGCCTTTGTCTCCTCCTTACAGTGGGAATTATGGCCGGAGCGGTAGTGGCAACTACTGCAGTACCCATTGCCTCGGTGTGCCGCCCCTTGTACCTTGGGCTCAGTGGTCAAGACTTTCACCCTGGAAGCCCAGAAATCATCATCTAAAAGACCAGTCTGCACCGGCCAGTTTTAGCCGCCATAGTGGGCTCAGATCTAGTAAGGGCGGGGTAGCTACCCAGGCCTTAGTGAGAAATCCCTTAGCAGAGCCCTAGCTCCTGGGCATATCAGCAGGCACCAGTTTCGGCACCACCTGCCTTCTGATTTTTGGAGGTTCAGTGCTTGCGGGAGCCGCTTCTTCCAGCGTGGCCTTAAGTAAGCTCCTCGTTCTCGCAGCATTCCTTAGTTCCCTCCTATCGCTTCTCACGGTGTGGCTCTGCACCAGCGTCTTTGGAGGTTTTCACCTTCGCGTTGGCCCCGGCAGGATCCCCCTCACGCTCACCCTCGCCGAGGTAGCGGCGGGGCAACTTTTCCGCCGCCACTAGTTTTCTCGTGCTTCACGCGGATCAACAACAGACCAGAAGTATTCTCTCCTGGCCCATGGGTTCCTTAGCCGGCGCCACTTGGCCACACATTCTCGTCACTCTAGGAGTAACAATCCTCGGTGGCGTTACTCTTGTGGGATTAACAAAAAGCTCAACGCAGTGCTTGTCGGCGATGAAACAACGCTCGCAGTAGGGGCGCATCCAGGGTCTTTAACGATGGCTGTCTTCTTGGTGACGAATATGATGATCGGGGGCGCTAGTTGCTGTCTCTGGAACCATCGCCTTTATTGGGCTAATTATTCCGCACCTTGGTCGGTTCCTTGTCGGCGCCAATCACCGGGTGCTGTTACCTATTTCTGCAGTAATGCGGTCTACCCTCTTGGTGTGTGTGGACACTTTGTGCCGAGTAATCGCCCACGCTATTGACCAGGAGCTTCCCATCAACGTTCTCACTGCCTTTTTCGGATCCCCCTTGCTCTTGCTGCTGCTTGCGATGAACAGAAGATCACGAGAACGAACATGGGGACACCCGGACTTAACGTCTCTTGTCTTTCCACCAAGTTCAATGGCAGGTCAGGGTCACGGGACATCAATCTATATGCCAGACCAGGGCTTGTGACCGGAAATCGGGCCAAATAGTGCGGGAAATCTACGTTATTGCGGACCGTGTATCGACAGCTACAACACGGTGGCCGTTGCGAATCAGGAGATCGCAAAGCTGCGCAGTCACGCCATGGCTCAACTTATTACCGCAGTACCCCAAGAACCCCACAGTTCCTTTGGGCTGAGGGCGAATAACACTGTTGCTATGGCGCGGACACCGCGCCACGGCTCTTTTTCGTCGGACACTCCGCGAGGCCAAGAAATTATCTACGCGGCGCTATGTGATCATCTTTATATTCCGGATTCCGGCGAGGTCGCTGCTCATGGTTACCCCGCTGAGTTTTGACTCCTCAGCTTATTGAGCGAGTTTTTGGGGTGAGTGCGCGGATCATCCAAGGCGACAACGGTCAACCCACTATTGCCGTTCAATACTCCTAGATGTTCAGCACTCCTAGATATTGCTCGCTATTCCTTGTCGCGGTCGATTCCCTAGTTTCCGGGTGGGGAATCTGTGCTTCAAGCCCGACCGACCAAAAATTTTCATGGGAATCTACGCAAAGATTCTTTGCCAAGGAAATATGGCGCAAGGCGCGTTCAGCGCCGTGAGTGCCGCGTGATCTACACGCTCCCTTCGTTCACGGTAGCAAGGGTGACCGCTGCAGTTCTGTCGTACAGCTCGCGACAAGCTCGCAACAATCTAGTGCGATTCAGGGTGCGCGCTGCGTTTACACAATCTGGCGGCAAGCAAGCAACAAATTTTGGCGACTGTCCATTTGTTACCAAAACGAACACACCCTCTGACTGGCTGTTGTTTAGCCAGTTCAGAGGGCATTGTGGTTATGGTGGTCCTAACTGGGATCGAACCAGCGACCTTTCCGGTGTGAACGGAACGCTCTCCCGCTGAGCTATAGGACCAGAATTTTATGAAATCACCGTAGTATTCATCTCAATGCACCAGCGCGACGGACATCAGCCCGTTATCTATCACGCTGAGCAGCTGCTAATTTAACACCTCTGTATCTGGAGCACCTAAACGTCGAGCTCACAGCTGAATTTGCTTCCTTATAAGGAAATAGGGTTTTATCTTGCCACTACACACTGTTCAGTTGTAAATAAACAATGGCTACCCCCTGTCACCTGGAGATTTGTGTACAAACACAGAAACCGACTAGGGTGTTTCTCGCACCGAGGTTGGCATGAGCCATGGATCGGTATATGCGGATGTAGCGCAGTTGGTAGCGCATCACCTTGCCAAGGTGAGGGTCGCGAGTTCGAGTCTCGTCATCCGCTCCACCACTCAACGTGGAATTCGCGCGATTAGCTCAGCGGGAGAGCGCTTCCCTGACACGGAAGAGGTCGCTGGTTCGATCCCAGTATTGCGCACCATCCACCGCCACACCCACCCGGTGTAGCGAGGTTGGATTTTGCGGATGTAGCGCAGTTGGTAGCGCATCACCTTGCCAAGGTGAGGGTCGCGAGTTCGAGTCTCGTCATCCGCTCCAGGTTCACAACAGTTTTCCTACTAGGGTGAACCAACGAGGCGGTTATTCGCCACGGTGGAATGGCTGAGTGGCTTAGGCAACGGTCTGCAAAACCGTGTACACGGGTTCGATTCCCGTTTCCACCTCGTCGTTCATCACCGCCTACGTACATCCTCAAAGGGTGTACGTAGGCGTGATATATGCGGATGTAGCGCAGTTGGTAGCGCATCACCTTGCCAAGGTGAGGGTCGCGAGTTCGAGTCTCGTCATCCGCTCCACAAAGCCGGAGGAAAAACACCTCCGGCTTTCTTCTTTGCGCGCTAGACGCGTCGTACATTTCTAACTCCGCATATCTTTAACTCCAGGTTTCCCGTGCGTAGATCATGGTCATTCTTCCAAACATTTAGACTTACGCGGCTAAGCCTCCACCCTGAACGGTTTCCTTACCGATATGATTGCCGACGATGAAAACTCACACTCACTACGACACTCCAAGGCACCGCGTTGGGCATCCCGACCCACTTGCTGGTCTGCGGTCTCGCTTTAGTAATGAACAGTTATCGCTCCTCGGCGCGTGCCTGGCGTGGCCTTTTGCCATTTTTTGCGTGTTGAACAAGGTGTTCATCCAACCGAATAATTCCTCTCCGGTCGATGATTTTTCAACGGTGTGGCACGCCCTCCAGCGTTTCCAAGTAGGAGCACCGGTTTACAATGAAGAATTGTGGATGACAGATCCGCACTACCTCTACTCCCCCGGCGGAACTTTATTACTGAGCCCCATCACACTCATCTCAGATTTTGACACCTGTCGCATCCTGTTTATCGTATTCAATGGATTCGCCATGGTACTTGCTGCGGGACTACTGACCGCGCTGTTTAATTTTCGTCTCACGGGGATGGTTTGGCCACTGAGTGTGATTTTTCTGTTCTCTACAGAGTCGGCATACAACACTCTGCGCTTCACAAATATCAACGGTGTTTTACTTTTTAACCTAGCGCTATTCTTATTTTTGCTCTTGCGCTACCGCCACAAGGCGTTGGAATGCGCTGCAGGAGTTGCTCTTGGCTTAGCTATCACGATTAAACCTCAGTTTGCCCCCTTGTTGTTTATTCCATTTGCTCGACGCCAATTCCTTGCCGTCGCCAGTGGCATAGCCGTACCCGTGGTCTTGAACCTCGCTGCCATTCCGCTTATGGTGCAGCCAGGGGATTACGTCGACAAACTCATGCCTTATCTGGGAATCGTTCGTGACTACGCCAACTCTTCGATTGCTGGAATCGGTGTGTACTACGGTATCCCGCACTGGCAGATATTGATCTGGCGGATCCTCGCCGTCGCCTCAGTCTTAATTGCCGTAGTTTTCCTTCTTCGTTGGCGTGATCGTGACCCGCTAATGTGGGCAAGCACCACATCCAGCATTCTTTTGATGGGAGTATTCCTCATCAGTTCCCTGGGACAGATGTACTACAGCATGCTGATTCTCCCGCTATTGTTCACGCTTTTCTCCCGCCGTTCAGTCATGCATAACCCAATAGCGTGGATTGGCGTATATCTGTGCCTTTCCTCGGACATGTGGCAGTCTGAACGATGGATTAAGTGGGGCCAGGTATTTGAATACACACGGGGAACAATCGGCTGGTCACTAATCATCCTCAGCGCCGCGGTCGCTACAGTAATGTGGACGCTAGAGGAAAGGAGTAACGGCCTGAATACGCTCGGAGATATCCATTACTTTGGACTCTTCGGAGCGCGGCCACTGCCCACTTCTCAGCAACCAGCCGTTGTCCAGCCTCATAACCTCACGCAACCACGGGAAAAATCTACCCACTCGGCAGGAGACGCACGCTCTCCTCACTCCACGCGAGTCAGGCGCTCCTCCCGCTTGTCCCAAGACAAACGCAACTATGAACAACCATACGGACGACACAGCATCCCCTCCCCCAACAACCAAGAGTAACTACGTGGACTTTCGCTCTCTCAGCGACGAACAATGGCGCGATATGCTCAACCCCGAAGAATATCGCGTTCTTCGTCAAGCTGGAACAGAAGCTCCATTTCGAGGCGAATACACGGACACGGAAACACCTGGAACTTATTCGTGCCGCGCCTGTGGTTCGGTGCTCTTTCGTTCCAGCGAGAAATTCCACTCCCACTGCGGCTGGCCTAGTTTTTTCGATCCTGCTAATTCGGATGCAGTCATCACGCGAGACGATGACTCATTGGGGATGCGTCGTACAGAGGTTCTCTGCGCACGATGCCACAGCCATTTAGGGCATGTTTTTGCCGGTGAAGGCTACGGCACTCCTACTGATCTGCGCTATTGTATTAATTCCATCTGTCTTACCTTTAAGCCCTCAGATCGAGACCAACCAGACTAGTTCTCGCCGCTGCCAGTAGTTTACAAAGGGCATCCTCCTTCCCTGACACCCTCTGGCAGCATTCCTCCCCCACTTACGTTGGCAGATTTGCTTCCACGCACACGAAAACTGCAGAGGACTATAGGCTCCCTAAGAACCAGCCCTCTGCAGTAGAAGACGTTAGGCGAGTGATTCCACAAAGGCCTTCACAGTGTCTGCATCACCGTTAATGCGCTTGCCTGTGAAGAATGGGATTTCTTCCCGAACGTGAAGACGCGCCTCGGTGTAGCGCATCTTGTGCATCAATTCCACGATGCGTTCCAGAGTCGGAGATTCGAAAGCCAAAAGCCATTCATAATCTCCAAGAGCAAAACCAGAGATGGTGTTGGCACGAACGTCATCAAAACCAACAGCCGCCATACCGTGTTCACGCAGCAGTTTCGATCGCTGAGCTGGATCCATGATGTACCAGTCATAGCTGCGAACAAAGGGGTACACACAAATCCACTGTTCTGGGTCTTCCCCCATGATGAAGGAAGGCAGATGGGATTTATTGAATTCAGATGGACGATGCAAACCAGCGTTTGACCAGACTGGTTCACAGTTTTGTCCCAGCAGTGTCTCTCGAAGGAAACGCTTGTACGCCGCCTGGAGATCTTCCATTTTCTCCGCATGCCACCAGATCATGATGTCTGCTTCTGCGCGTAAACCGGTCAGATCATACACACCACGAATGACTAAGTCCTTGTCTTCATAGGAGTCCAGGAACTTCTGGAAATCTTCAGCCACCGCGACACGGTCGGAATCCAGGAAACCCTGCTCAACCTTGAACACGGAGTACATTGCGTAGCGGACCACGGAATTCAATTTGTCGATATCCAGGTTTTGATGCTCGCTCATTACCTTGAAACACTGCCTTTCTTGAGTTCTTTAGAGATGCGAATTTTCCCTACCCCAACCTACTCGGATTGAGGCAGAAGAAACAGAGCGGTAGATCGGATATCGGATCACATCAACATGCGACATACTCGTCCTCACTCTCCATGCGCCTATCATCCAGCCATTTGTCACAACTCTGCCTGCCAAACCTCCAGCCAATTCACCTAGTTACATTCGTCTACTATTCGGCTGGAGCGTGCTCGCTCCGGGGATATTACCCCCAGCCCATTTCGCTAACTATTTCTTCCGCTGCCGCGATTCCCGTCGCAGCGGCAGAAGGAACACCGACACCATTAAGCATGGAACCAGCCAGTGCCAGCCCCTTAATGTCACGTACTTCTTCATAGGCCGCGTTCACTATGTCCTGATAACCAGGTCCGTAACACGGAATGCCACCCCACCAGCGTTGTACGAAAAACTCTTCAGGTTTTTTCCGCTCTCCCGTCAGCGTTTGCAAATCATCTATAGCATAGGCAAGTAACGCGAGATCATCAGCCTCGACGTACCACGGTTCACGAAGAGTGCCGAAAGAGGCACGGACAAAAGCGCCTCCCCTTTCCGCCAAATGCGGCCATTTGCGCGAGGAAAAGGTAAAAGCTTTGGCCTCTGTAGGAGCATCTGAACCCAGCAACACACCCGAACGTTGAGGGATACCTACGTCAGAAGCAAAGCGCATCCCCACCACCACTGAACTTGCCAACTCGATGGAGGACAGAGCTTCTGAGGCTTTCACGGCCATATCCTGTAATAGGACAGAGGCAGTCGGTGCGGGGGTGGCAATAACAACGGCATCGACGTCACCGATAGGTTCGATGTACCAACCTTTGGAACTACGCCCGATAGCCTCCACGCCGGTGTTGTACAGAACTTCCGCGTCGGCTTGTTGTGCAAGTGCGTTGACCACGCCCCGGTAACCACAGGCCAAACTATAAAAAGTTGGTGCTGGAGAACCTCCACCGGAAGCGGAACGCTGTTGGCGCTCGGCCAGCAAATCGCTGACGACGTCCGTGAGGAAAAAGCCTCCTCCATCTGCACCGCGACGGTCAAGTTCACTGGCAAGTTGTGGAAGAGTCGCTCGCACACCTAGGTCGTATGCAGAGCTAGAGTACACACCTCCGAGCATGGGCGAAACCAGGCGATGCACCACGGCCGACCCTAAACGCGCTTCGACAAGTTGACCCACGGAAGCATCCTGCCCCGGAGCCCAGGTCATCGGTACGCCGTCACGCTCAGCATTGATACGTTGCGCAGCTTTCGACCCCACAATGTGCTCGACTGTGGAGCCGTCAGCCGGGATGCCCATGATCGTCGCGCGCGGAATATCGACCAACTGGCCATCGATAAAAAGCCCTGAAGGCAGTCCAGACGGTGTGCGCAGCTCGGATTCAAGCCCGACGTCCTTAATGATCTCAACGAAGTCCTGGCGCATACCCATGAATGCCTCTGCGCCCATGTCGACAGGGCCATAGGCAAAGTTCACTGTCTTGAGCTTGCCGCCGATGCGGTCGTACGCCTCCGCAATCAAAATGTTGGCACGCTCTCCCAGAAGCTTGCGCAACTTCCACGCGGCGCTCACTCCGGCGATGCCCCCGCCTATTACGGCAATTTTCACTGGGCGATCGTCTCCGCTGAATTGAGGCGTCATGAACGATGTACCTCCTCAAAGGCTCGGGTGATGGCGTCAGGATCAGTATTGGGAAGAACACCATGGCCAAGGTTGAAAATATGACCACGAGCTTGACCGCGTTCTATGGCCCGATCCGCTTCGGCATTTATGCGTCGAATATGTTCCGTTACGACATCCTCACCGGCGAATAAAACCGCCGGGTCTAGATTCCCCTGCAAGGCTTTCGCCTTGACTTCTGGCTTAGCGGTGGGATGCGCGTGCTCAAGTGCTGCCTTCACGCGCGCCGCCGCAGCATCCATGGGTACACGCCAATCGACCCCGACCACATCAGGCCCCACTATCGCCATCTCTCCCAACAATTCACCGGTACCCACACCAAAGTGAATCATGGGTACTCCATAAGGCTTAATGGCCTGGAATATTTCGGCGGTATATGGGGCCACAAATTGACGATAATCCCTGGCTGTGAGGTACCCCGCCCAGGAGTCGAATAGCTGTATTGCATCCACTCCGGCCTCCACTTGCATTTGCAAAAAACGCACAATTGTTGGAGTCAGCTGCCGCATCAGAGCATGCCATATATCCGGGTGGGAGTACATGAGTGATTTGGTCACTTCATGGTTTTTCGAAGGTCCACCCTCGACAAGATAAGAAGCCACCGTGAACGGCGCACCAGCGAAACCGATGAGAACCTGATCTGCCCGTAGCTCGCCGAGAATGCCGCCAATTCCCTGGACAATGGGATCAAGCTGCTCACGTTCAACGATGGGGAGGCCGCGCACAGCGTCGATTGTCTGGATCGGGTTTGAAACCACTGGTCCACGCCCCGGCACAATATCCAAATCCACGCCAGCGGCCTTGAGAGGAACAACAATATCGCTGAATAGAATTGCGGCGTCGGCATCGTGGCGTCGCACAGGCTGCATCGTAATCTCGGCAACCAGATCTGCGTCGAAGCAGGCCTCCAGCATCCCAACATCCTTGCGCACGGCGCGATACTCAGGCAACGAACGACCAGCTTGGCGCATCATCCATATGGGACGACGAGAAGGCTTTTCACCGCGAACGGCCGCCAGGAAGGGCGCATCTACGCTAGCTCGACGGTGGGATGCGGCGGCCTGAGCATCCCTCGGAAATATGGCACCAGAATCGAGTGCATACTCAACAGAGGACATGAGCCCATTATGCCAGTACCTCTCCCGCTGACTCCTATCTCCCCACCGCACCCCATCCTGGCACCCGGAAGTGCAGGACACGCCACGCCGAAGCGGCGCGCCTTACCCAGAAACATAACCCTCAACGCTAGGTTTAGGGATTGTGAGCCAAGAGACAGAGCAGAACCTAGCCGTTCCCGACTACTTCGAGCAAGCAGTGCAGTCAATGTCACATGCTCAAGTTCGCTCCGGTATCAGCCTGGGAAATATCCGCCCTCCCCGCAACCTCGCGCCGCTAAGCCATGCCGTCGGCCTCGAAGTTCTCCATCCAGAATTCGACGATGATGCTAACGTACCCGAATTTTCCACGGACAACGGAGGTGACGCATTCGGGCGACTCATCCTGCTCCACGACCCACACAGTGATGAAAGCTGGGAAGGAGCGAAGATGCGCATGGTCGCTTATATCCAAGCGGACATGGATGCGTCCGTGGCCTCCGATCCCCTTCTGCCAGATGTGGCCTGGGATTGGTTGACGGAGGAATTGAACTCGCCTTCCAGCCCATACACCAATCTAGGTGGCACAGTAACGTCTACCGCTTCTGTCCGTTATGGCGAAATCGGCGGGCCACCACGTGCGTTCCAAATCGAAATGCGCGCAAGCTGGACAGCAACGGGGGTTGACCTCTCCGGTCATGTCCAAGCATTTGCCCGAGTGCTTGCAAATGTGGCGGGTCTACCACCGGAAGGGGTCACCTACATTGGTATGGGTAAACAAACCGGTTCTTCTGCGGGCTAACCGCCAGTACTAACCCACCACTACAGTGAGCAATGAGCTCCCACGCTGCCCAAAGTACTCCCAACTCTTAAACCGCAAGGGGTACGCCCTACCGTGCATGTGAGTATTCCCCGCGATGGCATTCCCCCGCTGCTCGACAACGAATCAGCTCTGTATGACGCTGCAGAGAAACTGCAACGCGGTGAGGGTCTTATCGCTGTAGATACCGAACGAGCTGCCGACTATCGGTACGACGATCGCGCCTACTTAGTACAACTTCGGCGTCCTGGTTGCGGCACTCTCTTGGTTGATCCGACTGTATCCGACGCCGCAAATGCTGCTCTTGGAAAGGTATTGAATCACTCCGAGTGGATCCTCCATGCCGCTCACACCGATCTTCCGTATCTCACCGCCATTGGTTGGCACCCGACCCGTCTCCACGATACCCAAATCACCGGGCGTCTTTTAGGACTTGGTCAGCCTGGTTTGAGCCACATGCTCGAGCATTTTTGCGGTATCACCATCAACAAAGACAAGGGTCAGGAGGATTGGTCTGCGCGTCCCTTATCGGAGGACCTTTTAGCTTATGCAGCTCTCGATGTCGAACACCTCGGAGAACTCCTAGCCATCACGTTGGAACAGATCGACGAGCGTGGCCGCCGGCAGTGGTACGTACAAGAATGCTCATCGGTACTCGACCGTTCGATTGCTCTCCCAACGCCGACCTGGACAGACATGAAAGGCCTATCTGCGCTGCGGAGCGCTCGCAGCCTGGCGATTGCGAGGGCACTGTGGAGAGTACGTGACGACTATGCGTCCACACACAACCTGTCCCCGCACCGCATAATCAAGCGAAAAGATATCCTCCGCATTGCGCAGTCTCCTCACCAAGCATTGGATGAACTACACAGCCTTGCGATACCCGCAACCGTCCAGCGGCGCGCGGACATTGCCGTCAAAGAAGCCCTCCATCTTCCACAGCGCGCCTTACCCCGATTACCGCGCCATCCTGTCGCACAGATACCCGCCTACACGCGGTGGGAAACGGATCACCCACGGGCGTTTATGGCGCTCGAGGTACTAGTCAACCGGACGCACACACTAGCAGAAGAACTGGATCTGACTATGGACACCCTCGCGACGATGAAAACTCTCCGGACAGTAGCGTGGGAAACGTCGCGGATAAAAGTGGATTACTCTCAGGATCCCGTGGCGGTATTCGAAAGCACCGTGGGCACGGCCATGGAATCACAAGGATCCAGACCGTGGCAAATTGACCTCATCGCCAATTCCTCAATACCAGCCCTGATTGACCGGCTTTATTAGAGTTTGTCCGCCCACTCGACAACTCGCCGAGCAACGGCCTCCTTGTCCAATGCGTATTGCTCCAACACTTCATTACGCTCGGCGTGGTCAATAAACTCCTGCGGTACACCGATGTTGCGAACAGGAACATCTACTTCTGCATCATTGAGCTGTGCCTGAAGAACCGAACCTGCTCCACCCTTGACACCGTTATCCTCAATGGTGACGACCAGGTCGGCTCCGCGCACAGCCTCAATGAGCGCTGGTTTCACCGGCACCACCCAGTGTGGGTCAATAACGGTCACGGCATATCCGTGATCCTTGAGAGCGTCGGCTGCTGCCAGGGCTTGTGCGCTCAAGCTACCGTAGTTCACAATCACCACGTGACGGGTACGAGTCATCGTGGATGCATCATTAGTGCTAGCGCACTCGCAGAGCACGTCGTAGTCAGTCTCTTCGCGGATCGCCTCGACATCACTCGGTACGGAGCCCTTGGGGAAACGCACAACGCTCGGTGCATCAGAAATGGCCACACACCGGTCGAGAGCCATCTGCAGGCGTTTTCCGTCACGGGGTGCTGCTACGTAGATACCGGGGACAATCGTGGTCAACGAGAGATCCCACATGCCATTATGGGAGGCACCATCTGGGCCCGTGATACCCGCCCTATCCAGTACCACCGTGACTCCGAGCTTGAGCAAAGCGACATCCATGAGCAGTTGGTCGAATGCGCGGTTTAAGAACGTCGAATACACCGCGACCACGGGGTGTAAGCCGCCCAAAGCTAGGCCAGCAGCTGATGTCATAGCATGTTGCTCGGCGATGCCCACGTCGAAGGTACGTTGTGGGTGATGTTTGGCAAACTCCGCTAAACCTGTAGGACCAGCCATCGCGGCAGTGATGGCCACAATGTCATCGCGCTCGTCCGCCAGCTCAATGAGCCGTGTGGAAAACACCTGTGTCCAGCCCGGTTTCGACTTGCTCAATGGAGCACCGGTCACCGGATCAATCACGCCCGTAGCGTGCATCTGATCAGCTTCATCATTCTCAGCTGGAGAAAAACCCTTGCCCTTCTGAGTCATGGTGTGAACTATGACGGGACCACCATAGTCTTTCGCGTAGCGCAACGCGTTTTCCACTTGGCGCAGATCATGGCCATCCACCGGACCAATGTATTTGATGCCCAAGTCACTAAACATCTCATGTGGGATGACAGTGTGTTTCACACCCTCTTTCAAGCCATGTACGACCTGAAAAACTCGATCGCCCACCCAGCCCATACGGCCCAATGCGTACTTCCCCGAATCCATGACCTTGTCGTAGGCAGGTTGCAACCGAAGAGCTGCAAGATTCTCGGCTAGTCCTCCGATAGTCGGAGAATAAGACCGACCGTTGTCGTTGACTATGACAATCACCGAGCGTTTTTTGGACGTCGCAATATTATTAAGTGCCTCCCAACACATACCCCCCGTCAAGGCTCCATCTCCAACGAGTGCAACCACGTGCCGGTGGAGTTGACCGCCAAGTTCGAATGCTTTTGCCAAACCATCCGCGTAGGATAGCGCCGCCGACGCATGGGAAGATTCAGTCCAGTCATGCGGTGATTCCGAGCGATCAGGATAGCCAGACAGGCCATCTTTTTGGCGCAGAGTATCAAAAAGATCACGGCGTCCCGTAAGAATCTTATGCACATAAGACTGGTGACCGGTATCGAAAATCAACGGGTCGGTTGGGGAATCGAACACACGGTGCATGGCAATGGTTAGTTCAACCACGCCCAAGTTCGGTCCCAAATGTCCGCCCGTGGCAGACACCTTTTGGATGAGGAACGTGCGAATCTCTCCAGCAAGTTGATCGAGCTGTGCCTCATCAAGCGCCTTTACATCCGCCGGTGTGGAAATAGTCTCAAGGATGCCCATGTAGTTCGGCTCGTCTCCATCCGTTGTGGTCATCGGAGTGCTTTTCGACAGTGCGTCCGTGGTTCACAGGTATGGGTGACCCTGAACCGCAAACATGACTCAACTCTTATCAAAAAGCACATGCAGTGGATTGTTCCAGTCTAGTGCTCTGATCTAGATCCATAGAAATTTCATCGCTTAACTACTCGCCGCAGGGGTGAGATACGCCAGAATCTCCACGTGATGAGTCAGGGGGAATGCATCCACGACCGTGAGCTTCTCGAGCTGGTAACCAGCAGAAATCCACGCACCGAGATCTCGCGCAGCGGTAGCGGGATCGCAACCAATATGTACGACATGGTTCGGCTCATATGCTGCAACCCTCGCGATGACATCGATACCGGCTCCGACGCGCGGTGGATCGATGACTACAGCATGCAATCCTGTCCTCACCCGCAGCCTGTCCAGACTGTGCGCCACATCACCATCGACGAAACGGACATTATCCAACCCCGCCGCTGCCAACGCCCGTGCGCCTTCCATGCTCGCCTGGGACGCGTGATCTACACAGTCAACCCAATCCACGCGTCCGCTCAATACCGAGGAAAATACCCCTGCCCCACCGTAGAGATCCCACGCCGAGCCATGGCCTGCTGGGATTACCTCGCCTATCCACTGTGTATAAAAATCAGGCGCAGCCCGATGTCCTTGCCAAAAACCCTGGGGCTCGATTTGCCATTCCACCTCAGGCACACGGGTCAAGCGATGAGCAACCGTCTCATGGCCCCCTACTACCCGCGAGTGACGGTGCCTACGATTACCGGTTAACTCCACCACACTGCGTTCACCACTGTCTCCCAGCGCCACAGCTATCTCGCTCCCCGGTGTAAACCTCTCATTCTCGAGACCTGCGACCAGCCCTTGTGCCCACTGCGCACACTGTGCTTGCTCTAGAGGGATGACTTCCCGCGAGGCTTTACGTCGCACACCCGCGCGTCCAGTTTTATCCACGCCAAGACGCACCCGAGTCCGCCAGCCCACCTGAGGGCTCAAGCTCACTCCATCGCATGGGATGTTGCCTTCGATGACGATCTTTCCAATACGACGCAGCTGGTCCACGACGACAGCCTTCTTATACTCAAGGCTGCCCACGCCGTCCACGAAATCGAGGTCGCAACAACCGCCACCAGCAGCAGCTGCGGCACACCGAGCGGGGATTCGATACGGAGACGGTTTCTCCACACTGATAACGCGCCCCGTCCGGAATCCTTTACGCGAGGACGACGTTTTCTGCGGTGCAAGCTCAACGCGCACACCCGTTTCTCCCGGTAGCCCACCGGAAACAAAGACCACCTGACCGTCAATCCGGCCAATGACCGTGCCCCCGTGCGCCGGGTTATCCAAATTCATTGTGATCGTCTCAGGACGTGGACTACGCGCCATGTGTTTTACCTTCTGCCCTATTCGCGTCACGCACCGACCAGACCGTAATAAGAACAACAATGGCGGTCAAAGGCCATCCCATAGCGATGCGTGTGTAGCCCAAAGCGTTCGTGGCATCGTGGACGTATAACCACTGTTGAATACCGAAGCGCGCGAGAAACACAACGGCCCAGGCAATAGTGGCGATGTTAAAAGCACGAACAGCCCGCCTGTTCGTACGCCATCGCTGGTCTTCGCCGTTTATACCCCGCCATATCAATCCCACCAGAGGCCAACGAACAATCACGGATATGACAAAAGCACTACCGGCTATCAGCGAATACCAAATCCCATAGGCAAAGTACCCCTTGGCGTCACCCATCATCCACGCTATGGCAGCGCATATCGCCACGCCAATAAACCCCGAGACAGCGGGCTGAATATTCTCCCGACGAACAACCCTCCAAATCAACACTGCAAGAGCCACACCCACAGCTGCACCGAGCGCAGGACCAAGCCCATACTTGCTGTTCACGGGCACTAGGACCAGCACCGGTAGTGTACTGGAGACAAGACCGGATAACCCGCCCATTTGCTCCAACATCGTTGCCTGTTGCCGTTCTCCGGATTCAGCGTGAGGCCGGGGCGAATCATCCATCGCGTTGTGTTTACCCACTGCTAATCAACAGCCCCATCGTTAAAATTGTGAGGTTGCTGAACGGCGGAAGCTTGCTGCGCCCGTTGCTCCATCTGTTGGCGAAGAGCTTCCGCCATCGCCTGAGGAATAGTTACCGGTAGGACATTGCCCGCCGGAATCGGATCTTGACCTCTATAAACGAAGGATCGCGCAAGAACCTCACGGGCTTGAGCTGCAAGCTGGTCAGCCTTGTCGTTGGTACTTGCCAAAGTCATGCGCATCATCCAACGATGCCCCTGAACGCCGATCACGCGCATAGTGCCGCCGCCAGCTTCGGCAACAATCTCCTCACCCCATGGCCCCTGTTCCTGAGTCACAGTGAGGCCATCTTTAACCATCCCTTGAATGACCTCAGGCATGCTTTCTTCCCACAGGTTTCCCCTCCGCGGTGCGGCGAAAGCAACGGGAGTCATGCGGCCAGCCGGCGTGTGAATATGAATCATCTGGGGACCATTTTCACCCATAGCCACCTGTACTTCCCCATCGTGAGGAACGGGAACCAGCATGGAACCCAAATCCAATCCACCTTTTGCAAAATCGGAGAAGTCGAAGGCACGGAAATCAACCTGATCCCCATCGAACGGTCCAAAATCCCCTCCGACTGGATCATATGTGGTACCAACAGTCGGTACTACGACCTCAGCGCCACGGAGCGCTGCGCCCTCGTCTGGCTGTTCATGCTCTGGGGTATCCGGGGTGTTTTTTAGGGAGTCCTTCATCTTATTTTTGCGGCCAAATAGAGCCATGTTTCTTCTTCCTCGTTGTTTGTCGTGCGTTTTCTATATATCGCCGCAGGATCTCTGCCCGCTATTCAGGGCTAGCTCCCTGTGGAGCCGTAGCCACCCTTACCTCTTTCGGTCTCTCCCAATGCTTCCAGAGAATCAACTTCCTCAATAGGGCTGAGGAGCACTTCCTGGAGTACTAGTTGGGCGATTCTATCGCCACGTTTAATGACGATATCCTCACGCGGATCCAGGTTGATCACGCACACCTTTACCTCGCCACGATAATCCTCATCAATCGTTCCGGGCGCGTTTACAATGGACAATCCGTGTTTTAACGCCATACCGCTCCTCGGATGGATAAGCCCTACGGTTCCTGGATTGAGACCAATAGCTATACCCGTGCCAATAAGATGGCGTTCACCTGGGGAAATAGTAGCGTTCTCAGCAGAATACAAATCTATTCCCGCGTCAGTCGCATGAGCTCTGGTTGGCAGAGGAAGATCGCGATCCAGCCGGACAAGTTTGAGCGGAGCAGATGTGCTGTTCGTCATGGAACTCCACCTTACAAGCCCCTAGCCTGCCCAGTTGGGTATTACACCCCTTGACACTATTAGACTATTGATGAAGTTTCTCACCTTTGTTTGCACTACAAGGAGTATCGCCGTGGCAGCCACACAGCCTGCAAAGGCTTCAGACTCCGAGATTCTTTACTCGGAAAACCAACGTGTACCGCTCACGTGGTGGCTCCTCGGTGCACTGTTGGTCTGTCTTCTCGCTTGGCAAGCACAAATGCAGCGGGAGTGGTACTGGGGTGTCGTTATGGCCATCCTCGCTGGCGCAGCGGTCGTATGGTCACTGTCAGCCTTGTCTTCTAACAAGGTCATCGTGGCTCGCGAGGCAGACGGTATCTGGTTATATACCGGGGCTGCACGCCTGCCAGCAGATGTTGTGAGCCGAACGCTCGTCATCCCCCCTACTGCCAAGCCAGCGGCAATGGGACGCCAGTTGGATCCTGCGGCTTATGTGGTGCACAAGGGATGGATTCCCACGATGGCTATGCTCGTGTTGGATGATCCTGATGACCCCACTCCCTATTGGTTGATATCAACCAAAGAGCCTCAAGAGCTTCTTGAAGCACTAGGCCGTCCAATTTACTAAACGCATCTAGCTCGCAGAGTTCCAGTTCACCCCTCATTCTCCTCGAGTGTCGGATGCTTACGTAAGAGGAGATTGCTTCTTATGAACTACATGGGCTTACTACAGGGGCTTGTGGGATCAATTAAATTCTGCATGATCTGCGACTTTTACTCATCCCGCGTAGCGGCATTGTTACACCACCACCTGTAAATCGCACATGAACAACACGTTTCATGTGCAGCAACCCTAATTTGAACAGGGCCGCGGAGAGGGAAGCAGAGCCGGGCACAGTGTTTGTCTAGTCGCAGTCTTGGCAGATGATTTCAGAATCGGAGAAGGTTTTGGCAATATGCGACCGGTGCTGCACCAAAAAGCATTCACTGCAGGTGAACTCGTCACTCTGCCGAGGAGTAACGGTTCCCGAGAGTTCCTCGCCGGACAGATCGGCCATCGGAACATCGAATGGTTCTACGATTTCGCCATCATCAGTGTCATCTACAGCAGTTTCTGCCTTCTCTGCGGCTTTTAGCCCCTCGAGAGAGTCAGTCTCGATGTCGTCGTCAGCGCGTCGACGGGGAGCATCGTAGTCGGTAGCCACGAGTTTTCCTCCTAAGTATCAGGTTCGTCGAGGCGGATATTAAAACAGCGACATACTGCCTGTCACCTCTGTCCTGTCGACTAGGGTGTTATGGGCGCGAGTACTCCCCCCGTTACTAGTTCAGACAACCGCTGAGACAGCGGTTGCCATAGGGCGGGTTTTGTGGCCATGACCTGCACACCTTCGGAGGATGGGATATCCAATTTGGGCATCTGCACGATTGCCCCCGCCCGTGCCGCAATTAACACGCCGGCAGCGTGATCCCACGGCCCCAAACCGTGTTCATAATATGCATCAACACGCCCTGCAGCGACGTGGCAGAGGTCAAGAGCAGCTGAACCCATGCGTCGGATATCTCGAACCTCGGGCAATAACTGCGCCAACAACTCAGCTTGTCTCGCACGGCGCTGTGCCACATAGGCGAAACCAGTAGCCACCAAAGCTGTAGCCATAGTCGTGGTCCCTGCTGCCATAGATGCTGTAGGCGCCTCTTCCACGCCACTGGTTACATTCACTACACGCGATTGCGGCGCACAGTGGGCATCGAATGTAGAGAAATCAGGGACTGCAGTCTCAGTAGCTTCCTCGCCCACTGCCGCCGAATAAACCAAATTATTAGCCACATCGACCACAGCTGCCGCAATCGGTACCCCTTTGAACGTCGCTGCAATGGATACGGCGTAAGCAGGCACTCCGTAAACAAAATTCACCGTTCCATCTATTGGATCAACCACCCATAGCAGGTCGTTTCCTTCGGTGGGACTCCCAGCATCTCTCTGAGTGCACTGCTCACCACCTTCTTCCCCTAATACCCGGCTCCGCGGTACTTCTTGGATAAGACGCTTGCGTATCAGCCTTTCTGAGGCTCTATCCACTTCCGTGACCGGATCCACTTCAGAACTCTTCACTGCGTCGACGCCTACATGTCCGTGTTCATCAATCATCTTTTGACGCATTGTGGCCACGAGGTCAGCAGCTTCCACCGCAACATTCGCCGCGATGCGCCGTAACCTCCCTATGGACAACCCCTCACAAGCATTTACCACTTCCGCGAAATCCTCCGGTGGCTGGTCAGTGGTTTTACGGTCTAAGCATACGGTGAGCGCTGAAATCATAGACCCATTGTGCTCCCCCGCAACAAATAATGGGTGATGCGTGGCCAACAAACTGTGTAGCATCTCGAATTATGAGCGAGACAAACCCCAACCTGGCATTCGGAGTAGACATCGGTGGCTCAGGCGTGAAAGGCGCCTTAGTCGATGTATCCAAGGGCGAACAAGTAACTGAGCGAAAGAGAATCGCCACACCGCAGCCTGCCACTCCCGACGCTGTGGCAGAGGTTGTACGGCAACTTGTCGAAGCTGAAGGGTGGGACGGGCCAGTGGGCATCACAGTACCGGCTGTGGTACGCGAACAGGTGACAAGAACGGCCGCCAATATTGACCAGACGTGGATCGGTACCGATGTCCAAGAATTATTCACCCGACACCTCGGAGGCCGCGACATCACCGTATTGAATGACGCAGACGCGGCTGGCATGGCCGAGGCGCGTTTCGGGGATGACAAAGCCCGAACAGGTGCTGTCATGATGCTGACTTTCGGCACGGGTATCGGCTCTGCGTTACTGATGGACGGCAATCTGTATCCCAACACCGAATTGGGACACCTCAAAATGAAAGGTTCATCGGCGGAGAAATACGCGAGTTCAAAGGTGCGCGAAGATGAAGGTCTAAGCTACAAGCAATGGGCTAAGCGCGTGAACAAAGTCATGCAACGCTACGTAGAGCTCTTTAACCCCCAGACCTTCATCGTCGGTGGTGGCATCTCCCGCAAGTCAGACAAGTGGGTACCCTATTTGGACTTGGAGCAAGACGTCGTTCCAGCGCAGTTACGCAATGAAGCAGGAATCATTGGCGCAGCGCTCGCAGTGAGTGAAGGTTTGCGACCCTAGCGCAAGAAAACCGAAACAGCGCACCGCCTGAAGCCAGGCTGCGCTAATTCGGTTATAATGGGCGATCGATCGCGTTGGCGCGAACGGCCGGGAGGCTGAGTCCCGTGCAGTTGTCTTTGACTATTGCAGCTCAGACCCCTCTATGAGAATTTACTACGAAGATTTAAAGGCCGATCCTATAGCGACTAGACCCGTGTGTCTACTCGTTAGGATTTCGGCAAAGTGACGAGTGAAAGGGCTTCTGTGGCAGCGAACGACTCGACCACCGGTGGTGAAAACAACGAGAACACAGCTGTACGCAAAGTTGCCAAAAAGGCGGCCAAGAAAACCGCCCGCAAGGTAGCGAAGAAGGTGGCAGCCAAGGAGGCCGCCACCTCGACTGCCACCACCGAGAAGAAGACCGCAGCCACTAAGGCAACCGCGAAAAAGTCCGCTGCTAAGAAGACAGCTGCGAAAAAGACATCCGCAAAGAAGACAAGCAGCAAGAAAACCGCTGCAAAAAAGACCGCTGCAAAAAAGACGTCAGCTAAGAAGACAGTTGCGAAGAAGGCCACGCGCAAGGCCAGCACCAAGAAAGCTTCCACTAAGAAGGAAGAGCTTACTGTCGTCGACGAAGACCAGTTAGCCGACGCAATAATCGTCGACGACGAGCAAGATGCGAGCACTGATTTCGCGGACGTCGACGCCGCATTAGCTAACACAGACTTCGATGACGACGATCTCGATGATGATTTGGATAGCGGTCTAGGCGACGATGAGGATCTCGATGACGACCTCGACGATGACCTCGATGAGGACAATGAATTAGACGAGGACGATGAGGACTCTGACGAGTCTGACGAGGACGAGGACTCGGGTCGTTTTGTGTGGGATGAAGACGAATCCGCTGCCCTACGGCAAGCTCGCAAGGACGCAGAACTGACCGCCTCTGCGGACTCCGTGCGCGCCTATCTGAAGCAGATAGGTAAAGTTGCTTTGCTCAACGCCGAGCAGGAAGTCTCTCTCGCTAAGCGCATCGAGGCTGGACTATACGCTGCATATCGTCTACAAGAGATCAAAGAGTCTGGGGAAAAACTCTCTCCGATGAGCCGCCGCGATCTCCGTGAAATCGAGCGTGATGGCCGACGGGCTAAGAATCACCTGCTCGAAGCCAACCTTCGACTGGTTGTTTCCTTGGCTAAACGTTACACCGGGCGTGGGATGGCGTTCTTGGATCTCATTCAGGAAGGTAATCTGGGTCTGATCCGTGCTGTGGAGAAATTCGATTACGTCAAGGGATACAAGTTCTCTACCTACGCCACCTGGTGGATCCGCCAAGCCATCACACGCGCTATGGCAGATCAAGCCCGCACCATCCGCATCCCTGTACACATGGTGGAAGTCATCAACAAGTTGGGGCGGATTCAGCGCGAGCTTCTGCAGGATCTAGGTCGCGAACCAACCCCTGAAGAGCTCGCAAAGGAAATGGATATCTCCGTGGATAAAGTGCTGGAAATCCAGCAATATGCACGTGAACCAATTTCTCTCGACCAAACTATTGGCGATGAGGGAGATTCCCAACTTGGCGACTTCATTGAAGATTCTGAAGCTGTCGTAGCTGTGGATGCCGTCTCTTTCACACTCCTACAGGATCAATTGCAGGATGTTTTGCATACCCTCTCCGAACGCGAGGCAGGAGTAGTGAGACTTCGCTTTGGTTTGACCGACGGCATGCCACGTACCCTCGATGAAATTGGTCAGGTGTACGGAGTTACGCGTGAGCGCATACGTCAGATCGAGTCAAAGACAATGTCCAAGTTGCGCCACCCATCTCGTTCCCAAGTGCTCCGCGATTACTTAGACTAGCCCTACTCCTTCAACAACCCACCCGTCATCACCAGCGCCCGGGCTCCTCTCCACGAAGCCCGGGCGCTGTTTTGTTTCGCTATAGTGTGTACTGGCCTGTGAAAAAAGGTTGTTTTCAACCCTCACGCCTAGTGAGGACACTTTTTACGTGTCACTTCTTCTCTTCGACACACGCACGCAACTCATCGCCGCGGAGAGTCTCGCACCCTTCAGTAGCCTTCACAGCTGCGCTGGTGAAAAAGATTGCTACTCCCATCGCCAGAATGGATAATGCAAGCCCACCCAGGGCATACCCACGTGGGGTGTCATTACGATGTGCACGGACCAGGGCGATGATGCCGACCATAATGCTGATCATTGCAGCAATGATGCCGTAGAAGGGCAAAAGAGTAGCAGGTATGGAAAGAATACCGAACAACAGGGAAACGAGCGATAGCCGACTCAGTGGTTTCCGAGCTGTTGCGAATCTTGGAGATGCCGCAGACTCGCAAGCCTGCTCGCGGCCTCGAGGCGGCATTTTTTGAGAGGCTGCTTTAGAGGCTCGACGCTGATCGGTATAGTCCTTCATTGGTTCCATGGGTGCTTATTATTCATGGCTCCGAAAGCAATTGCCACCATACCGCCGAGCGGCAGTCATCCGTTTTGCAGAGATGGGACGATTGCTCATGACAAGAGGCAGATGTCACTGCGGTTTGACTCAGAAGTATTGCTTGCACCCGGACTCGGCTTGACATCTTCGACCGAGGTTCCTTGAATAACCATTTCTTTCATCATTATTCTCAACAGCATGCCTAGCCTATAACTACCACGCACGCAGAAATTCGATCCGCTTGCGCAGTTGCTCAGCGGTGCACAGGGCAGTTGGCGGACCCCCACATTTAGTGCGCACCTCATTGTGAATCGCACCGTGAGGTCGGCCGGTTCGCGCTGACATCATATTTACCAGTGCATTAAGTTCCTTCCTCAATCTCGGCAATTCTTCGGAGGCCACCCGTTTACCGGAAGCTTGCACTGCCGCCCCTTTTGTCGCGGATCGCTCCGCAGCGTCGCGCAGTTTCTTCTCTTGGGCACGGGCTTCTACCTGAGCCGCTTGACGTTGACGTAAAAGCGTGCGCATTTGTTCCGCATCTAGCAAACCCGGCAAGCCCAAATACTCTTGTTCTTCCTCGGAATTCGCAACACGGGTGCCATAGGTGGACCCGTCGTAGATCAGGGACTCAAGTTCGGCATCTGCTCCTATAGACTCGTATCCGCGATCCTCCGCTGGCTCATTGACCTCCTTATTGGCCTGTTCCAGCAGATGGTCATCCCATCCCTCCTCTGGCCGATCCGGTTTTCCGAGTACGTGGTTGCGCTGTTTTTCTAGCTTCGACGCCAGATCTAATAGCACCGGAACTGAAGGCAAGAACACACTCGCAGACTCGCCTTTTTGACGCGAACGTACAAAACGGCCAATTGCTTGAGCAAAAAATAGTGGCGTCGAGGACGACGTTGCATACACACCGACGGCCAGCCGTGGCACGTCCACGCCTTCAGACACCATACGCACGGCGACCATCCACTCGTCCTGTGACGCGGAGAAGTCTTTAATCCTCTGTGAGGCACCTGCCTCATCGGAGAGAACCACGGTCACTGGCGTGGAACTAATCCGGTTGAGGATCGTAGCGTAGGCACGGGCTGCGGTTTTATCAGTCGCAATGACCAACCCGCCGGCATCAGGAATAGTTTCACGCAACTGTAAAAGGCGAGTATGCGCGGCCTGAAGTACGGAGGGAATCCATTCGCCACGGGGATCGAGTGCCGTACGCCAGGCACGTGCCGTTTGCTCTGCATTAAGCACCTCACCCAACCGTGCCTCGTACTCCTCGCCAGCAGAATCACGCCAACGCGCGTGACCAGAATAGGCCAAGAAGACAACAGGGCGAACTACTCCGTCACGCAACGCTTCGGAGTAGCCATAGGTATAGTCCGCTTTCGACTGCAATCCCCCATCCGTTCCCGGTACTTCTTCGTAGCGGACGAAAGGGATCTGTGCATCATCCGAGCGAAATGGCGTACCGGTGAGAGCCAATCGGCGTTCGGCATGTGCATACGCTAAGCGAACTCCATCTCCCCAGCTCTTTGCGTCGCCCGCGTGGTGGATCTCGTCGAGAATCACCAACGTTTTCTGTGCTGTCGCGACTTGGTAATGCTTTGTGGGTTTCATACCAACCTGTGCATAGGTAACGCACACGCCATCAAAAGCATTGTTGAACGCCGAACTATTGCCGAAATCTGCATCCAACGCGATGCCCTGAGCCGCTGCAGAAAGCGACCACTGTACCTTGAGGTGCTCGGTGGGAACCACAATGACCACGCGCTGCACAACACGTGTTTCCAACAGAAGCCGGGCGACGGTCAAGGCGAATGTCGTCTTGCCGGCGCCCGGCGTGGCTACCGCCAGAAAATCACGTGGTGCGCTGGTCACGTAGAGATCCAGAGCCTCCTGCTGCCACGCACGAAGCCCTTTCACTTCTTCCGCAGCCCCTTGTAAATCTGCTCACAATCTGGACACACAGGAGATCCCGGCTTAGCCTGCTTGGTCACAGGAAATGTTTCACCGCACAGAGCCACGACAAACTTTCCCATGACGGCGGATTCCACTATTTCGTTCTTCTTCACATAATGAAAGAACTTGGGCGTGTCGTCGCTCGTTTTTTCGTCCGTTCGGACATCTGGACGCTCGATAGTTGTTGTGCTCGGGGTACTCACAGCACTCCATATTGCCCCTCGCGTGCATGATTTTCCACCCACGTACTACCGTGGAAGACATGGATGCCGGTAAAACCCGCGTCTCGACATGGCGCTCCCGCCGAAAACGCACGTCAGATGTCGAGCTCATCACCGATGCACGCCAGTCTCCCCTGGAAAACTGGCACAAGCGCCGCAAAGTCTATGCAATACTTCAGATGGCGCGTATTCCCATGCTGGCTCTATCAGGTCTGTTGATGTGGTGGACAGGCAATCTTTGGCTGTCCGCTAGCGTCGCCATCATTAGCCTCCCACTACCGTGGATTGCTGTGCTCTTGGCTAATGAAACAGGCGATTCAGACCCACGAAATCACCACGTGTATAAACCCCAGTTAGTTCGAGAAGCACGCCAACGTGAAGCTATCGCCAGGCAGCAGGGGGAACAGCTCGGCGCTCCTCAACGGCGTGCCTTAGAATCCGCGACCGAACCCGATCACGGGACTCACCCGGACATCATTGATCTCGATTAGGCTCCGGCCTAAACGACACCCCTCCCATCCTTCGAAGGCGCGAAGTCGCCGAAACCCTGCATAACCTTCGATACCCCCAACATTTTTATGAACGCTCTTTCCTCTCCAACCACGCCCCCCTACCCCACGATTGCTCAGCCAGTGCGCGACTTACTACGCGTCTTACGTGCCAAAGGCTACTCATGCGAATTGATTTCGCGCGTTCTTGGCAACCCCGGCATTGCTGCCACAGCGGCTGGTTCTCCCGAGGCTGCGGTCTGGTACGCCACCACTAGTGAAGCTCCATCACGGCACAAAGATATGGTTCTTGCTTTTTACCTGCGCCAACCGTGTCCGCACTCCACCTTCAGTGCTCTCGTAGGAGAAGAGTTAACTCAACAACTCGTTACAGACGGATGTCTCACAGTAGTCGATGACCAAGACGGCGACTCTCCGCACTATTCATGTGCCGTAGACATTCGCCCTATCACTGTCGCCGCTCATGGGGCCCAGGATGTGCTCATAGCCTCCGACCCCGACGCCTCTTTGGAAATAAGCATTCCTCACACCGATCACGTTCCCGGAGTGGGTAATGCTCCTCTTTCCCTACTCAATATGGTTCCGCCGGTCGACGACGACGCACGTATCCTCGATCTAGGGTGTGGCTCTGGAGTACTCAGCCTTGTTCTCGGTGACAGTGCCACAGCTGTTGAGATCACAGGTACCGACATCTCGCCTCGTGCTCTGGAATTTGCCCGGGCTAATTCCTCCGTGGCGTCGAAGAGGGAAAACACATTCACGTGGCGCCGCGGCAGTTGGTTTGAGCCGGTGACTGGGGAAAAATTCGACATGATCGTGGCTAATCCCCCCTTCGTCATTGGCCCACCACGGGTGGAGCATGTTTACAGAGACTCTGGGTTGCCGCTCGACCAAGCAACATCCCTCGTTGTCAGAAATGCCGCCCGTTATCTCAACGACGCCGGAACTGCCCATATCCTCGCTGGGTGGGCCTTAGAGCCGGCCGAAGACGCCGCATCAAGGATAGCCCAGTGGCTGCCCTCCCATGGAGTGCGCGCATGGGTGGTGCAGCGAGAAGAAGTCGATATCGCCACGTATGTCACCACGTGGCTCAACGACGAATCTCTTGACCCACGCAGCCAACAGGGTCGCGCACGAGCAAAGGCATGGATGGACTTTTTTGCGCGCAACGGGGTCACACGTGTCGGGCTTGGGTTTGTGCACCTACAGAAAATTCCCGAGGAACAAACTACTGAACTCACCTTCGAGATCATGGATCACCCCCTGCCAGAAGGAGCATACCTGGGAGCTGAGGTTGGCGAATTCTTTGCCCGGACTGCATGGTTGGACGGTAAGAACTCGGACGAGATATTGAACGAGTGTTACGCCATCCGACCCACCGTCGCTCTAGAGAGGGTCAGCCTTCCCTCAGCCGACGACGTCAGTTCCCACGGCTTTCGCGACCACATCCTCCGACTGGCCCGGACCGACGGGCCAGCATGGACCCATGAAGTTGATGAACCACTCATCTCTGTATTATCGGGTCTCCATCCTGCAGCTCTTCCTCTGTCCGATGTAGTGGACTTGTACTGCACCGTCCACGATGTCGACCGTGACGTTTTTCGCGAGGCCTTAATTCCCCTCATCGTTGATCTCATCCGCCATGGAATGATCATTCCATCGGAACTCATTAGCGAAGGAGTTTCATAAATGAGAGCAGTCGTAAGCACGGTGAGCCATGCGTCAGTGACCGTCGACGGAAAGATCGTCGGGGAGGTCGAAGGGCCGGCTCTTTTAGCCCTCGTGGGCGTCGGAGCCGATGACTCTCCTGAAGCCTGGCGCACTGTTGCTCGTAAAATCGCTGAACTTCGAATACTTCCGGAAAAAGACCAACCATGGGAGTCGACGCGGAATGCTTCAGCAGTAGATGTGGGAGCTTCAGTGTTACTTGTCAGCCAATTTACGTTGATGGGAGCAACCGCGAAGGGACGCCGCCCCTCCTGGTCCGCGGCAGCTCCAGGAGAAGTCGCGTCGGTTTTCATCGACAAGATGGTGGATTATCTCCGCCACCAGGGACTCACCGTCGAGACTGGAATCTTTGGGGCGATGATGAAAGTAGATAGCGTCAACGAAGGCCCCTTTACCGTGATTGTGGAGGCGTAGAACTCGGCATCTACCCCCGATCTCGGGGATCGTGATCCCTGGGAAACACCGCCTCGGAACATTCCGCCGTTATCTCCCGTTGCATAGGTAGATTGCTATTCCAGCATCGTACGTATCGCGTGTACCTAGCGCGAACGTTTTACGCCCCAAGCCTTGAGGAGGGTTTCACGCAAATGAGTGACTCCATGTACGACGACGACACCGTCGATCAGGGCACGAGCGTAACTTTTGACCAAGAAGACGAAGAAAAGTCTGAAGATAAGGGACGCCGCCGCGGCAACAACGAGAATCCTTCAGCCGATCTCGTCCGGGTTTATCTGAACGGTATCGGCAAAACCGCCCTTCTGACTGCAGAGGACGAGGTAGAGCTATCCAAGAGGATTGAGGTTGGTCTCTACGCCAAGCACATTCTCGAAGAAGGTGAGCAACTGACCCGCGCGCGCAAGCGTGACTTGAAGATCCTGGCTCGCGAAGGAAAGGCTGCCCGCACCCACCTTTTGGAAGCTAATCTTCGTTTAGTTGTATCCCTAGCCAAGCGTTATACGGGTCGCGGGATGCCACTGCTGGATCTCATTCAAGAAGGCAACCTTGGCCTCATTCGAGCCATGGAGAAATTTGATTACACCAAGGGTTTCAAGTTTTCTACCTACGCCACGTGGTGGATCCGGCAGGCAATCACCCGCGGTATGGCTGATCAGTCACGCACAATTCGCCTACCAGTCCATCTCGTTGAACAGGTCAATAAACTGTCTCGAATTAAGCGCGAGATGTATCAGCAGCTGGGACGCGAGGCCACTAATGAAGAGCTATCTGAGGAATCCGGCATCGAAGAATCCAAGATCGAGATGTTGCTCAAGCAGTCTCGTGATCCGGTAAGCCTCGATATGCCAGTGGGCTCCGATGAAGAAGCTCCCCTGGGCGATTTCATCGAGGATTCTGAGGCCACCGATGCTGAAGCTGCCGTCGTCGCGTCATTAAGGCACTCTGACGTCCGAGCCGTACTTGGAACTTTAGAGGAACGCGAACAAGACGTGATCAAGCTTCGCTATGGCTTGGATGATGGCATGCCGCGCACCCTTGACCAGATTGGGCGGCGTTTTGGCCTCTCCCGTGAACGAGTTCGTCAGATAGAGCGTGAAGTCATGGCAAAACTCCGCGAGGGTGAACGTGCCGATAAGCTTCGCGAATACGCTGGCTAGAGCCTAGATATTGTCTGGAGAGTGGAGGTAAATGAAAAATACTTCCACTCTTGTTATTTTTTCGAGCACTGGTGCCATTCTTCGATGGTCGAGCGTGTAACGTTATGAAGGACTATCACTCGTTGTCAGTCTCGTGACGGCGAGATGCAACTGCATTGAATGACAACCCAGTGTGGTGGCACCGGTTGACCCCGGGGTCTGGTATTATGCCGCCGCGCTTTCGAGAAAGGGCTGAAGTCCGGTGAAGGATCTCGTTGATACCACTGAGATGTATCTCCGAACCATTTACGAGTTGGAGGAAGAAGGGATTCCTCCGCTACGCGCTCGCATCGCGGAGCGACTCGATCAGTCAGGCCCCACGGTGAGCCAAACCGTGGCACGTATGGAGCGCGACGGACTGTTGTCTATTGCTCGCGATCGCTCCCTTAAGCTTTCTACTGAAGGTCGCGAATTAGCTACGGCTGTCATGCGCAAGCACCGTTTAGCTGAACGTCTCTTGACCGATGTGATCGGTTTGCCATGGGAAAAAGTTCACGATGAGGCCTGCCGATGGGAGCACGTCATGAGCGATGAGGTGGAACGTCGCCTCATTAGCGTGCTTGACAGCTACACAACGTCACCATTCGGAAACCCGATTCCGGGTCTGTCCTCTCTCCTTGAAGACGATCCAAACAAGGATGCACTACTCGAAAAAGCAGGTCATTCTGCGGGTGACAACTTCGTACGCGCTTCTGATGTAGAGACGACTGAGCCAATCGAGGTCAAAGTGCTCAGCATTAATGAAATCGTCCAGGTTGAGCACAAGATTATGGCAAAACTTGCTGCGGTGCAGATCGTACCGGGTGCCGACATTACTCTCACCTTGACCGATGATGGCATCACGTTAACAGGCGATCACGGCGACGTGTCTATACCGGATGAACTTGCTCATGCGATCTGCGTATCCCTGAGCAACTAACCCGTTTGAATGTGTCTTTGAGCTGCTGGCCCGTTCGCACGTAGTTCTTAGTCAACAAACGGGATTATTCCTCAGAAACGGGATTATTCCTCAGCCGTGAATGACGAGCCCCTCTGCCGCCGCATTTAGTCCTTATAGGAAGGAATTTTTTGAGCCATGTCTGAATCCACATCTCTTCTTCCAGGTGCTCATGTACTAGTCACCGGCGCAGCAGGTTATGTCGGCAGTGTGTGCGCAACCGTGTTACTAGAACAGGGCTACAAAGTCACAGTCGTGGATAATCTCAGTACGGGTAATCGCGACGCTGTTCCCGCAGGTGCAACCTTCGTCGAAGGGGATATTCGTGATCTAGCAGATGATGTGCTCAAAGATTCTGACGTTAGCGCCGTCTTTCATTTCGCTGCTCGCTCATTAGTTGGCGAGTCGGTCGAAGATCCTGCTGCCTATTGGCACCACAATGTTGTGACATCTCTGGAGCTGCTCGATGCGATGCGCAAATACGGCGTCAATAACCTGGTATTCTCTTCGACCGCTGCGTGCTATGGCGAACCCGAACAGGTTCCCATCACCGAAGATATGCCCACCGCTCCTACCAACCCCTATGGCGCCTCCAAGTTAGCCATTGACAACATCATCACCAGCTACGCCCATGCTTACGGGCTTGGCGCTACCAGCTTGCGTTACTTCAACGTTGCTGGAGCTTATGGTTCCGTCGGCGAAAACCGTGAAATCGAAACCCACCTAATCCCCCTGGTACTGCAGGTAGCGCTTGGGCACCGTGAATCCATCGCCATGTTTGGTACAGATTGGCCTACTGACGATGGCACCGCAGTCCGTGATTACATCCATATTCGTGATCTCGCCGATGCTCATCTTCTTGCAGCTACGTCCAATACGCCGGGGAGTCACCGCATCTTTAATTTGGGTAGTGGCGATGGTTTTAGTGTGAAACAGGTAGTTGAGACGTGTCGTGAAATCACGGGACACCCTATCCCAGCAATTGAAGCACCCCGCCGTGCTGGCGATCCGGCTGTCCTCATTGCCTCGTCGCAAAAAGCCATAGACGAATTGGGCTGGAATCCAATTCGCTCGGATCTAAGGACAATTGTGAGCGACGCCTGGGAGTTCACAAGTGCTTTGGGTGAGAAGGCTCACTCTGCGAGGAATCGTTAAAGCGGCTCCAGTCAACCACGTCTTCTACGAGAGCTAATAAACGGTCATACCTCGTACGAAACTCTGTGGAGGCCTCATCAATACCGCCACCCAGTTCCTCTAGGTAGTTGTCGGCATCTGCCTCCGGCCAAGACAAGGTCCAATTCATCAACCAATATAGGCCGTTGGTCGCCATTGATTCGACTGTGCGCATACTGTGTCCGCTCAGATGTGCGTGCCACAAGTGCGCCACCATCAGCTTGTTCAATTCATCAACATAACCGCCTCGGGAACAAGGGTGTTCCAATTCCGTGACGACATTCCGCAACGCATAAAAAGAGAGCATGCCTTCATGGTTGGCACTTAGTACCGCGGCCAACATAATAAGTACGCGGCGCCGTGTTTCTCCTCGAAGGAGTCGCGCCGCTTCAGCGAGCAGATCCCTCATTATTGGTGCTTTGTCTCCCATTGCCATCGTCACCAGGAGCGAGTGCAATCTTTCGCAACGCGCAACGCATACGATCGCGCGCAACAACCGCCGATCAGCAATCACGGCTTCCAAACGCTCGGCACCATTAGCTACTAATTTCATGCTGTGGGCAAGGAAGATCACATCGTTTAACAGCGCAATATTTTCTGTAACGTCATGGGCGGCGTCAACGTAACGCCGAGGTCTGAGACTCGGGCGCGTAGTGTCTATCGCCAACCATTCGACCAACTCTTGTTGATCCCGCATGGTCTTTGCACCGTGCAGTGTGCTCAAGTCGCGTACGGGATTAGTTTCTACCGAAGCCACCTCGCCTATCTCTTCGGTATCGATGTCCACCCATCTCGCTCCAGTGTTCAGGGCCTCGATCCACCAGACGTTGATGACCGTCATACCGCGATCTTCTAAATCATCAACAATGTCGTAGAGGTATCCTTCAATTTCTTCACGTTCGTCATGAACGCCGTAGACCAACGCCTGGCGCGGAGAATGCCCAGCGAGTGCATCGTCAAAGGTCTCCAGTGCTGAATCAAAACTCCACGGCTCAATATCCAGACGTACCACCGGACCAATCCGCAATCGATGCGGTTCTACTGAATCTGGAATGATTCCGATGATGATAATGGATCTTTCAGGAACAAAACCCATCATGCTCGGAAGTGCGGCCATCAGTTCACCCGGACGTGCACCCAACTTAATAGGCACGGGTGGAATAGTCTCAGCATGTGGCGTGTTATCGGTAGTGTTGTGTGAATCATTCATGACAAGACAGTGCCAAATCGACCGTGATACGCAGCTGTCTTTGACAGGGATAAAGACTCCAAAAGTCCAAGAGGCTGTGGAGAACTTGGCACCTGTGTATAACTGTTTTCTTTCCGTTGTACCTCATCTGACCTGCTGCTTATTCCCACCCTTTCATGCAGTAGGCCAGCGCAAAGTCTGAAGAAAGAACTGGTAGTCTAAACCAACAGCGTTTGAGTGAAGGGAGCGCCATATATGACTAACAATGACCGCCCATCAAACGACCGCACCTATTCTCCAAAGCCCCGCCGTAACGCAATGTACGAGCTCGAGTACCCTACGCCTATGCGTTCCGAAGAGAGCGTCGAGCCTTTACCTATGCTCGTTGCTCTGCAAGGCTACGCTGACGCGGGTCAGGCGATAGCGAACGCTTCCACTCACCTGCTCCAAGCGCTTGATCACAGTCCTGTTGCTTCCTTCAAGGTGGACGAACTTATCGATTACCGATCACGCCGCCCAGGTGTGACGATCAATCATTCTCGAGTCGTTCATCGCGAAAATATGGAGCTGACTCTCTACCTGCTAAAGGACATTTCTGATCGACCTTTTTTGCTGCTCAGCGGCCCTGAACCCGACCTGAAATGGGAGGCCTTCAGCGATGCAGTTGTCGAACTGGCACAACGTACTGGTGTGGAACGCGTAGTTACTTTGTACTCCGCTCCGATGACAGTTCCGCATACACGTCCGCTAGTCATCAGCGCGCATGCCTCAGATAATGCCTTGATCAAAGATTTCCATACATGGGATAGCCGCATGATCATTCCAGGTGCAGCGGCTTTGGATACTGAATACAAGCTCGACAAGCATGGGATTGAGACCATCGGGATGACCGCACACGTGCCGCATTACATCGCTGCGTCAGATTATCCTGAAGCGACCTACGCGCTGCTCAAAGCCGCTGGCACCCTCACTGGGCTCGATATACCGCTCGGTGCTCTCGAATCCGATATCGACCGCATTAAGCGTCAGCTGGAAGAACAAGTCAGCGAATCGCAAGAAATATCCGCTGTAGTCGCCGCGTTAGAGCGCCAATATGATGCCGAAGCGGAACAAATGCGTCGTCGCAAAGAAAATAACCTTCTGGAACCAGGTCAACAGATCCCTACGGGTGAAGAACTCGGAGCCGAGTTTGAAGCGTTCCTAGCCGATCTATCAAAGGTCGACTCATCCGAGGACGCAATCAACCTGTCGGACGAGCAGACAGACCGTCAGCCGCAGAATGATCGGCCAGCAGACCCACAATCTCAGGAGAACCACCCCGGGGACTACTCCCGCGAAGACGGGGAACAAACCCATCACGGTAAAAGCAACGACGCCGACGATGCAACGGACGGACAGTAGATAGTGGCAGCAGTAGCCGATCTTGCCCAGTTCTTACCCGATCTCGACAATGTACCTGCTAGCCTTCTCGACGACGCTATTCTCGAATCGTTTATGAGATGGACGAAAGATCGCGAGATCACGCTGTATCCTGCGCAAGAGGAAGCAGCCACAGCGCTTGTAGCATCGGATAATGTCATCCTCGCTACGCCGACCGGATCCGGGAAATCCATGGTGGCCATCGCAGCACATTTTACGGCTATGGCACGTGGGCAACGCAGCTTCTACACCGCGCCAATCAAGGCCTTGGTCAGCGAAAAGTTTTTCGATCTCTGCCAGATTTTCGGACCCGATAACGTCGGCATGATGACTGGAGACGCCACAGTTAACGGCAACGCGCCCATCATCTGCGCGACAGCTGAGATCGTCGCAAATATCGCACTGCGTGATGGTTCCCATGCCTCCATCGACCAAATAGTGATGGATGAGTTCCACTACTACTCCGAACCAGACCGCGGATGGGCTTGGCAAGTGCCCCTATTGGAATTGCCGCATTGTCAGTTCCTATTGATGAGCGCCACACTTGGCGATACTCAATGGCTGCAGGATGACCTGAGCAGGCGCACCGGGCGGGATACCACCTTTGTGACAGGCTCCGTGCGCCCGGTGCCTCTCGATTTCCACTATGTCTACACGCCAGTTCACGAAACAGTCGAAGAACTTCTGGCTGATGGCAAAGCTCCCATTTACGTTGTGCACTTCACCCAGCGTGAAGCTGCAGAGCGCGCACAAGCGTTGACTAGTCTCTCGCTTGTCGATAATAAACAGAAAGCACTCATCGTGGAAGCGCTCGGTGATTTTCGTTTCACTAGTGCATTCGGAAAAGTGCTTTCCAAACTGCTACGCCGAGGAATCGGAGTGCACCAAGCAGGGATGTTGCCGAAATATCGCCGCTTGGTCGAGAGACTTTCCCAACAAGGACTGCTGAAGGTCATCTGTGGAACGGATACCCTGGGAGTGGGGATTAACGTTCCGATTCGCACGGTGCTTTTTACTGGTTTAACCAAATATGACGGGGTTCGTCACCGAGTGTTGAAATCGCGTGAATTCCATCAAATCGCTGGGAGAGCTGGACGAGCTGGCTACGACACCGAAGGCACCGTAGTAGTTCAGGCGCCGGAACACGAAATAGAGAACTACCGTCTGCGCCAGCGGGCCGGTTCCGACCCGAAAAAACTAAAGAAACTGCGGAAAAAATCGGCGCCTGACGGCCGCGCCACATGGTCTGAAAAAACTTTCAACCGGCTGACAACCGCCGAACCCGAAGAACTCGTCAGTCAATTCCGCATGACAAATTCCATGCTGCTTAACATTATCGCTCGTGATGAGTGGACTTTTGGGGCATTAAAGCACCTCATCCGGTGCAGCCACGATACTCGGTCGCGGCAGAACAAGGCGGTCCATCGGACCATTGAACTCTACCGGGGTCTCGTGAATGCCCAGGTGGTCGAAGAGTACGAAGACGCATCCACGCCATCAGGCAAGAATGCGCGCTTAACACACGACATGCCAAGGGACTTCGCTCTCAACCAACCCCTATCCCCTTTCGCGCTGGCTGCCCTAGACTTGTTGGACCCAGATTCCGATACGTACAGCTTGGACATCATTAGCGTGTTCGAAGCAGTAGTGGAGGATCCACGCCAGATACTTTTTGCTCAACAAAAGGCCGCCCGATCAGAAGAACTTGCCGCGTTGAAAGCCGAGGGGGTGGACTATACCGAACGCATGGCAATTCTTGAGGAAGTTATGTGGCCTCAACCTCTTGACGAATTGCTGGCGGAAGCATTTGAGACATTTTGCCAAGGTAACCCGTGGGCTAAGGATTTTGATATCAGTCCCAAGTCCGTTCTTCGGGATATGATCGAGAAAGCGATGACTTTCTCCGACCTCGTGGCAACCTATGGGCTAGCGCGTTCTGAAGGGGTTGTTCTTCGATATCTCAGCGATGTATGGAGAACACTGGATCATTCTGTCCCAGCTGAACATCGCACTGAGGAGTTAGAAGACATCATCGTCTGGCTGGGCGAACTTATCCGGCAGGTGGATTCCTCTCTTCTCGATGAGTGGGCTCAAATGGGAGATGAAGACTCCCCCATCACGCAACAACAAGTCGCCGAACACGCGTTTGGCGTTGAGGATCCATCCGCTCTGTCCAGCAACCCTCGTGCGCTTATGCGTATGGTGCGCAATTACTTTTTCCGTCGCGTCGAGCTTTTCGCCTTTGAGAAAGAAGCTGAGCTCGAGGAGTTGGATGCGTACCTCGAGTCACCACCAGACTGGCCTACTGCAATGGACGATTATTTTGACGAGTATTCCGACATAGGCCTCGATGCTGGGGCACGCGCCGCGCATATGATTCGGATCCAACAGAAGCAGGGTTGGGATGGTCCCGACGCCAACCTCTGGTCCGTTCGGCAGATGCTCGATGATCCGGAAGGTGACCATGGATGGGCGTTTGAAGGCGAAGTTGACCTTGCCGCTACTGATGAGCACGGCGAAGTTCGTCTCAAACGATTCCGTATTGTTCAAGGCTAGGGTTTCTGTTCACAGCACGCGTCGAAGTGCCCTAGTGTTAGGAGTTCTTGTTCACAAGTCCGGAAATCAGCCTCGCTCCTAACGCGAAGCGAGAACCCTTCGACCTTGTTCAGCTGCGACGTGATAGGAACCGGCGATCATCTCTCCGAGCGAAGCATAGTCCTCAGTCCGCGTGGAACTTGATCGGTATGTCAAGCTAATGGTTCGACCGGCCTGGGACGCCCCTTCAGCAAAAGTAGCCAATGCAATACCATCACGTTGGCATTCCGTGGCCACTGCACTGAGTGGAACAAGGGTACCACCGATACCAGCGGCCACTAATTGCATAACGGTTGGAAGGCTCGCAGCACGGGTCATAGAGCGGCGCGGATCTTTTGCCATATCCACAGTGCGGCACAAATCTAATACTTGGTCACGCAGACAATGTCCATCATCGAGCAACAGCATATCCACGGAAACGAGATCCTCCATGACGAGGTCACGGCGACCGGCGAGAGAGTTATCATGCGGAACAACCAGTACAAACTCCTCGGTGTAGAGGTCGACGCTGTGCAGACCCGTAGTTTCCGTGGATTTACCAATCACCGCTACATCGATCTTGCCTTGCCTGAGAGACTCTATGAGATGCGGTGTCATCTCTTCCACAATGCACGGCGATAGTTCAGGAACCATCGCCGTGGTCGATTGGAGGAAATCCGGCAAGATATACGGGGCTACAGTGGGAATCATCCCGATGGACAGAGTTCCTACAAGGCCCCCGTTCGCGCCTTGGGCATGCGATACGAAAGCCTCGAGACTTTCCAGGGTTGTTTGTGCATAGGGAAGCAATGTCCGCCCGATTGGCGTGATGATGACATTGCGCGTCGATCGTTCAACCAATTGCACTCCGAGCCCACTTTCCAATGCCGCAAGAGCCTGTGAGAGGGAGGGCTGCGAAATACCCAAATGATTAGCGGCTGCGCCAAAATGCCCGAATTCGGCAATGGTGGCGAAGGTACGGAGCTGAGCAATTGTTGGACGAGAGTCTTTTTGAACCACGTGTGGAAGGCTACCTTAGTCTCAACTGAAAATTTATTTAGCGGTCTGGCGACCTTTCTGCCACGAAAAACTCGTGACATGGGGACCGAAAAAACGCGGTTTCCTCGACAGGAAAACGCCTATTACTACTTCCGGCTTATTACAGCACTTGAACAGTTGACACCGCCTCAAACTCGTCAAGGTGACCGAACATCGTGCGCGAATCACCCTTATAACGCAACGTATAGGTGCCAGGGTCATAACCTGTAGAGTTCCAGTCGAGTGTGACCGTCGTCTGCCCCATATTGTTCGCGAAAGTAATTAAGGTTGATTCAGAAGAATCATTGGCCACAACAGTACCGTCACTCTTTTCCACAGTGAAATAACCTTCACCCAACCGCAGATTATTGTTTGGATTGGCACCGACAAGTTTGACGGTTACGGTCTCCCCGGCTGTCACAGTTGAAGGGGCTTCGAGAATATCCCCAAACTTCTTACCCGGCGGCGGGAAATCTGCCCACGTATTGCCTGATGGTGATTGTGGAATCATACCCGTGAGATCGCCCGCTGGCTTGCCATGATCCACCGGATCACCATTTTTCAGCGCTCGCGCGAGCCCATCGAACACCTGTTGAAAAGCAGGGAGCTCATTTCGACCGAAAATGGTAGCGCCACCCTCATAGTTCTGAGTGCTGTATTCCTCCGGGGTCGCAACGTAGTGGCCATATCCGTTCGTATAGCCCTGCGAAACTACAGAATCCAATGAAACGTTAAGGGCCTCTGCGACAACTCGGCGCAAACGCAAACCCGAAGTGATGGTTGCCTCAAAACCATGGGAAATCAGGGTAAGCCCACCGATGCGGTGAATGTAAAAAGGGTGTACCTGCTGAATCATTCCTTCTACGTATCCCAGCGGCAGCAGCATCTCTTTGGGAGCATGAATGGCCATGATTTCGGGCGGAACCGTGACTTTGTTCAATGCCTGAACCCACGGAGTTCCCCCGCGCATCCCTTCATTGAAACCCAACATAGGTTCGCCGCCGCCATCTTCTTGAGAAGAGGCAGCAAAGGCGGCGCCCAAAATGGCGGGGCCGGTTTTTCCAGGTTTGCCGTCGGAGGTCCATTTGGCGTCGACTTGAATATTTGAGCAATCAACCCATTGAAATGTGCCACGCACCTGATTTCCAGCAGTCACTTCAACAGTATCTGAGCCGTCGACTGCCGCCATAATGCGCTCTCCCATGATCCGGGCATGGCTGGTGTCATCCTTACCTGGGCCACTGCCCGGGGTAAGACCTAGATTCGGAGTCTGATCTCCTGGAGAAGCCTGTGCGAAAGCAGCAACATAAGGGGCGCTTTCTGGATGGCGGTGGTCCACTCCCATTGCTTCTTCGGTGGCCCACGCCGCGTAACCCTTGTTGTCGGTTCCGATATGTCGATAGGTGTGCCCCATGCTTGTGGCATGCACGGAAAACCAGTTGATGAATCCTACTGACTGACCCTCGCGAAAAATGTGGAGGGTGATGGAGTTGCGGTCGATACCGTCGGGATTAGCATCCCGATCCTTTTGTGGGTTCTTTTCCCATGCTGCCTTGGAACGGTTCACAGACCCTCCGACCACCTGGCCTTTCGTGAGAGTCAATTCCGAGGGGGCTATATCTTCATGAGCCCGCACAATCGCATTAACGATTCCCTGCACGTTTGCCTCGAACGTCACTGGTCGGAACCCTAAAGTGGTGAGGTCTACCATCAGATGACCGGAAGTTCCACCGGGTGCCACATGGGTATGGGTAGCAGAAATGAGCACGTTGTGCGCCCCATAAAGATCGCCATACTTAGCCTTCAGTCGACGCACTACTTCGAGGAAAATGGATTGAAACATCAAACCGATGTCTGCAATCACCTCGACCACGCGTTCGTTGGTTGCCGGATCAACGAAGATAAAAGCACGTGCGTATTGCCGACGCTGTAGACCGATGGAGGACTGCTCCAGTACCGCGTAGCCATTCATGCCTGCACCCCACGGTTCGCCGGTCATGTCACCGAGGCCGCGACCCACGCTGATCGAACCGACCGTAGCTGCGCCAGCCCTTTCCGCGCCTGAGGATGCCCAAAGCACGGTGCCAGTGACTGCAGCCATCCCGCTAAAGAAGCGACGGCGCGTTATGGGTGAATTGAAAACACTCCCGTTGTCGGGCAAGGCCTCGGCCGAAGCACAGCTGCACGGTGCTGTGGTGTCTTCCATCTGTGACGTCGTACCCATGATCACTTCGCTTCCTCTTCAGGCATAGGTTGAATTCATAGGGGCTTATCGATAAGTCGATGATGCAGCTCATCATAAATCGAGTGATGACTCATTCGTGCCAGAATCATGAATTTTCTTTCTACTTGTTAGACTCTTGAAAGTGAGTTCCCCAGACCAAGACAACCACCACCCAGCACGCCCAACGTCTCGCACACGCAAGCCACGTCATCAGCGTAGGTCGGGGAAGAAGCATCTCCCGCGTGTTGTGCGGCACTTTGGTTCCATGGCATTTCCAGAGCATTTGCCGGTGAGCGAACGCCGCGCTGACATCATGAAGGCTATCCAGGACAATCAGGTTGTCATCATTGCCGGCGAAACGGGCTCGGGTAAAACAACACAGATTCCTAAAATGTGCGTGGAGTTAGGCCGCGGTCGTAACCAAATGATCGGCCACACTCAGCCGCGACGCATTGCCGCTCGCAGCGTGGCCGAACGTATCGCCGAGGAAATGGGGCACTCTATTGGGGACGCCGACTCCCCCGTCGGTTACAAGATCCGATTTGATGACACCGTCAGCAGATCCACTGCCATCAAGTTGATGACTGATGGTGTTCTTCTCAATGAAATCCAACGTGATCGTTATCTTCGCGCGTATGACACGATCATCGTGGATGAAGCACACGAGCGCAGCCTCAATATCGACTTCCTCCTCGGTTATATCAAACAGCTCTTACCTAAGCGGCCTGATCTCAAAGTCATCATTACCTCTGCGACAATCAATCCCGAAGCCTTCGCCGAACACTTCTCCGATGATGCCGGTAACCCAGCTCCGATTATCGAGGTATCCGGACGAACCTACCCGGTAGAGATACGCTATCGCCCTCTAGTCAAAGAACAGCTCAACGAGGAAACGGGCGAGGTAACTCGTACCGAGACTGATCCTCTCGATGGCCTCGTCGCAGCGTGTGCAGAACTCATGGCTCATGGACCTGGAGACATTCTCTGTTTCTTCTCAGGTGAACGCGAGATCAGGGACGCAGCCGATGCACTTTCGTCCGTTGTCAGTTCCGCCGGGCACGAACCGATCGATATCCTTCCTCTCTACGGCCGACTGTCTAATGCCGAGCAACATAGAGTTTTCTCGCCGGGTGGAAGGCGCCGCATCGTACTAGCTACTAACATTGCAGAAACCTCGCTCACTGTTCCAGGCATCCACTACGTGGTGGATACTGGCTACGCGCGTATCTCACGCTACTCTCACCGTACGAAGGTCCAGCGGCTGCCCGTTGAGGAAATTTCTCAAGCTAGTGCTACTCAGCGCTCGGGTCGTTGTGGCCGTACCGCCAACGGCATCGCCATACGTCTTTATTCTGAAGCAAATTTCCTAACTCGCCCCGAATTCACTGATCCCGAGATTCTTCGCACGCACCTCGCCTCTGTCATCTTGTCGATGGCGGCCTTAGGGCTGGGAGACATAGAGCAATTCCCTTTTCTCCAAGAGCCTGACAATAAATCTATTCGAGATGGCATCATGCTCCTCCAGGAGCTCGGCGCACTCACAGTCCCGGCGTCGGGCAAGTCGGAGAAAAAGAAGATGGGAACTCAGAAAGGAGGTTTTACTTACCACAATGCGCAATTGACTCAGATCGGCCGAGATATCGCGCAAATTCCCACTGATCCTCGCCTCGCGCGCATGCTCGAAGCAGCACATCGCAACGATGTACTCGAACATGTTGCAGTCATAGTCGCGGCTCTCAGCATCCAAGACGTGCGGGAACGACCACTAGAACAGCAAGCTCGAGCAGATCAGCTCCACGCCCGTTTCAACGCAGATTCTGACTTCATCAGCCTGCTGACACTGTGGAATTATCTCCAGACTCAACGGCGCGAGCTCTCCGGCAACCAATTCAGAAAGCTGTGCCATAACGAATACATTCACTACATGCGTGCCCGTGAATGGATGGATCTTGTGCGACAGTTGCTCAACGTAATTCAAGATCTCCACTGGCACATACCTAATATCAGCCATGTACGAGAGCTGACTTTTCAGGAGGACTCCTACAGCGAAGATGCGATACACAAATCCATTCTGACGGGTCTGCTCACTCATGTAGGTATGAGGGAAGGTAACACCAAACAATTTACCGGTACTCGTAACTCACACTTCCTCGTACATCCTGGCTCCCACCTCGCCAAGAAACCGCCCCAATGGATCATGGCAGCTGAGCTTGTGGAAACATCCCAGGTGTTTGCTCGTACCGTGGGGCCGATTGATCCAGCGTGGATCGAGGATATTGCACCGCACATGGTCAAGTATGTGCATTCTGAGCCTCACTGGTCGTCCAAACGGGGTGCGGCTATGGTGCATGAGAAGGTATTGATGCTAGGTCTGCCGCTGATAGCGGACCGCCGCGTCAACCTGGGTCGTATAGATAGGCAATTGGCACGCGAGCTGTTCATCCGGCACGCTCTTGTAGAGGGAGACTGGACCACACGGCATCATTTCTTCAGCCGTAACCACACATTATTGGAACAAGCCACTCAATTAGAGGATAAAGCCCGCCGACGGGACATCATCGTTGATGACGAGACCCTCTTTAGCTTTTATGACAACCGCTTACCGGCTAGCATCGTGTCCGCGCGCCACTTTGACTCATGGTGGAAGAAAGCACGTCATAAGACACCCGACCTTCTGGACTTTGACCCAGATCATTTGATTGATTCTGCGGAAGGTGCAGCTGCAGCCGATGCGTTTCCTGATGTGTGGCACCAAGGATCACTGCAATTTGATCTCACCTACGTGTTCCAACCCGGTGATGCGAATGATGGCATAACCATGCGTGTTCCCCTTCCCCTGTTGGCAAATGTCGATCCACAGCACACGCAGTGGCTCGTAGCTGGTCTACGCCACGACTTGTGTGTGGCTCTCATTAAGAGCCTCCCGAAGCCTCTTCGACGCACGGTGGTGCCGGCGACCGATTTTGCGCGCACAGCACTGGAACGCATGGTTCCCTTCGATGGCCCTATTGACGAAGCGTTAGCTGGTGCATTGCGTTGTTTGGGCGGGACGGGGATACAGGCGGATGATTTCGATTGGTCACGAGTCCCAGACCATCTTCGGATGAATGTGGCAGCGATTGACCGCCGAGGAAAAGTGGTGGACAAAGATCGTGATCTCGAAGCTCTACAAAGCAGACTGGCCGGCCAGATCACGCGTGCGATTGCACAAGCCTCGGCCCGGTCATTCAGCTCTTCCGAGCTTTCTCAGCCCAACCCTCATGATGCGGCAAACCACAGCAGCATGAAGAAGCACACCGGTAAAACTTCGCGTCCCCGAACGGGAGGTGCCACTACCGGTGGTGTTCTTGCTCGGTCCGAGCAGTGGGATGTAGACGGTATTGGGGTGGTACCGGAAACTGTGGAAACTATTGTCGATGGCCAGTCCGTTGAAGCGTTTCCGGCCGTAGTGAGCGAAGATGGCGGGGTGGTGTTACGTGCTTTTCCGACGCTACAAGCAGCTACTGCCCAGCAATTCAAAACTGTTCATGGACTAATGATGGCGGCGGTTAATCCATCGCCAGCACAGATGGTCAAGGGGTTACCGTTGAGGCAGCGCGTGGCTCTCGAAAACTACCCGCACGGTGGGTTGAATGCCCTAGTGCAGGACATCACCGCTGCAGTGTGTAGTGATAGGCTCCGCGCCGTTGGAGCAGTTATTCGTGATCCTCAGAGATGTAACGAGGTAGTAGATAGCGCGCGACGTGAGGGTGCCTCGTGGGTACGCCGTGGTGTTGTAGAGATCGCCCCTGCCGTACTTGCCGTTACTGATATGTCTGAGGAGTTGAAGGGATGGACGGGTGACGTGATCGATGAGATGAATGAACAGTTGGATTTTTATTTGGGCAATCATGCTGTGGCTCGGCATGGTGTGGCTCAGCTCAAGCATGTGCCTCGTTATGTGCGAGCTATGAAAGCTCGATTGGAACTTATGGATAGCGATCCAGACCGCGAGGAAAACCTAGATGCGCTTGTTCACAGCGCTCTGCAGGATTATCAGGCCACCATCGACCGTCTACCGCGTAACCGCGTCGCATCGCCACAGCTCAAGGAAGTGAGGTGGATGATCGAGGAGCTGCGTGTGAGTTTGTTTGCTCAGAACTTGGGTACGGCGCGTTCGGTATCAGTGCCGCGCATCCGAAAGGCATTAGCGAAGATCCACTAGCAGCACTCCGCCAGGGCATACGGTTTCTGATACCTGGTGCATACGTGTTACTTACTCCCTTAGATCCGAGGCTTGCTGCGCCCGTCGATGTGCACGGAGGGACTCGATTTCATGCTCGAAGTCCTCTGCGCTATCGAATGATTTGTACACGGATGCGAAACGCAGATAGGCGACCTCATCTAAGTTTCGAAGAGGCTCGAGTATGGCAAGTCCAATTTGATTTGCTTGAACTTGGGAACCATGTACAGCACGAACGCTTTGCTCAACTTCATGAGCAAGACGTTTGAGCGCATCGTCCGATACGTTACGACCTTGACACGCGCGCCGAACTCCTTTGATGACCTTGTCGCGGCTGAATTCCTCGGTCACTCCTGAACGCTTAGTGACGAGGAGGATTGAGCGCTCCACGGTTGTAAATCTTGTGCCACAATCAATACATTCACGACGACGCCGAATGGAAACCCCATGTTCTACCGCTCGAGAGTCAACGACGCGGGAGTGATCTGAAGTACAGGATGGACACAACACATCAATCATCGTAGCGCGAAAGTCGCCACGACTATGAAGTAACAAATCAGTAGGTGAAGCTAAGCTCGCGCTACGAAAACAGTTTCTTCATGAGCCAAAAGGTCGTTAAATGGAAGCCCTCACACTAACGATATGAAGAAGGTGTTGAGCTTGACATCTCTACAGAGTGCACAGGCGAAGCGGGCGTTGATTCTTCGTCCATAAATAAAGGACTTAGCCCGAGGCAGAGCACAATACTTCCTACAGCGATGCTCACGCCTCCGCGAGACTGCGCCACCTTCAGAGTATTTTCCATCAGACGTTTAAGAGTCCCACCACGCACATTATCGAACATGGCATGTGATCCCTCGGTGAAACGTTGCCGACGACGAATCTGCGATCGAGAAGGAACAAAAGCTCTACCATGTCCTGATGTGTTCGATTTACTCTGCGTATCCCCCTCCAACCATGTTGGCTTGTGAGCGCGCCTAAATATTTCATGGTCAGCACCGACCCCGGTGGTTTTTGGTAAAGTTCGCACCTCGCGATGAGCAGAAACCCGCACGGCTGAGCGTTCTCTGCTGTCAGGAAACATAGTATTCATTGAGCATTCCTTTCATCTGCTGACATGAAAGCCAGGCGAACCAACATGAAAACTTCTGGCACACCCTCGGCGCCGATATGATTCAAGCAAATCCGAGGGACATTCGCTTTGGGTCGCGTTCGAATATCCGCCACCATTCGCCACTGTGTTCTATTTTAGTGATGACTCACAAAATAGCACGGACGTTCGAATCTGTCTAGCAATTTCTCAAACTTTTCGAACAAATGAGTCATAGAGTGTTCGATTTTTCGTGTATGGTGTTCATAGACATTCAGCTCGACGGGCAGTCTTCTCCCCCCCTTGCTCTCCGAGCCTCCGAAGCCCAGTGTTCATTCAGCACATACCCGTTCAGAAAGCAGGTACATCCATGGCACCGCGTGACCTCAACGATGAAGAGCTGCGATCAACCCGCCGTCGTCCAGGACGGCCACCCAAAAGCGCAGCCGATAAGTCTATGAGCGCCGGTAAGGACAAGTTGACTGACAGGCAACGGCGTATTCTTCAGGTGATTACTGACTCCACTGTCCTTCGCGGTTATCCACCAAGCATCCGCGAGATCGCTGATGCCGTGGGCCTTCAATCCACCTCTTCCGTGTCCTATCACTTAGGTCAATTGGAGAAGAAGGGTTATCTGCGTCGCGAAGACAAAAAGCCCCGCGCCGTGGATGTTCGGCACTTGAAAGAGGAGCCAAAGCCACGGCATATCGCCACGGCTGAACCGGCAGCCTCCGACGAACGTCCAGCCGCAACCTACGTGCCTGTCATCGGTCAGATAGCTGCCGGCAATCCAATCTTGGCTGAACAACACGTCGACGCAGTATTCCCTCTTCCTCCCGAATTGGTCGGCAGTGGTGAGCTATTCTTGCTCCAGGTCGTGGGAGAATCCATGCACGACGCTGGAATTTTTAATGGCGACTGGGTAGCTGTTCGTTCCCAAAAAGTTGCTGAGTTCGGAGACTTCGTTGCTGCAATGATTGATGGCGAAGCGACCGTTAAAGAGTTTCACAAAAACGTGGACGGTGTGTGGTTACTGCCCCACAATGATCTCTTCGAACCAATCCCCGCTGAAGAAGCAGAAATCCTCGGCAAGGTTGTCGCCGTGTTGCGTAAGGTCTAACTGCGTAGCTCCACCCGAGCCTTTTCCCCCTTCACAGCTAGCTTTCTGATGCTCGGCGCATAGCTTGTACCCCCGTGGGGGCTGCCTCCATACGTTCTCCACGGCAGCACTCGTTATACGATGAGAGACACGCGTGAATGCAGGGGCTATCGCAGCCCCAGTATTATCTTGTATTTTCCATAAGCCACGTCTTTATCTCACGTCCCGAGAAAGCCTCATTCCATGCCTTTGCAATCCGCCGAGCGTAGACGCCAAATTGCCTCCCTCGCAGCGGTACGCGGACGTGTGACAGTCATCGATCTTGCACAACAGTTCACAGTCACCGCCGAAACTATCCGCAGGGATCTCGCGATTCTCGACGCTGAAGGAATCCTCTGTCGTGTACATGGCGGTGCAGTTCCTGTCCGCAACTATCGAACGGACCTCACCAGCTACGAAGCTCGGGCAAAAGCTTCACTTGCTGCCAAGAAAGCCATTGCACGGCGTGCTGTTCAATTGCTGCCCGTTCCTGGCAGCACTATTTTCCTAGACGGCGGCACCACAACGGCCTTGATGGCTACACTCATGGCCGACATTCCACATCTCCAGGACAACGCGCCACCGTATTCAGTCATAACCAATTCCCTACCTGTGGCATTATCGCTCGCCGATTCCACGCTTTTTGACATCAAGTTGCTTGGTGGCAAGGTGCGGCCTCAGTCGCGGGCAGTTGTAGGCGATACGGCTACTCGGGGTATAGCCGTACTACGCGCAGATGTCGCTTTTGTTGGAACAAGCGCGTTGACGCTCAACCACGGATTGTCCACACCCGATGAACAGGAAGGCGCCGTCAAACGCGCCATGGTCACTAACGCCAGGCAAACCATTGCCCTCTGTGATTCCACCAAGTTTGGCCTTGATTACCTTGTGAGCTTTGCCTCGATAGAGGATTTATCAATGGTTATCACCGATGACATGGCCTCCAATGACTACGTCAGCGCATTAAACGAAGCGGGTATCCACGTAGAATTTGCTGCATCACCCTCTGATAGCACGACATAACCCCTGGCTTTTCCCTACCGTTCCCCCTCTTGTCGGTCACCTGCACCTCCGTTCTCTCACCTGCACTTCCGTTCTCCGAGAAGCTCGCACTGCCCCGCTAAGGGCAAGAAAACCCACTTCCCCGGGGGGCCGAGAACGCCTTCTCAACCGGGTAACGAAACGCTCCCGCTTTCCCTACCCGGAGTCGGGCATCATCGCGGCAAAGTGTACTGCCCCTCTCCCACCTTGCTATAGAGAACACGTAGGATCGGGTAACCCAAGATAACGCCAATAGAACCCCAAGCAATCCCCTCCAAGTGGATGGAGCCAACAGAAACAGTGAGATTGCCGATACCAGCAATCATCGCCACTGAGGCAGTAGTGAGATTCACCGGATTAGTTAGGCTCACGTTATTGTCCTGCCAGATACGGATACCAAGCAACCCGATCATGCCGTAGAGAACCATGGTAGCCCCACCCAATACGCCTTGGGGGATTGTCAGGATCACAGCCCCGAACTTCGGGATGAACGCCAAAACCATCGCTGTACACGCGGCTACCCAGTAGGCAGCGGAAGAATAAACTCGTGTCGCCGCCATCACGCCAATATTTTCGGCATAGGTTGTGGTACCCGAACCGCCAAAACTGCCTGCGAGCATAGTCGACGCCCCATCAGCAATAAGCGCGGGACCTGCCAAATCATCTAAATTTCGCCCAGTCATGGTGGCCACTGCTTTGACATGCCCAACATTTTCGGCAATAAGGACAACCACAACAGGAAGTGTCACTGTGACAGCAGCGATATTGAACTCCGGCGTCGCAAAGTGAGGAAGACCGAACCACTGCGCATCTGCCACAGTCTGCCGTGCAGCCTCTGAAATCCCACCGTAGAAAAATGCAAAAACCCACCCCACCATGAGACCCAAAAGAATTCCCAAGCGAGCAACCATGCCTCGTCCTGCCACTGTGAAAACAAGAATCGCTAGCAGAGTCACCGCGGCGATGAGTGGCTGAGCCTGAAAATTCGATGTCGCGGATGGAGCCAGGTTTAGACCAATCAGTGCCACGATTGATCCGGTCACTGCTGGCGGCATCACCGCGTCGATTATCCTTCGGCCGGCCACGCTCACGGCGATACCGACGACGGCAAGTAGAACTCCAGCAGCCAGAATTCCGCCCAACTGAGCGGCGAAGCCGTGCTGTTGAGACGCGGTCAGCGGAGCAATGAAAGCAAAAGAGCTACCAAGATAAGAAGGCAAACGATTACAAGTGACCAGCAGGAAAATGATGGTGCCAATACCCGAAAACAGCAGCGTGGTGTTTACAGGAAAGCCAGTCAACGTGGGCACCAACAGGGTGGACCCGAACATGGCAACGACGTGCTGCATGCCGATGCCGATGGTGCGTGACCAGGACAGGCGCTCTTCAGGAGCAACCACCCCGCCCCTCTTTATCGTTTTCCCATCTCCATGGAGTGTCCAGCCGAAAAATCGCCCCGCCGGCCCACGTAGTTGGTCCCGCGTTGAGTGTTCAGATGTTCGCAGTTCTTTCACGGACACCTATTATTGCCCATAAAGCATCGCTTACACCACAAACTCTTTGAGCTCTTGAGCGACCGAATCCGGCAAACGCACATCTAAGATAGCCCCGTGCGAGTCATATTCTTCGCCGAGCACAGTGCCATATTCGTGCACGCGCGCCACCACGTCCCCCCGGGTAAACGGAATACGCATGGTCACATGGGAATCGAGACTGTTAAGAAAAACCTCAAGCCGGGTTTCCAGTTCTTCAATTCCCTCTCCAGTTCGAGCGGAAACAAACACCACGTCATCGAGTCGATGCCGTAACTCGGCGAGAACAAGCGGATCAGCCGCATCAATCTTGTTCACCACAAGAATCTCCGGAGGAGCGGGGGTACCCGTTTCCCTCACGATGTCCCCAACAACCTTGTTCACCGCCGCAATCTGCTCCATGGGAAATGGATCAGAACCATCAACGACGTGAAGCACAACGTCAGCTGCCAGAACTTCCTCAAGGGTAGAACGGAATGCTTCGACAAGCTGGGTGGGAAGATGCCGCACAAATCCCACGGTGTCTGTAAATACAACCGCCCGTCCGTCCCTCAACGATGCGCGACGCGTGGTGGGATCCAGGGTGGCAAAAAGAGCATCTTCCACCAGCACGCCGGCGCCAGTCAATGCGTTGATGAGCGAAGACTTGCCCGCATTCGTATATCCTGCGATCGCAACCTGCGGAATAGCAGAATTATCCCGACGCTCACGCTTAATCTCCCGAGATGTCTTCATCGAAGCAATTTCCTTACGGAGCCTCGCCATGTCCGCACGCAAGCGGCGACGGTCAGCTTCGATCTTTGTCTCACCAGGACCGCGCAATCCCACGCCACCATTAGAACCAGCGCGTCCACCCGCCTGGCGTGATAGGGTTCCACCCCAACCACGAACGCGGGTAATCAAGTATTCCATCTGAGCCAGAGCCACCTGGGCTTTGCCTTCTTTAGACTTCGCGTGCTGGGCGAAAATATCGAGGATCAACATCGTGCGATCAATGACCTTGACGTCGAGCGCTTTTTCCAATGCGATCATTTGTCCAGGACTCAGTTCGCCGTCACAAATCACGGTATCCGCGCCCGTTTCGATAACGATAGACCTCAGCTCATCGACCTTGCCCCTGCCAATGTAGGTGCCTGAATCTGGCTTATCACGTTTCTGATAAATCATGTCCACGATCTCAGAACCTGCAGTAGTGGCCAATGCCGCGAGTTCATCGAGACGCGCTTCAATCTGGGCCACTGTCCCTTCAGTCCATACCCCTACCAACACCACTTTCTCGAGGCGTAATTTTCGGTACTCGACATCGTAACCATCCGACTGTTCATCAGTATAGGTACTCACTCCACGCGTGAGCCGGCGCAGACTGGAGCGTGCCTCCAAGTCCATTTCGCCAACGGTCGGTGTTTTCAGTTCCTCCACGGACACATCGTGAAAGCCTGCGGGACGAATATCATGTTCATGCTCTGTCATTACGTACCATTTTTACACTGTTTTACCTGCACCAAAGAAAACGCACCGTGGCTATCCAGCTACAGTAGAACCATGATTCCTGAACTACGAAGTGTCGGCCTCGATTTTCCCAAATGGCAAGACGCTCTCGAGGCTGCATACGCATCCGGCGGGCTCAGTGTCACCGCGGAAATCCGCGAAGGTCAAGTTTTACAGTATGACGATCCCGCCGGTTCCCGGCTCGTAGTATTGGCAGCGGCTCCTTATGGATCCTTCGCCAGTTATAGCGGTGGTGTGGAAACCACTGCCCATGTCAGCATGATTAACGACGTAATCGGCGTTCTCGACATTGTGGAAGATAACCCACTTTTACAGATTCAAGGCCAAGACGCCCCAATAATTGCTTCAGTGACGGCCACCGTTGCTCAAGGACCAATGCTCGCTGACTCTGAACCATTGGAGTACCAACCTATGCAGGTAGCGGCTTTGGCGACCGACGTCACGGTATATCCCGATACCACCGCATTTGCCAGAGATGGAGGACTAAAGATCGGTGTGGTGGAATCTCAGGGGCTCAACGACATGAATTCTGGGGCGCAGCTCCCCCATGCCGGCGCCACCATCGCCGTAGAAGCCACAAGCTTTAGCAAAAAGCACACACAGCTCACGGGGCAAGAATTCTGGGCGTGTACCGTTCGCTTCCCTTTTGAGTTCACGGTACTGATCCCAGCAGACCAGGCTGATCTGGCGGCCCTAGCCCTAGATTCTTCTCCCAATCCAGCGGGAGTAATAGTTGCCGGCAAAGTTCAGTTCACCAGCGGTGCAGTTGATACCGTGTCTTGTGCCTCCGACGGCGGCTGTGGTTCTGGGGCCTGCGGCTGTGGTGGTCACTAAAGATAAAGTTCTCCGCTGGCAACAACCGCAGAGGGACCCGTCAGCATAGCGCCATGTTGGTTGATGGTTACGTCAACGCGGCCTCCAGGTACGTTGACCCCCACGGTTCCGTATTCCTCGCCGTCAGTCGCCAAGGCTGCGACCGCGGAGGCCACGGTTCCGGTACCGCAGGAACGGGTTTCCCCCACGCCACGTTCATGGACCCGCATATGAATTTCCCCATTTTCACGTGGAGTGAGTATTTCTAAGTTCACCCCGTGGGGGAAGAAATCTTCATCCCATGTCACTGACTGCTCGATGGGCAGCGATGCCAGTTTTTCTTGGGTCAGTCCCGGAATCACACAGGCCAGGTGGGGATTGCCCATGTCTACCGCTAAACCAGCTGCTGTGAAATCACCCACTGTCGCTGTAGACAGCCCAAGCACATCAGGCTGCCCCATGTGAACCGACACTGTTGCATGGCAGTCGTCAAAGGTGTGGATAGTTACCTTTTTTCGTCCACCACGCGTGCCGATACCAAAGGTTGCATTGTGCTGAATATCCACCAACTGGTTCCGTACCAGCACATGAGCAAACACTCTCACCCCATTGCCGCACATTTCTGCGAGTGAACCATCTGCGTTGCGATAATCCATGAACCATTCCTCGGCTACGCAATCATGGGGCAGTGTACTGAGAACACCTGCGTCTAGGAGGGATTGAGCTGTCGCCACGCGGATGACACCGTCACCGCCCAGTCCGGCACGTCGATCTGCAATGTTTTGCACACGTTGAGCAGTGAGCTCGATTCGGACGTGCGGATCTAGAAGCACGACGAAATCATTTTCCGTTCCATGTGCTTTGATGAACTCCACGTTGTCTGCCGAATCGGTCTGCGTGCTGGCATGGGCGTTGTCTGCTGTCATGGCTGCCATCCTAACGCTTGTCCGCTATTGACTAGCTAATTCCACTACCTGTGTGAGCATGTCCTCTGCGGAGGCGTCGACCCAGTGGATCCGGTGGTCACGGCGGAACCAGCTGCGCTGACGACGAGCGTACCGTCGCGTTCCGATGATGGTTTGTTCTTTGGCTTCTTCGAGCGACAGTTGCCCGTCAAGATAGTCGAGCACTTGTGCGTACCCTATAGCCTGACCGGCAGTAGTCGTACGGGTGAGTCCTAAGTGTTTTAACCGCTGGACTTCCTCTACCAGTCCGTTGTCGAACATCGAGTTCACGCGTTGTTCAAGGCGTGGATTAAGCCACTCGGCAGGAGCATGTAGACCGATGAGGGTCGTCCCCCATCGGGTGGGGCGATCTTTTGGTGGTTGTGACGCAGCAAAGGGTTTCCCTGTGAGCTCAATGACCTCGAGTGCGCGTACGGTCCGACGTGGATCCTTAGTCTCGATAATTCTAGCTGCCTCCGGATCCACCGTAGCCAGATGAGCATGAAGCGCTTCGACGCCGATTCTGCGCAATTCCGCTTCCCATTTGGCTCTCACATCCGGATCCGTCGGCGGGAACTTCCATTGATCAATGAGGGACTGAATGTACATCATTGATCCGCCCACGATGATGGCCTTCTTATTTCTGGAGGCGATGTCCTCGACCGTCGCAACGGCCGCAGTGGCATACTCGGCGACACTCGCGGGTTGATCCACGTCCCAGATGTCTAAGAGATGGTGCGAAACCGTGCCGCGTTCAGCTTTCGTCAATTTAGCTGTGCCAATATCCATACCTCTATACAGCTGCATGGAATCTATGTTGATTACTTCCCCCTCCAATGCGCGCGCCACAGCGAGAGATGCAGCAGACTTACCCGCACCAGTAGGGCCGATGATGGCTACTGGTCGGGGGCTCAACGTCTTGCTGTCAGGAGAACGCATAAGTGCTCATTCTAAAACACCGCAGGGTGTACCCCGATGGCCTCTCTACCCCCAAGAAGTGTTGGAACCATGCCAGGGGGCGTGTGTGCTCTGTCATAATGAAGCCGAAACGCAGCGCATGCTGACTACACGCATACGGCAGCCGTGACGCGCGGCACGTTGACCACTGACGCACAAGGAGTGCCACACCATGAACTCCCCGACCAATCATTCATCTCTACCTAGCGCTTCTGGGTCTTCCACCTCTGTACCAACGCCGAATAAAGTTGCCATGCCTAAGCCAGGTCCCAAGCCCTCGCCACGCCCGAACGCTCGTGTTACGGGATCAGTGATGGCTCACCGTGCGGTCAATGATCCTTCCAAATTTGGCCGTGTCGATGCAGATGGCACTGCGTGGGTCAAGACCCCCACCGGTGAACGGCAAATAGGAGAATTCAAAGCCGGCTCGCCGGAAGAAGGTCTCAAGCATTTCGGCGCGCGCTATGACGATCTGGCCACAGAGGTGTCCATGCTTGAGGCGCGTCTGAAAAGCCACCCAGAAGAAGCCAAGCAAGTTCGTGCCGATGCAGATAACCTCCGCGGGTCTCTCGCTACCGCAGCGGTCATTGGCGACCTTCAGGCCCTGGATCAACAGTTACAGCAGGTCCGTGCTCAATGCGACACGGCGGAGGCTCGAGTAGCCCACGACAAAGCGGAGCGCCGTGAAAAAGCCATCGCGCGTAAGGAAGCGCTTGCAGAAGAAGCGGAAAAGATTGGCAGGGAAAGCACGGATTGGAAAGCATCCGGTGACCGACTGCGTGCCATCCTAGAGGAATGGAAGACCATCCGTGGAGTCGATCGCGCCACGGATGACAAACTATGGAAACGCTACGCTGCTGGCCGAGATGAGTTTTCTCACCGCCGCGGTGCTTTTTTCTCGGAGCTCGATAAGAACCGTGCTTCGGCGAAACACAAAAAGGAACAGCTCGCAGAGCAGGCAGAAGCTTTGCAGAACTCCACTGACTGGGGAGCCACGGCCTCCAAGTACCGTGCGCTCATGCAGGAGTGGAAAGCGGCCGGGCGAGCAACACGCGATGCCGATGATCGATTGTGGCAGCGGTTCCGGGCGGCGCAGGATAAGTTTTTTGATGCACGCAAAGCGGCCAATGCCAAACGCGATGAGGAATTCGAAGTCAACGCTTCCGCAAAACAGGCTCTGCTCGACGAGTATGACCCAAAAATTGACCCCTCCCAAGGGCTGGATAGGGCACGTACACAACTGCGCGAACTTCAGGAGAAATGGGAGGCTATCGGTTTTGTTCCCCGAGCACGGATCCGCGAATTTGATCAGAAAATAGCTGCTCTCGAACAGCGGGTTTCCGATGCTGCCGATGCAGAGTGGCGTCGTACGAATCCAGAGACCCACGCTCGCGTGGCGCAATTCCAAGCCAAGGTCGACCAACTAGCTAGCGACGCCGCCGCTGCCGAAGCGAAGGGAAACATGAAGAAAGCCACCGAATTGCGCGCCCAAGCAGCTCAGTGGCAGGAGTGGGCGGATACCGCGGCATCTGCTGCGGCGGGAGAATAAATTATTCTGCTGCGGGGCAGATCGCGGAGCTCCTTTCCCCCGGGTGTCTCATCTATCCTCACCCCTCGGAGATCTCAGTCCCCGGGAGAACCCAGGCACGCCCCCAAGAGCCTCATCCCCCACTCCCTAGAGACTGCCGAAGCGGTACAAGCACTGTGTTGACGCTTTGAGCCTCATCCCCCACTCCCTAGAGGCTACCTTCAGAGGCTTCACGCTCACCCAGTCGCCGTGTGCCCACTGGCTAGTTTTCACTATTCTCTTCGCGGTGTTTCCGTCTCCTTTCGCGTGCTCGAGCACGCCGGTCATCCACCAGCTCGTCGGTGCTAGTGCGCTCCACTACCAATCCCGTGCGTAGACGCTGCTGTGCCATCCGAGATTCTTCATCGCGATGGGCTTCTTCCCGTCGTGCACGTGCCAATGCAATTTGCAACGGTGTACGGCGGAACAAAGTGAACGTCATCGTGCCAAAAACTATTGTCATGCCGAAGCACCCGAGAATTAGACCATAGCTAGGGCCGGCACCTGCTGAGGTCACCGGACGTGTCTGGCACATCCAGATTGCGCATGCACTATACCACCAGCCCACGCCTGAAAAAGCCCAGTTAAACCATGCAACAATCCACGAACGGCTGACAATCGTTCCAATCACAAGCAGCACACCGCCCAGCAAAGCCAACCAGGTGTATATACGCTCAGGCATTGTTGTATCGAATTGCTCCGCACGGGGTGTATAGAACAGCACGTCATAGCCCAGCACATGGCCAGAATGCGGCAAAAAGAAACTGAATAAGACGGCGAACATTCCTAACGCCATGGGGGGAAGACTCGCTCGGTAATCAACGAAGTGGCCAGCTTTGCGTTCGGCAGAAGCGAGATCCCCGCGATAAGGCGCGAGCTTATCCTCACTGGAGGTCTGTTTCCCCGTCATCGGTTTTTCCTTAGGCATCACAGCCACATCCTCCCGCGCTCTGGCTATTACCTACCGGAGCGTTAACCTTCTCACTAGTGTTTCGTATCACCGGGATACCAAGTCCCACGCCCACAGGGGCAGTTGTAGGGACCTTACCGGCAGCGGAGTTATCACCCGCTGGTGTTGTGCGGTGTGCAAGTACTCCGGCATCGGCGATCATGAAAAACGCCTCCGCTCCGGTGACAACCACCTCAACAATATCGCCGGGGCGGATTGCGTCCTGGGGTGGTGTGCCGGGGCTACCGCCTAGCCCTGATTCATTGGTGTAGCTAGGAGCCCATACTGGGGTGAAGTGAACCGGTCGGCCATCGCGGGCACGCCCAGTGAGACGGTGTGTACGCTCATTGCGGCGACCGTCCTCCTCCACGAGGAGTTCCTGACGCGTGCCGACCAGCTTCAGATTCTCTTCTTTACTGATGCGCTTTTGTAAGGACAGCAGACGTTCATATCGCTCCTGGACTACCTGCTTAGGAACCTGATCCTCCATCTCCGCAGCGGGCGTACCAGGACGCGGCGAGTACTGGAACGTGTATGCGGAAGCAAAACGCGCTTTTTCAACTACATCCAGTGTGGCTTGGAAGTCTTCTTCTGTTTCCCCAGGAAAGCCCACGATGATATCGGTGGTGATCGCAGCGTGAGGGATGCGGCTGCGCACCTTATCCAGGATATTCAAGAATTTGGTGGAACGGTAAGAGCGCTTCATTGCCTTCAGCACTCGATCGGAACCCGATTGCAGCGGCATGTGAAGTTGCGGGCATACCACGGACGTTTCCGCCATGGCGTCGATCACATCGTCGGTGAACTCTGCCGGATGAGGTGAGGTAAATCGCAAACGTTCCAGTCCCTCAATCTCGCCGCAGGCGCGCAATAGTTTGGAAAATGCGCTGCGGTCACGTTCAAGGGTGGGATCGGAAAAATTCACGCCATAGGCATTCACGTTTTGTCCAAGCAGCGTCACTTCGCTGACACCCTGCTGCACAAGCGCCTTGACTTCAGCCAGAATATCTCCGGGGCGCCGGTCTTGTTCTTTACCTCGCAACGAAGGGACGATACAAAACGTGCAGGTGTTGTTGCAGCCCACAGATACCGAAACCCATCCCGCATAGGCTGATTCCCTCTTCGCCGGCAGAACAGAAGGAAACTGCTCAAGAGCATCAACGATCTCTACTTCTGCTTTCTGATTATGAGCAGAGCGTTGAAGCAGAGTGGGGAGGCTACCGAGGTTGTGAGTCCCGAATACCACGTCAACCCACGGTGCCTTGTCGACGACGACATCCTTATCCTTTTGAGCCATGCACCCACCGACGGCGATCTGCATTCCCGGATGATTATCCTTAACGCTCTTCATCTGCCCCAGGGTGCCGTATAGACGGTTATCAGCATTCTCACGCACCGCGCAGGTGTTGAATACCACGACGTCAGGAACCTCGCCCTCGTCTACCGGAATATAGCCGGAATCTTCGAGCAAGCCGGCCAGGCGCTCAGAATCATGGACGTTCATCTGGCAACCAAAAGTGCGAACCTCGTAGGTTCTGCCCTGGCCAGCAGGTTCTGGTGTAGAAGAGTGCGAAGAGTTAATCGTCTGTGTCACGGACTTAGATCCTACTCACCACCTTCCCCGGGCGACAAAGCTATTTCATCCAATTGCAATATGAATGTGAGCTACGTCGCTATAGGATGTTTTCATGACGAACAACAACGCATCGACCTCGATGATCTCAATTCGAGGCGTGAACAAGCACTTCGGCGACTACCACGCTCTCCGTGACATCAACTTGGAAATACCATCCGGCCAGGTTGTCGTGCTACTAGGCCCATCCGGTTCTGGAAAATCCACGCTCTGCCGCACAATCAACCGCCTTGAGACCATCGATGAAGGAGAAATCCGTATCGGAGGTACGCTTCTTCCCGAAGAAGGTAAAGACTTAGCAAAACTTCGGGCTGAAGTCGGCATGGTCTTCCAGTCTTTCAACCTCTTCAGCCATATGACCATCCTGGATAACGTCACATTGGCTCCTATGAAAGTCCGTAAGCAGTCGAAGGCCGAAGCAAAAAAGCGGGCTATGGAACTGCTCGAACGCGTGGGAATCGCTCACCAAGCTGAAAAGTATCCAGCCCAACTATCTGGCGGCCAGCAACAGCGCGTGGCCATTGCCCGAGCATTGGCCATGGACCCCAAAGTTATGCTCTTCGACGAGCCAACATCTGCACTGGATCCAGAAATGATCAACGAGGTGCTCGATGTCATGGCTGATCTCGCACGGTCAGGAATGACAATGGTTTGTGTCACGCATGAAATGGGATTTGCCCGGAAAGTCGCTGACCGCATTCTCTTTATGGCCGACGGCACAATCGTGGAGGACACCGATCCCGAGTCTTTCTTCTCCCACCCCGAATCCGATCGAGCCAAGGACTTCCTCAGCAAGATTCTGGGTCATTAACCCGCTGGGTGACGACCCACTGCTGAGAAGAGTAGAGAAAGCTACAAGACTATGACATTTTTTCGACGCCTAACAGCCGCAGTTCTTGCCGTTCTTGGCGTGGTTTCACTCACCGCCTGTAGCGGTAATGAGGCACGTAGTCTACTGAGCTCCATTGAATCCGGACACGTGATTCTTGGAACAAAGTTTGACCAACCGGGCCTTGGAGTACGCACGCCCGATAAGAATTTTGAGGGGGTGGATACAGACGTATCGCGGTATGTCATCAGCTATATCGCCAAACATAAGGGATGGGATGTTCCCGAGATTACCTGGCGCGAAACACCCTCGGCACAACGCGAAACTCTCATTAACAACGGCGAAGTCGATATGATTGCGGCGACGTATTCTATTAGCGCCTCCCGCCTGCGCGCTGTCGATTTTGCCGGCCCCTACTTGGTGACCCATCAAGCACTGCTTGTACGTAAAGACAGCACTATTACCAAGCTCCAAGACATGAATGCATCAACCAAACTGTGCTCTGTCACGGGCTCTACCCCAGCTCAGAAGATTAAGAGTGCTCTGCCCGAAGTCCAACTTCAGGAATTCGACACCTACTCTGCCTGTGTGGAGGCTCTATCCCGCGGCAAGGTTGATGCGCTCACCACGGATGCGACCATCCTCGCGGGATTTGCTGAACAGTACAAGGGTCAGATGCGCGTGGTGGAAATGAGAAAAGATGACGGATCTTATTGGACCAATGAAAACTACGGCATCGGACTTGCAAAGAATCAGCCGGAAGCACTTGCGCTCATCAATGATGCTCTTAACGAAATGCACGATTCAGGCGAGTACAAGCGCATCATGAGTAAGAATCTTGGCGATGCCATCGAACCAGGAGATAAACCAAAAATTGGTGACCTCTCCTTCACTAAGAAATAGGAAGGAGGCTAGTCAACAATGAATGCAGATCTATGGGCTGATATGGCTCCTGAATTGATTCCAGCATTTTGGACAACCATCAAATTGACCTTCTGGTCTGCGCTGGGCTCTATGATCTTCGGAACTATCCTCACAGCAATGAGAGTGTCTCCGGTCGGAATCCTGCGTACTATCGCGACTTTCTACATCAACACCACACGCAATACGCCTCTCACGTTGATTGTGTTGTTTGCTTCTCTCGGCCTTTATGTCAATCTCGATATCACGCTGGCTCCCCAGGGACCGAATTTTACGACGCAGAACAACTTCAACTTGGCTGTCCTGGCGTTCGTTATCTACACTTCATCCTTCGTGGCCGAGTCCTTGCGCTCAGGTATTAACACCGTGCCGTTCGGGCAAGCTGAAGCAGCTCGTTCCTTGGGGCTGACGTTTATGCAAAATTTCCGCTACATCATTTTCCCCCAGGCACTACGGGGAGCAATTGTTCCATTGGGTAACACGCTCATAGCATTGACCAAGAACACGACAATTGCTTCAGTTATTGGTGTTGCTGAAGCTTCCTTGCTCATGAAAACCTCCGTGGAAAATTACGCCGACCAGGTTTTCGTGATCTTCGGCATTATCGCACTCGGCTTTATGATTCTCACGCTGCCGACCGGATTAATTTTCGGCGCAGCCGGTAAGCGATTGGCGGTGAAACGTTAATGTCTGCACACGCAACAGTTCTCTATGACACTCCCGGATCCCGTGGAGAGCGCATCAACAAGATCCTGACCGTCGCTACGGTGGTTATCGCCGCGCTCATTCTCGTCTGGGCGGGACGCATCCTGCACGCCAATGGGCAATTCGACTCCGATAAGTGGTCCCCATTCCTCGAAGGGCATATGTGGACCACATATATCCTCCCTGGCCTATGGGGAACGGTGAAAGCCGCTGTCCTCTCCATTCTTTTTGCACTGGTCATCGGTGGAGCTCTCGGTATTGGTCGGCTTTCGCACAATGTAGTCGTCCGCAGCATCTGTGGTGTGATCGTGGAATTTTTCCGCGCCATCCCCGTCCTGCTGTTGATGATTTTCGCTTATCAAGTCTTCGCTCTCTATGGGATTGTCCTCACCAAGCATCTTGCTTTCGCGGCTGTTGTTTTTGGGTTAACGATGTACAACGGTTCCGTCATCGCAGAAATCTTGCGTTCGGGTATAAAGGCTCTACCTGCGGGCCAAGAAGAGGCCGCTATGGCTCTGGGGCTATCCCGTATGCAAACCATGTTCCGTATTTTGCTTCCGCAAGCTGTCGCCTCTATGCTTCCTGCCTTGATTTCACAAATGGTTATTGCCCTGAAAGACTCTGCTTTGGGCTACCTCATCGGCTACATTGAGGTCGTTCGTTCGGGTCTGCAGTCTGCATCGTGGTTCCGCAACTACTTCGCAGCGATGGCTGTCGTGGCGATCATTATGATCATTCTGAACTACACGCTCAGCGTTCTCGCCGAACGTGTCGAAACTCAACTTCGAGCTGGTCGCGCACGCCGCAATATCGTGGCAAAAGTTCCACATCAGAGGGATGTGGGGCTCGAGACCAAGGATGCCGCCAATGTTGACTGGCACGACGCATCCCATAAGGATCTGCGTCACACCTACGAATAAGCCGCATCAACGAATGAGATGGTCGCGCGCACATAAACCGGGAACGCACGCTACGCTCCGTAGGCGCCCTGAGCTCTGTTATCCCCTTGAGATCAGAGCGCGGTTCTTAAGTCTTTCGGCTAAGCAGGTGCAAGTCTTTAACCCTTGAGTTCATCTATTCGATGGTTCAATGCACGCTGCGCGGCGGCAAAGCTCTGGGCCTGAGGAAACCCTCGCCTCGCCGCTACGCCGAGAATACGACGCAGATATTTGTCGTATTCAGCGCGCGTCTCAGGCACCGTCTTCACACTTTGAGCTTTCTTGTTCACAAGCGCCGCGAGAACTGCTGCGTTGTCTTCAGCCGTGATGTCTTTGAGAGCATCGTCAATTATTTCTGAGGCTACGCCTTTAGCTTGCAGCTCGTGCCGTAACACTGCAGCAGACTTTTTCTGATTTTTATGACGCTGACGCATCCACTCGACTGCGAATCGAGAATCATCCACCATTCCGTTGGCGACGCACCGCTCCACCACAGCATCAACGAGATCGCTGTCAAACTCAGCTTCCAACAGCCGGGAACGCAACTCATAGGCAGAGCGATCACGGTGGTTGAGGAGCCGAATGGCTTTGGCTTTCACAGGCGCTAGAGCTCTCTCCTCATCAACGTCTATGAGAGAGGGAGTCTCCTGCGACTCCCATTCTCGCAGTGCTTCTTTCAGCTGAGAAATTTTCTTGTCGAGGCTGCTATTCGTCGTCATCGTCAAAGTTAGGAGCCAGATCAATTGGCTGATCGTCAGGATCAACGTCAACCTCTTGATCCTTCTTGTTCGCATAAGGCCCTACTTTCAAGACCTGCATGATGCGATCTTCCAACTTCTCAGCCAATTCCGGATTGTGCTTCAGGAAGTCACGGGCCTTTTCCTTCCCTTGTCCTAGCTGGTCGCCCTCATAGGTGTACCACGCACCGGACTTCTTAATAATTCCGGCCTCAACGCCGAGATCAATAATGGAGCCTTCGCGGGAGATGCCTTCACCATAGAGAATGTCGAATTCAGCAATCTTAAATGGTGGGGAAACCTTATTCTTCACCACCTTCAAACGCGTGCGATTGCCCACCACGTCAGTGCCGTCCTTCAGAGCTTGAATGCGGCGAATGTCACAGCGCACAGAAGCATAGAATTTCAATGCCTTGCCGCCTGTCGTGGTCTCCGGCGAACCGAACATCACACCGATCTTCTCTCGCAACTGGTTAATGAAAATTGCAGTGGTTCCGGTCTGGTGGAGAGCACCGGTCATTTTGCGCAGAGCTTGACTCATCAGACGTGCTTGTAGACCTACATGGGAATCTCCCATATCGCCATCGATTTCCGCTTTCGGGGTCAGTGCCGCGACGGAGTCGATGACAATGATGTCAATCGCACCGGAGCGAATAAGCATATCTGCGATTTCCAATGCTTGCTCGCCTGTATCTGGCTGAGAGACCAGTAGCGCGTCGGTGTCCACGCCCAATGCGCGAGCGTATTCAGGATCCAAAGCATGCTCGGCATCGATGAACGCCGCGATTCCCCCGCCCTTTTGCGCCTGAGCAATTGCATGCAAGGCCACCGTGGTTTTACCGGAGGATTCTGGACCATAAATCTCTACTACGCGGCCGCGTGGGAATCCACCAATTCCGAGCGCGACGTTAATAGCAATGTTGCCGGAAGAGATAGCGCTGATCGGAGGACGATTATCGTCACCGAGACGCATGATTGCGCCCTTGCCAAAGTCTTTCTCGATCTGCGCCATTGCCAAATCAAGAGCCTTTGTGCGATCATTACCCGCCGTCGCAGTACTCTTCTTCTTCGGTGGCATGTCCTCTAGCTCCTTGCTGTTTTCCTTAGGTACCCCATCATGGTCACAATGCGCATTGAGAGTATAAGTATCCGGTTGCGTCTGTGAATGAGTCATGCACTATTGAACTCCGGACGCCGCCGTTTCGTTCACCCTTATTTGCACATCGTGAACATTTCTGGTGGGTATTTCAACTCTGGATTCATTTCCACGGAGTATTTCTACTCTGCACTACGTACAGACCAACACCTTACACGAACCTCTGTTCGAATACTTATTTGAAGCCCTTCGTGGCCTTTCCTATCTCCACAGCCTCCCGCCCCAAACGTTACCCAACCACTTCATGTGGGTGGCATTCAGGCGTTCTCTCTATTATTCCAAATAACTGCAGGTGGACAGCCCTAAAGGTCAGCCCCAAGCCGTCTCTGTGGCGGAACCTCAAAGTCATCACACAAAGCGCACCAGACATCTCTAAGATCGACCCCTTGTTCGATGAGCTTTTCGGTCGTGTCCCCATATGCCTCTAAGACGTGAGTGCTGGCAATCCACGTACCGAAAGAGTCACCAAACTCTCCATCTACCAACCGATCAAACTCTGCTCTCCGCATGGGGCTCAACCCTACACCTCAGTGACATATGCGGAGTTTATTGAACACTGTTCACATCATTCTTGAACAGCGTTTAATTCCGTGGTTAGATAATCGCCATGACATCTTTTAAGACCGTGGATATCGCATATATCGCCACATTCGCTGCGCTCATCATCGTGCTCGGAGCTGTGGCAGTCCCCATAGGCAGCACAGGTGTCCCCATCGTTCTCCAAAACATGGGAATACTTCTAGCCGCCATGCTACTCGGTTGCGTTCGCGGGGGCCTCACCACCGCTCTTTTCCTAGCTGTGGGGTTAGTTGGCGTGCCGAACCTAGCCGGCTGGCACCCAACCATCAGCGCGCTCGCCGGCCCGACGGTTGGCTATCTCGCCGGCTACCTCATCTCTGCCTTCGTTGTTGGGGCTATAGCCGAACGCGCACCACGGGATGCAACGAAAACGGGTTATCGCTTGGCCACCTTCGTCATTGCCGGCATTATTGGCGTAATCATCCAGTATGCATGTGGAACCATCGGGCTCATGGCTCGCCTCGGACTTGATTTTCCTGCCGCTGCGGGCACGAACCTACCGTTCATACCTGGGGATCTGCTCAAAGTAGTCCTAGCCGCGAGCATCGCAGTTGCCGTCACTAAGGCAGTGCCCGACCTGCTCCGGCGCTAATTTATCCCCGCCACACGCCACTTCACCCATGTGCCATCACTGACACTCCAACCAGAGCCCCACCAACAGATACCGTGCCTACCATCACTTTCTCTGACGCCTCACTCCGCATCGGCCAAAGAACGATCCTCGAGCAATTCTCGCTGTCCCTTAGCGAACACCGAATAGGAATCATCGGCGCTAACGGGTCAGGAAAATCGACCATGGCACACATGATTAATGGACTCATCTCTCCGTCTTCCGGAACCGTCTGCGTCGATAACCTCAACGTCGAGACACAAGGAAAAGAGGTACGCAACAGAGTCGGGTTTATTTTTTCCGACGCAGACAACCAAATCATCATGCCCACCGTAGAAGAGGATGTCGCTTTTTCTCTACGCCGCCGCAAGCTCTCCCGGGCACAGCGTAATGAGAAAGTTCACCACGCTCTCAACACTATGGGTCTAGCAGACCGCAAAGAACAATCACCCCATCAACTTTCCGGGGGCGAAAAACAATTGCTGGCCCTCGCCTCAATTACTGTGCTGGAGCCAGAACTCATCATTGCTGACGAACCAACGACGCTACTTGATCTGCGCAACCGCAAGAAAGTCGCGCGCATGCTGCACTCACTTCCCCAGCAGATGATCATCGTCACTCACGATCTCAATCTGCTCACCGATGTCGACCGCGTAATTTGTCTTGATGAAGGACGCATAGTCGATGATTCAGCAGATCCACGTTTGCCCTCGCCCAGCCCCCGCGCGGTCATAGATGCCTATGTGGAGCGTATGTAAAACATGAGACCTTCTCTCCATCTCCGCGTCCCAGATTCAGCCTATATTCCAGGCCGATCTCCCCTTCACCGAATGTCGGCGGGGACAAAAACTTTAGGGCTCGTTCTCTTTTTGCTCGTCACCGCGCTTTTCGTACACACAGTCCCGTGGGCTGTAGTAACTCTCGGAGTCACTCTAGGTAGCTACGTTCTTGCTCGGATCACTCCCCGTCAAGCAATGTCTCAACTTATTGTTCCACTGCCGGTCTTATTACTGTTGGCGGCTCTACTCTGGTGGCGCACCTCATTTATTCACGCTGCAGTGCACTCCATGGTGATATTCTCCGCAGTGGCATTCGCCATCCTACTGACAATGACTACCAAGGTCAGCGACATGATGGACACCTTGGAACATGCGCTTCATCCCTTAAAAAGGTGGGGCGTACCCGTTGAATCCATCTCCTTAGCGATGTCGCTGACGATGCGGCTCATCCCCCTACAGATGCAGACGGTCAACGAGGTTCTCGATGCACGAAAAGCCCGCGGCGGAGGCGCGTCAATCGTGGCTTTTGGCGTACCGGTGATTGTGCGTTCCCTCCTGCGGGCTAAAGCAATTGGTGAGGCTCTCATGAGCCGCGGCGTCGGAGACTAAGACTCTTCACGCAACTCCCGCATACGCTGTGCAACAGGGTCATCCGCAACTTCATCCTTCTTCGATTGAGAATCCGGAGACGCCGAAATTTGATGCTGTGTGGCATTCATTTCCGAACGGAGCTGTTCCAGGCGAGAATGACCAGCCAGTTGGACACTAGCTTGCTCCACTTCCATCATGCGATTTTGTACAGAACTCTGAGCCAGCTCAGCCTGACCCAGGGCGTTCGCGTAGCGAGACTCAATCTTCTCCCGAATCTGATCCAGATTTGGACCGGAGGCGGTCGTGAGCGAATCCATCGAAGTGAGTGTCTCAGCCACCTGCTCTTGCATCTTCGCCTGCTCCAGTTGGCTCAGCAGCTTGGTGCGCTCAGCAGTTTTCTGCTGAAGTTGCATGGCGTTACGCTCCACAGCCTGACGCGCTTGCTCTGCGCTGTGCAACGACTGATCGTGCATGACCTTCAGATCTTCGACATTTTGCTCCGCGGTGACCAATTGCGCAGCGAAAGCCTCCGCGGCGTTCTCGTACTCAGTGGCTTTTTGTGTATCGCCCTCAGTGCGTGCCTTATCCGCCAGTTGCAACGCGTTCTTAGTACGGGCTTGGAGGTTCTCAATATCCTCTAGACCACGGTTAAGCTTCATCTCCAACTGACGCTGATTGCCAATTACCGCGGCAGCCTGCTGGGACAACGCCTTATGCTGACGCTGAGCTTCCTGGATGGCCTGCTCAATTTGAATCTTTGGATCTGCGTTTTCCTCAATCTTGCTGTCGAACATGGCCATGAGGTACTTCCAGCCCTTGGATAAAGGGTTCGCCATTGAATACTCCTTGTAGAAAACGTGCACGGTGAGTTGGCGCACGCTCGATCGTCATACGGTTAATTCTTAAACATCCGGCCTCACGCAGGTCTACCGTGACGTGTTCACCGGCACCATCGACGCAGCTAGTTCCGCGGCCGCTGCGTCCAAAGCCATCATGGATGCTGCCTCTAAAATGACAGAAGCAACCGAAACTCCCATAGCGTGGCAAACACTCGCCAGAAGTTCGGAGGAAACTTCCTTTCGCCCACGCTCCAACTCGGACAAGTAGCCAGGGCTTACGCTGGCTACTTGTGCGAGTTCGCGCAGCGTGAATCCACTCTGGGAACGAAACTCTTTAAGGGTTGCACCGAGCGCCTCGCGCAACAGCGGCTCTTTGCCAGACAGATTGAACGAAGCAGCACGCACCTGGGAATCGGAGACATCGCTTTGAGCGGCATCTCTCACAATTGTTTGTTGTGTCATCACTCATCCCAACGGATTAACCCACTGATTTGTTCCCCGCTATCCTAACTTTTTATCGTACGCAACGCTGCAACCAGCGCCTCATTCACAGCTTGTAAACGGATAACTTGCCGTGCACTCTCAGAATCCATAGAATCCGCACGTTGTGAGGCACACATCGTGTAAACACCGCCTTCTCCCCTGTAACTCACCCCGATAAAGACATCACCGACGGGATGCCCATCCTGAGGATCCGGCCCAGCCACCCCTGTCAGACCAAGACCTAGATCCGCTCCGCAACGACGCGCGGCTCCCGCGGCCAGTTCGATCGCAACGCCAGGATCCACCGCCCCAACCTGTTTGAGAAGAGAAGCCGACACACCAGCTAAGTCGTGTTTCAGCTCCGTGGCATACACTACAAGGCCACCCCGCAATACCGAGCTGGCCCCAGGAATATCAGCAATGGTTGCGGCACACAAACCGGCAGTCAACGATTCAGCCGTGGCCACAGTAAGACCTTTAGCGCGGCAGAGTTGTACCAATTCTCGGCTCAGGGATCGCCCCTGGTTGCGGAGTTGTTCACTCAAATTCATCTGCAATAATCACCGGTGAGCACGGGCTACTGTTTCTTGCTGTCTACGATGTATTGAACACCAGTGACGACGGTGACCAATAGCGCGGCGGCCATAAAGAGATGCGCAATCCACGTAACTACCCCCGCAATAGGCAGGATGTACCAAGCCACAGCTGCAGTCTGCAAAACAGTTTTTAGCTTGCCGCCCTTAGACGCTGGCACCACTAATCCTCGCCGAGCCAAGACCATTCGCCACAACGTGATTCCTAGCTCACGTATCACGATGATTGCGGTGACCCACCACCACAACTCCCCCAAGAGGTTCAGGCTGAGCAGGGCGGCAATCATCAGTGCCTTGTCCGCGATGGGATCAGCTAGTTTGCCGAAATCGGTGATAACTGAGTACTTGCGCGCCAAAAAACCGTCAAGCTGATCGGTCAACATCAGCAAGCAAAAAGCCACAAGAGCCCACCAACGGTGGGTATAGGAGGCGCCGAAGCCGTCACGCCACCCCTCTGTGGTGAGGATCAGCCAGAGGAAAACAGGGATGAACACAATGCGTATCGTGGTCAACACATTAGGCATGCTGGTCTTGCGAACCAATGTTCCAAACGTGGACGCCTCACCGTGCGTCCCTGCCGAACCCTCAGTCTTACTCACGGTGACTACTCTACCGAAGCATCGGCTCGGGCACCGTTGACGGTCGTGCTTTGAGCATTGCTCTGCTCAGTGTTTCCTTTCATCTCTTTATCCAAACCTGCAGTCGGTTCCTGAGCGTTCTTTTCCGCTTCCAGGCGGTTACCTACCGTCAGAGATAGGAAGGTAGTGAGTAGCAAAATCCCGAGGATCACAACCAGGGACAGCTCCACCGGAACCTCGAAAACCGTGACGTTTTCTCCACCATTGATGAACGGAAGTTTGTTCTCATGCAAAGCATGAAGCAACAATTTCACACCGATGAACGCCAAAATTAACGAAAGTCCATAGGACAGGTACACGAGCTTATCGAGGAGTCCATCCAGCAGGAAGTAGAGCTGACGTAGTCCCAGCAAGGCAAAGGCATTCGTTGTGAAGACCACGTAAGGTTCTTGAGTAATGCCGTAGATAGCAGGGATGGAATCGAGTGCAAAGAGGACATCCACAAATCCAATAGCTAGCAAGGCAACAAATAGTGGCGTCAATACACGTTTGCCGTCTTTCTTAAAGGAAAGCTTGTCTCCGTGGTAGTCATCGTGAACCGGGACAACTTTGCGGATCATCTTCACCACAAACATGTCGTTCGGATCAGTTTCTTCCTTATCGGAAATCTCATCCCAGAGAAGTTTTCCAGCGGTCCACAGAAGAAAGATACCGAAAATGTAGAAGACGTCGGACCACAATTCGATAACTGCAGCACCGGCTATAATGAAAATTAAACGCAATAACAAAGCGATGGCAATGCCAATGAGCAACACTTTTTGCTGGTACTTACGAGGTACCTTAAAGCTCGTCATGATAAGCGCGAAGACGAAAAGGTTATCTATACTCAGAGCTTTTTCGGTCACGTACCCAGTGAAGAACTCTATGCCGTGCTGGTGAGGATTGCCCGGCTCGCCCCAAGTAGCCCAGAGGAATAGCCCGAACAGACAGGCGAGGCCAATATAGAACAGCGACCACCCGGCGGATTCCTTAATAGATGGCTCGTGCGGCGTACGCACATGTGAAAAGAAATCGAAGATGAAGAAACCGGCGATCACCACGATGGTGAGAGCCCAGACAAAACCATTAACTTCCATGATAAAGACCTCCGGTCTTTGACGACGACAAAAAACCGGAGGTCTCCCCCACTAGCTAAAAAGCTAGCCGGCAGAACCGGGGCCACAATGTGTCTGCACAATGTGCGCAACCGTGTTGACGATTCTTGCCGTAAGGGTGGGGTACTCCCCTCCACCAGTCCCACTGTACATGGGATTGAGCGCGAGCGTTTAGAACGCGCCGGCTGGTGGATGTGCCTGAACGATGCGAGTCCCGTCACGGCCCGATTCTCCCGTGCGGCCTGCGGTTCCATTGGAATCAGTACCACTACCTTCGTCAATCGGAGCGTCAGTGGCAGACTCCTCCACCGCCACATCCTTCGGCGCGTCCTCCGGCTTAGCTCCCTTAATCATCCAGATAATTGTTTCAAGTTCTTCCGGCTTCACCAACACTTCGCGCGCCTTAGAGCCCTCCGATGGGCCTACTACCCCTCGGGTTTCCATCAGGTCCATGAGACGACCTGCCTTGGCAAATCCGATGCGTAGTTTGCGCTGCAACATAGACGTGGAGCCAAACTGGCTGGTTACGACGAGCTCTACGGCCTGGAGCAGATCCTCCATATCATTGCCAATATCAGAGTCAATGTCCTTTTTCGCCTCAGCCGTCTTGTCATCGGTCACACCCTCTGTATAGTTCGGCTGGGCTTGTTCCTTCACCGCATCGACAACTGCTTGTACCTCGTCGTCCGTCACAAACGCCCCCTGCAGACGCTGAGGTTTTCCAGCTCCCTGAGGGATGAATAGTCCATCGCCCATGCCAATGAGCTTTTCAGCGCCTGCTTGATCCAAAATCACGCGGGAATCAGTCAAAGAACTGGTGGCAAATGCCAAACGGGATGGCACATTCGTCTTGATCAACCCAGTCACTACGTCCACAGAAGGGCGCTGGGTAGCTAGTACAAGGTGAATACCCGCTGCCCGCGCCTTTTGGGTGATGCGCACAATCGCATCTTCAATCTCTTTCGGAGCGGTCATCATTAGATCGGCCAACTCATCGACGACGCAGACAATGTACGGATACGGGCGGTATTCGCGTTCACTGCCCAACGGCGTAGTGATCTCGCCAGATTTAACTTTCCGGTTGAAATCTTTGATGTGGCGCACGCGGCAAGACTTCATGTCCATGTACCGCTGTTCCATCTCTTCGACCAACCAGGTCAGAGCGGCGGCTGCCTTCTTAGGCTGCGTAATGATCGGCGTAATCAGGTGGGCAATGCCCTCATAAGGTGTGAGCTCAACCATTTTTGGATCCACCAAAATGAGCCGCACTTCATCAGGGGTGGCGCGAGTAAGCAAGCTAACGAGCATGGAGTTAACGAAAGCCGACTTACCGGACCCGGTAGAACCCGCAACCAAAAGATGGGGCATCTTTTGGATCGAGTGAGCCACAAAGTCACCCTCAATGTCTTTTCCTAGGCCGATGAGCATTGGATCATGGTCGGCGACAACCTTTGGGGCATGAAGGACATCTCCCAAACGCACTAATTCACGGTCAGTGTTTGGCACCTCGATACCGACCGCAGACTTTCCCGGAATAGGCGTCAATAAGCGTACGTTATCGTTCGCCACGGCATAGGCGATGTTCGACTGCAAGTTAGTGATCTTGGAGACCTTCACTCCCGGACCCAGCTCGATTTCATATCGAGTGACAGTTGGTCCTCGAGAAAAACCAGTCACCGTGGCATCGACTTTAAATTCCTCAAACACGTCTGTAATCGCTTCGATCATTCGATCATTCGCCTTGGAGCGTGTCTTAGGAGCCTCACCAGGGACCAACAAATCGGTTGAAGGTAACGCGTATTCGCCCTCAGGTTTCCGAGCGATGACCCCACTGTCCTTTGGTTCGGTCTCTGATTTCGGGGTGGATGCAGGTACAGCAGAGGCGTCTATTCCGGATCGGGCGATAATCGCTTGGCGAACAGCCTCCCGCGATCCCTCCACTGGATCATTCTTAGCTCTGGGAGCGTCATTCCTGCCTGCCTTCTTGCCCGCCGCCGCAGTGTCTTTCGCTGTCTTCATGGCTGCCATCGAAGCGTTGCGGGTCAGTGGTTGATTACCCTGCGCGGATGAAGCGTGACAGACATCATCATCCAGCAGCTCAGCCACGTCATCCAGCGGTGCAGCGGAGGCTTGTGCGCTCCCTACTTTTCTGCGGGTGTTACGCCGCCGCGGTTTTTGTGATTCCCCGGATTCGGTCCGCAGCTCTGGTTCCGATTCATAGTTCGACGCCGCCCTGCCGGTAGGCAGCACCTTGGTCTGTTGCTGCGGATCGATGGGATAGTTGTCCATAGGGCTCGAGGACAGGGTGCGTCGAGGACGTGAGGCTCGACCACCACTCGCAGGACGATCTTCTTCTATCGCGCGCTCGATTTCTTCATCGACATCTCCATAAGCGTCGTCCTGATCCTGGTTTTCACGCCGCGCAGTGGAATCCGCATAGAGTCCTACCCCCAACCAATCACGGACTGCACCATACACCTGAGCGATAGTTAAGCCCGTAAGCTGGAGCGCTCCATAGAACACGAGGAGGATGAGTAATGGGATAGCGAGGTATTGGGAGAATCCCACCACCATCGGCGTGCCAACAATCTGTCCAATTACTCCGCCTGCCGCGGCTCGACCAACGGTGTCCGTCGGTAAACCAGCAAAAATGTGAATCATTCCCAACGTCGCGGCGATGATCAACACTGAACCCAACCATAATCTGCGAGTGGAGTGCTGCGTGGTGCTTACGCCCACCATCAATACCCATGCGCCGAATACGAGAATGACAGGAACTACCATTGCGCCTGCACCGACGAACCACTGGAGCAGGTTGGCTATGCCGTTACCCACTGCGCCGCCGACTTTGAACCACAGAGTTCCAGCCAAAATAATGGCGAAAGCAAAGAGAGCGATCGCCGAGCCGTCAGCTCCGCCTCCAATACGCACCCGCTCTATGAAGTCGGTACCGTCTTCCTGGGAGTCTGGAGATTCCATAACTTCCGTCGGAGTATCCATATCCTCCTCGTAGTAGTTATCAGAACCGTGATCGCTTGATGCAAAACGCCGAGTGAGCCCTCCGATTCCCCGGGCAGCACCAGAGAAAATGGATCCCAAAGAACTACCGACAGCACCAAATGCGCTACCCGTACGCTCAAATTCAGGGTCATGGCGCGAGGTGCTACGGCGAGCCTGTGGACGCGTCGACCGTGGTCCAACACCGTGGGCAGTTCGCCGCGCGGTAGAACGCGGAGAACTACCTGATCGGCTGGACGTGCGATTACGCGAGCGACTCGAGACAGACATAGCGCCCACTCTAGTCGCTCAAATAACACCAGTCACATTTAAAACACGCGCCTCAGGAATAATTTTAGAGAATACGGCGGTGAATTTTTTCTCTCGCCCCCGGTTGCGATTCGGTGATCTCGACGTGAGCCGCAGAGTCCCGGCCGTAAAGCCACAGCAGCAATTCCCCGGCGTCACCTCGGACACGTACTTCTTCAGCGGTATGAGCTCCAGCATGCTGAATGTCCGGCTCGGAACTTGCGGCGTCGGTTCTTTCTAACACCACATGCACCTTCGCATTGCGTAAGAACACGCGTGCAATCTGGGAAACAACCCGCCACAAATCGTCCCGAAGCGTGCGGTTTAGATCACGAGGAACACCCTGGCCTCCCCCGCGCCGCACATCCTCATGGTGAATGAAATTCTCGGCAAGGTTCACAAAAGAATCCATATAACGCATCGGATTCCACTTCGGCGGCCCCTGGCGATAATCCTCCACGATAGAAGCGTAATCACTGGACTCAATATCGCGAGATACATCGCCCAGGTGTTTACGCAGTCCTTTGATGAACATGCCTGCTGCCGCATCCGGCCGGTATTCACGGACGACGAGATGCACAGCGAGATCACGAGTGGTCCATCCCTCACACAAGGTTGGTGCATCGGGACCAACGGATAGCAAAAGGCTCGCAAGAGCTGCGCGCTCTGCCTGAGCGCTCGTCAGCTGCTTGCGAGCCGGCTGTTGCCAATGGGAATTCTGCTCGGAGGTCATACTCCTCTACACTAGCGCAGGAACCGCCTACTGAGACGGACGGGAAACATCCTCCTCCAGTTCCTCCACAATCTCCGAAGACATAGGAACCACCGTAGGAACGATAAATGGCTTGCGCTTCCACTTATCGGAGATCAGTTTACCGACGCGGCGACGGATGGCCTGAGCCATGCGATAAGGATCATTTTCGCCCTCACCGGCGAGATCCATCATGATGTTGTCCACCCGCTCAGTGATTTCCTTCAGCATGTCCCGAGCATCATCTGAGAAGCCCTTAGCTTGAACTGACGGTGCCTCCAAAGGACGACCAGTGCGGTTATCAATTACGACAGTAATAGACACCATGCCACCCTCAGCCATTGCGGTACGATCCTCGAGAACCTCGGAGTCAATGTCACCCATGCGGGTGCCATCGACATAGAGGTTACCCACTGTCATCTGACCAACGGCCTTCGCGTGGCCGTTAACCAGATCCACAAACACACCATTTTGGGCGAGAGGGATGTTGTCTGGATTGACACCCGTACTGATCGCAAGCTCCTTATTAGCTCGCAGGTGACGCCACTCGCCGTGTACGGGCATGGCATTGCGCGGACGCGCCGCGTTGTACAAGAACAGCAATTCGCCAGAATAACCGTGACCGGAAGTGTGAACCTTCGCGTCTCGACCAGTAATCACAGTGGCACCAATCTGAGACAGCATATTGATCACGCCAAATACGGCCTCTTCATTGCCAGGAACCAGCGAGGAAGACAAGATGATCAAATCCCCACTGCGTACGGTGATCTGGCGATGTTCACGGCGAGCCATACGTGACAGCGCTGCCATTGGTTCGCCCTGGGTACCGGTAGTCACCAGCACGACTTTGTGAGGCGCCATCTTCGAGGCTTCATCCATGGATACGATCGTTCCACGCGGAGCATTCAGGTAGCCCATGCGTTCAGCAATCTCCATGTTCCGGATCATGGAACGCCCATTGAAAGCCACCTTGCGCCCAGCAGCCACGGCTGCATCCACTGCCGACTGCACACGAGAGACGTTCGACGCGAAGGAAGCAATGATCACACGCTGCTTCGCCTCGGACACGAGACGCTTCAAAGTGGGAGCGATCTCAGCTTCAGATCCCGATACCCCCGGAGTGGTGGCATTAGTGGAATCGCAAAGGAAGAGATCAATTCCCTCGTCGCCGAAGCGGGAAAGTGCAGGCAAATCTGTCGGACGACCATCCAGCGGGGTCTGATCCAGCTTGATATCACCGGTGTGTACGACCAAACCAGCACCCGTCTTCAGAGCAATACCCAAGCATTCTGGGATGGAGTGGTTCACAGCAAAGAACCGAATATCAAACGGTCCACGAGACTCATGCGAGTTCTCATCAACTTCAATCAACTTTGGACGCTGGCGGTGCTCTTGTGTCTTTGCAGCAATCAGAGCACAGGTGAATTTCGAAGCAATAATCGGAATATCCGCCCGTTGCTTCAACAGCCACGGAATAGCGCCGATGTGATCTTCATGACCGTGGGTAACGACGAGCGCTTCTACCCGATCCCACTTGTCCTCTAAGTAGGAGAAATCCGGCAAAATCAAATCCACGCCCGGTTCACCGGAACTTGGGAAAAGTACACCACAGTCGATAATGAGCAAGCGGTTGTTGTACTCAAACACGGTCATATTGCGACCGATTTCGGAAATACCGCCGAGAGCGACAATGCGCAAACCGTTCTTTGGTGCCTTAGGTGGCTTGGGTAAGCGCTGGGTCAAGTCCACACCCTGCATCGCTTTCAGAGCACCCTTACGGCGATCGTTATTGTTTCCACCACCACGTCGATTGTTGTTCCCGCCGCGGTTGTTGCCACCCCGGTTGTTATTTCCGCCGCGGTTGTTGTTTCCGCCGCGGCCACGGGATCGACGGCTACGGTTGCGGTTGCCGCCGCCGTTGCTCTCACTCTTGTTAGCGGTGTTGTTGTTGGAGTTCGCCGCACCGCCATCATTAAAGGTGGTCGCAACGGCCTCGTTGGAAACGTTAATGCTTTGTGCCTCAGCATTCACGTTTCCAGCTTCAGATGCGGCAGCGGTCTCTGCACTCGGCGGAGCTGCCTTCCGGGTGACCTTACGGCCCCGGGAACGCTGTTCAGTCATATTTTCCTTATACTCCTGCATCCTGCAGGTCTTGTTCCAGCTGATCTAGTTCAGCTTGGGTTGGTTCGATAATCGGCAAACGTGGTGCTCCCACGTCGATGCCACGAAGCTTCAAAGCGGCCTTGGAGAAGGTGACTCCTCCGAGACGTGCCTGCGCACGCTGTAATGGAACCATGCTGACGGCGATTCTGCGCGCCTCGGCCACATCGCCTTTGTCGTATGCGTCGCGAAGAGCTTTCAAGCGATCTGCCGCCATGTGTCCAATCACAGAGATGAATCCGGTTGCACCAGAAGCCAACCAAGCCACATTCAGCGGATCGTCACCGGAATACCAGGCGAGGTCCGTGGTTTCGATCAATTCCATAGCCGCGGCGAGATCTCCCTTGGCATCCTTCACCGCACGAATGTTGGGGTGGGAAGCCAGTCGACGCACGGTATCCGGTGCGATAGGAGTCACCGAGCGAGACGGAATGTCATACAAGCACACTGGGATGTCAACAGCATCCGCAACTGCTGTGAAATGCTGAACCAGGCCTTCCTGACTTGGTCGAGAGTAGTACGGAGTCACTACCAATAGAGAGTCTGCACCTGCCTGCTGGGAGGCGCGGCAGATCTCGATGGACTCGGCCGTATTGTACGTTCCGCCACCAGCGATCAGTTTTGCGCGATCACCCAGCTCGGCACGTACAGCTCTGAGCAGGTCCAATTTCTCTTCCAACGTCACTGTTGGTGACTCACCGGTGGTTCCGGCGAGAACCAGAGAATCACAGCCCTTGTCTACAAGGTGGCCTGCAAGCGCCACGCCTGCGTCAAGGTCGATAGCTCCGTCCTTCGTAAAGGGCGTGACCATCGCCACCGAGATCGTGCCGAAATGCTCGGCTCCTCGAATCGCTGCATTACCTGTGCTCATGGATCACCAGATTACCTTCCTGCCCGACTTTTGGGCGCATTAGGGTGACAATAGCCAGTCGCTGACCACCGTAGCCACGGGTCTTCACCAGAATCTTCACAAGAAATATGAGGCAGATTAATTGTAGGCATTCAGAGCCTAGATGTCGCTCACATATGGGCTCGTCGCCATTTCCGCTCCATCGCGAAGAGCAGTGATCGAAAAGTCACCGAAAACCTCTGGTGCTTCAGATCGAAGCAACCCCAAACACTGAACAGCGATGCGTCGAATTTCCGGGTCGGCGTGTTCCGCGGCGCGCATGCCAATGAAGTGTCGCCAACTACGCAGACTGCCGCTCATCACGAAACGTGTCTCCGCACAATTGGGCAATACGGCACGTGCTGCTTGCCGCGCCTGCTTCATCCGCAGTACAGCATTTGGTTCGTGGGCGAAGCTCTCGCTTATCCCGTCGAGCAGTTCACCATAGGCCTCATAAGCCACATCCGCTGTCTGCAGGAATAACTGTGTGAGACGCTCATCCTTTAAGACCGCCTCGGGAACCACAACTCTCGCTTCCTCAGCCGGGACGTAGCGCTGCGATAACTGGCTAAAGGAAAAATGTCGATGCCGCATTATCTCATGGCTACAGGAACGCGACACCCCTCGGAGATACATCGTCGCACTCGAATGTTCCAAAACCGTCAAATGCCCCACATCCAAAATATGCCGAACGTAGGCATCATTAGCGGCGGTGTGCGGATTCGGTTTGTCCCATGTTTCGTAGCACGCGCGCCCAGCAAACTCGACCATGGCGGAACTATCGGAGGCTTCAGTATCCCACTGCACGCCCTCGGGCTTCGTAAAAGAAGTCGAACCTATCAGCTGAATATCAAGTTCCGCAATCGTTGCCATGGCTATATATTCTTCCGGTGTACTCGGTGTTATTAGATGTGCTTATACCGCTGGGGTGCTGTACTGACGGGAATCGCCTGCATCGCCAAACCAGGGAGATTGCTTCTTCCTCCCGACGACACTAGAGCAGTGTCCCCATACCCCCAGCGCACGGGGAATCGCGCACCTTCCCCGACACGTGCGCGCTGGAGAACTAGAGAGATAGAGCGAGAAAGGCGCCAGGAACATCCCTACAAGCCGAGGAAACTCTCCAAACCAATAGTCAGTCCAGGATGTGCAGTGATCTTCTCTACACCAATCAAAACCCCCGGGACGAAGGAGTCACGGTCATAAGAGTCTTGTTTGATAGTGAGGGACTGGCCGCGGGTGCCGAAAATAACCTGTTCATGCGCAACCATTCCGGTCATACGTACTGCATGTACTGGAATACCATCCACGTTGGCACCACGAGCTCCTTCCAGACTTTGCTCAGTTGCGTCGGGCTGGGTTCCTAGACCAGCGTTTCGGCGGCTGCGAGCAATCCCTTCTGCTGTATGAACAGCGGTACCGGACGGAGCATCCTTTTTGTTCGGATGATGCAGCTCAATGACTTCAGCAGACTCGAAAAAAGGTGCAGCCATTTCCGCAAACTTCATTGTGAGAACCGCGGAAATTGCGAAATTAGGAGCGACAAGCACACCGGTTTGGGGAGAGGCTTTCAGCCACTCACGCACTTGCTCGTACTTTTGCTCAGTCCAGCCGGTCGTTCCAACTACACAGTGAATACCGTTATTCACGCAAAACTCAACGTTGCCCATCACCGCATCGGGAACAGTGAAGTCGACGACGACCTCTACTCCATTGTCCACCAAAGTTTGCAGATCATCGCCACTGTCTAGCGCTGCGGCAAGAGTGAGGTTCTCATCGTCCTCGACAGCGGCAACGATTGCTGTTCCCACGCGGCCTTGTGCGCCCAATACTCCGACCTTTGTCATGAAACGCTCCTATTGATCAAGCTGTAGGTTCAGCCCTTCAGTCTAGGCCTCAAGGTGAAACCCATCGCGAAGCGACAGGCAGCTTCGATAAGGAAAACTCATAGACAGGCACACGCGCTCCTCACAGCACACAGAGCAATGCCCCGCCCTCCATTGCGTGGACGACGGGGCACGTACTGGTTGATGAGCGACACGCGGCGCACAGCCAGGCTATGCGACTCTAGTCCTCAACTAGTCCTCAACAAGGATCAGAGTCTAGTCCTCGACGAGAACCAAAGAAATCTTGCCGCGGTTATCGATATCAGCGATCTCTACCTCGATCTTGTCACCAACATTGACCTCGTCTTCTACCTTTTCCACGCGTCGGTCGCCGCCCAGGTTTGAAATGTGGAGCAACCCGTCGCGATCTGGAAGCAAGGAAACGAAGGCACCGAAAGCGGTCGTTTTGACGACCGTACCGAGGAACCGATCGCCAACCTTTGGTAGCTGTGGATTGGCAATCGCATTGATGCGCTCGATGGCAGCTTCCGCGGCCTTACCGCCCACAGCAGAGACGAATACAGTTCCGTCTTCTTCGATCGTAATGTTTGCACCGGTTTCTTCGGTGATGGTGTTGATGTTCTTGCCCTTCGGACCGATCACCTCGCCAATCTTGCTGACAGGGATGGAAATCGATGTAATGCGTGGTGCGAACTCACTCATGTCATCAGGGGAATCAATGGCGTCGGCCATTAAGCTTAAGATTTCCAGACGGGCGGTACGGGCTTGGCTCAACGCGTCAGCGAGAACATCGGAAGGAATACCGTCCAACTTAGTGTCCAATTGCAACGCGGTGACAAAATCTTCGGTTCCTGCAACCTTAAAGTCCATATCGCCGAACGCATCCTCCGCACCGAGGATGTCAGTCAAGGTGACGTACTTGTCCTTGTTTCCCACTTTTCCGCTGACCAAGCCCATTGCGATGCCAGCCACCGGTGCCTTCAACGGCACACCGGCGTTGTAAAGGGACAACGTCGAGGCGCAAACGGATCCCATCGAGGTAGAACCATTAGAACCCAGAGCCTCGGATACCTGACGAATGGTGTAAGGGAATTCCTCGCGCGAAGGGATCACCGGCGCCAAAGCACGCTCTGCCAAAGCTCCATGCCCAATCTCACGGCGTTTTGGAGAACCGACCCGACCGGTCTCGCCCGTGGAGTACGGAGGGAAGTTGTAGTGATGGATGTAGCGCTTGTGCTCGACCGGTCCCAAGGAATCAATCTGCTGTTCCATCTTCAGCATATCCAGCGTAGTGACACCCAAAATTTGGGTCTCCCCGCGCTCAAACAGAGCGGATCCGTGAGCTCGTGGCACGAGCTGAACCACAATGCCTAAATCTCGGATAGTGGTGTGGTCACGACCATCAATGCGGAAGCCGTCCTCGAGGATGCGACGACGTACTAGCTGCTTAGTGACGTCGTTATGAGCCGCACGAATCTCGGATTCCCGGTCCGGGTAGCTTTCCAGCAGCGCATCCACCACGTCTTGCATGTTTTCTGCAAGAGCCTCATCGCGTTCCTGTTTGTCTGCGATTTTCATGATGCTTTCCAAGTCACTGAGGGACTCGGTTTCCACAGAGGTGCGCACGTCCTCACCGAATGGTGGGAACAGCTCGAACTCACGGGTTTCAGCATTGACGGCCTGGGCCAACACATTCTGTGCCTCACACAAAGTTGCGATGAATGGCTTGGCGGCCTCGATGCCTTCTGCCACCACAGCTTCCGTCGGCGCTGGCGCACCTTCGGCGATGCGCTCGACGACGTTGTGGGTAGCACCAGCTTCCACCATCATGACAGCAACATTCGGTGTCCGAGAATTCTTGCTGCGGCGGCCTCGCCCTGCTTTGGCAGGCTTGTTCTCGGTAACTCGTCCCGCAACAACCAATTCGAAAACAGACTGTTCCTGCTGCTCATGGGTTGGGAAAGCGACCCACTGTCCCTTTGGATGCTTCTTATCAACCACAAGTGCCATCCGAACGCCGCCGACGGCACCAGACACCGGCAGACCGGAAAGTTGAGTCGAAGCGGATGCAGCGTTGATGGCCACTACGTCATAAGAATCCTTCGGATCCAAGGACATGACAGTCACAATGACCTGAACTTCGTTCCTCAAGCCTTTTGCAAACGTTGGACGCAACGGACGATCGATTTGACGGGCGGCCAAGATCGCTTCAGTTCCGGGGCGCCCCTCACGGCGGAAAAAACTTCCGGGGATACGGCCGGCAGCATACATTCGCTCCTCAACATCCACGGTGAGTGGAAAGAAATCAATTCCCTCTCGAGGATTACGAGATGCCGTGGTGGTGGAGAGGAGCATGGTGTCCTCGTCCAGATACGCGGTAACAGCTCCATCGGCCTGACGCGCCAACAGACCGGTCTCAAAGCGAACAGTGCGGGTGCCGAAATCCCCATTGTCTATGGTTGCGACGGTTTCCCAAACACCTGCGTCAGGATCAATCAATTCGGCTTGAATTTTTTGTGCGCTCATAGCGTGTAGTGCAATCGCCTTTCTTGACGTGTTGCCTTCCTGCAAGCGTATCTGGTCATCGGTGCCGATAGCCTACACAGGAAAAATCTGATGGTTCTAGCAAGTCTTCGATACTTGTCCGGCAACGACACTACCAAAGAAATACGAAAACCCGGCACTATCGCCAAGGCTTATGGCAACAGTTACCGGGAGCAGTTACTAGCGACAAAAGCTATCGACGCAGACCCAGACGCTCAATCAGGGAACGGTAACGGTCAACGTTGTTGTCAGCTAGGTACTTCAGCAGACCCTTACGACGACCAACCAGCAACAACAGACCACGACGGGAGTGGTGATCGTGCTTGTGGTACTTGAGGTGCTCGGTCAGCTGGCGAATACGAACCGTCAGCAATGCTACCTGAGCCTCTGGGGATCCGGTATCGGTCTCGTGCAGACCGAACTCCTTGAGAGTCTCTGCCTTCTGCTCCTTGGACAATGCCATGGATTATCTCCTTGTAGGTCGTTTTTTCAGTCCGCGCGAAAACGTACATGTGACTACCGCGGACCACAGTCACAGACTGGTCGAGACTAGCACCTCTTGCCAAGCCTAATCAAGCTGGCTCACCTTCAGAACCCTTGAGAATTAGGGCTTTTCTAACATCTGCCGAGTGCGAGCCACATCCTCGTTTATCGCATCAATGAGTTCTTCCAATGAGGTATACGTTTCCATCCCTCGGAGACGGTGCAGAAACTGCACAGTGACGTTCAAGCCATACAGATCTGCGTCGTGATCGAGAACAAAACTCTCCACGCTGCGCGGCTCATGACCAAACGTCGGGTTTGTCCCGACAGAGATAGCAGCCGGCAGTGCGCAACCGACGGGCATGGTGCCCACCGTCTGCGCACCATCGAGTGTCGGATTCCCCTGTGACTCTGAGTCCACCGTTAAGTAACCGGCGTACACGCCATCAGACGGAAGCGCGAATTTGTCCTGAAAATACAGGTTCGCTGTGGGGAACCCCAGTGCGCGCCCCCCACGTCCTGCCCCGTGAGTAACCTCTCCCCGGACAGAAAACGGCCTGCCGAGCGCCTCACGAGCCGCTGCTACGTCTCCGCCCTCCAAGCGCTCACGAATATAGGTGGAGCTAATAGTGTGCCCATCATCGTTGAGAAGTGGTATCACGGTGACCTCCATGTCACGCTCACGCCCGAGCTGGCGAAGGGTGTCAGGTTTACCACTAGCCTGGTGCCCAAATGTAAAATTCTCGCCCACGATCACGGCCCGTGCTCCCAGCAGATCTACCAACACATTGTCCACATATTCCTCGGGACTCCAGCGGGCAATCTCGGAAGTAAAACCCACCACGACGACGTGGTCTATTCCCAACCCCAGAGCCAGCCGTGCGCGATCTTCCACAGTACCTAGTAGTGCGGGCACTCGATCGGGACGAAAAATCACTGTGGGATGAGGATCGAAGGTAAACATCACGCTCGGGATGTCCAGTTCTTTGGCCTTTTCAACAGCAGCGTTGATGAGCTGTTGGTGCCCGCGGTGAACACCGTCAAAAACACCGATGGTCACCACGCTGCCCTGTGCGCTAAGTTCTTCCGGAATTCGGTCCAGTCCATACCAGATACTCACGGTGTTTCAGCCTACGGCATAGACTGTCTCCATGACTGATTCCCTCCCTCACAAGCCTGGTCAAGCCTTAGCAAAAGGCAGTGTTTTGGAACGCTCGGGTGTGGTTGTCGTGGACAAACCTGCCGGCATGACGAGCCACGATGTCGTGGCATCTATGCGCCGCATCATGGGCACACGGCGCGTGGGGCATTCGGGAACTTTAGATCCCATGGCTACGGGAGTTCTTGTCGTCGGAATCGAACGCGGCACGAAGCTCCTAGCGCACGTTGTCGCTCACGATAAGCGGTACGAAGCGACCGTTTCGCTAGGAGCGTCCACCATTACTGACGACATGGAAGGGGATATTCTCACGCGCTCCTCCGCTGAGCAACTAGCGGCATTGAGTGAGCAGAGCATTCGCGAGGCATTCGCTGCCCATGTCGGCGATATTATGCAGCGTCCTTCGTCCGTCTCCTCCATCAAAATCAACGGCCGCCGTGCGCATGAACTTGTCCGCGAGGGGGTCGATGTTGTTTTACCCGAACGCCCTGTCAGCGTGTTCTCTCTCGATGTTCATGACATCTCTTTTATTTCCGACACCACACATGATTATCCGCACTGGAGTGTGAAGATATCGGTGCATTGTTCATCGGGTACGTATATTCGCTCCATCGCACGAGACGTCGGTCAGGCTTTAGGAGTCGGTGGTCACCTCACTGCGTTACGGCGCACAGCCGCAGGCCCCTTTGATCTCTCAGAAGCACTGACATTGGAAGAAGTTCAGGATGCTCCCCGACTGTCACTGAGTTTGGATGAAGCGATGGTTCGGTGTTTCCCTGTGCGCGCAATTAGCGAAGCTGAGGGCAAAGACGTGGCGCGTGGGCAGTGGTTGGAACCGATAGGTCGCCGTGACGTATATGCGGTGGTGACTCCTAGTCAACATGCCATCGCGTTGCTCAAAGATAGGGGAAAACGCGCAGCCAGCGTTTTTGTCGCCCGTCCGGAGGGCATGACTTAGGCCACGAGCGCTGAGACGCCCCCCGCCACTCGGGTAAGTCGATAGGCATGGGGGTGAGTTGTGACCTAGTGCCGGCGCACGCCAGCTACCGTCACCACAAACCCGTGACGAATAGCCCAGCGGCCTTCAATGAAAGGCACGGGAACAGGGCGTAGCAAGAGATAAGAAGTGAAAGTTCCGTCGGGACGAATGTCGATGTCTGCCTGATCAAAATCCAGAAACCGACGGGTCAGAGGGAACCAGGCCTTGTAGGTAGATTCCTTGGCGCTGAACAAGACTTTATCCAGGTAGTCCAGGTTATGAGCGCGCGCAAGGCGGCGCAGTCGCCGCTGTTCCTCCGGTCTGGCGACGGTATTGAATACTCCTTCCGGCAAAAAACCGGCAGGTTCGGCGTCGATTCCCAAAGACCTCCACCGGGAGCTTCGCCCCACGAGTGCGGCGCGGAAACCGTCCGTATGGGTAAGAGAACCAGTCACTCCATCGGGAAAGACTGGCATTCCCCGCTCGCCGCGCATAATTGGCTGATCGTCTACGAATGCGCGCATGGCTTGGTGGGCGCACCAACGGGAGTCTCCAAAGTCAGCCTTCCGACGATCAACAGCGTGTTCCACAAGCTGCTGCTCCGTGGGGTGCAGTCTGTAGTAATTGCTCAGATCCGTCGCTGAACTGTGCATCTCCACACAACGAGTACCACGTGGCAGCATATTCTCAGAAATGACCGATGGGACGCGTTGGCCAGCGAAATCCACCGCCATGGACTGAAGCAATGTCACGCTTCTCATCGATTCACCTCCTCTGTCAGAACTGGGTAAGGCCACATGCCTTGTGTGATGCGGGGCGAAAGCGTGCGCTCTCTTTCCCTCGGATAACCGAGCGACACCTCCGCATGCGTTACGTGATCCACGAAGTGTTCTACAGGAATATGCAAGTGACCGTAAATCACCGTAGTGGCTTTATAGCGTTTCGGCCATGTCTGGGTATGCCGTGTTCCAGACCATAAAGCGATCTCGGGAATCTGAACATTATCCATTACCTCCCTCACCAACGGCCAGTGGTTAATGAGGATGGTGGAGCCTTCCACGTGTGACAAACGCCTTACAGAATATCTCAGTCTCTCCCTACACCACAGTGTTATATCGACAAAGGGTGCGATTGTGTAGTGATCAGTGAGAACCCGACCTTTTTGTTCGGCCTCAGCTATTGCGTCAGCTGGGGCGACATCAGGGGAACGCCAGGAGTGATCGTAGAGTGTGAACAACGGCACGAGCGTGTGTCCGGCAAAGCTCACATAGGGGTCCTCCGGGGTCAGCACACCAAGGCGACGGCAATTAGCTACTAAATAGTCATACTTTGCTTTACCTTTGTATTTGTCTTGAGAACGTGAATAGAGTTCATGATTCCCCGGTACCCAAATGACGGTGGCAAAGCGATCAGCCAGACCCCGTAACGCACCCAACACTGTGTCTTCATCTTCGGCCACATCCCCAGCCACGATCAACCAATCCTCCGGGTGACGTGGACGGACATGTTCAGCAACGACGTCCCTGTTGCCGGGGGCATTGATGTGGAGATCACTGACCGCCCATAGCGTGCGTTTCCACGTTCCGACTGACGCGGCTGTCCGCGCTGCTGCACGGGAACGCGTTCGCATCATAGGGCACTCACCTACTTTCTCCACAGGCACAAAGTTACAAAAGTTACTGGTGTGATTCTAGTTATTTATGAGCCAAAAGTTAATTCGCAGTGGAAAATAACCTGGTTTAGTGAGCCCATGCATCGCTGCGATAACGCCACCACACCGCGAGCAAACGGACAAAGATGAACGCCAACAGACCACACCAGACCCCGCTAAGGCCCCAATCAAAGATCAAGGAAAGCCAGACCACAGGAATAAAACCAACGACCACCGCGCACACCGTAGCGTTGCGCAAGAAAGACACATCGGATGCACCTAACAACACACCATCCAACGCAAAGACCACGCCACCCATAACCACAAGCACAATAAGCATCCACCACGGAGTAGCCATCGCTGCCAGAACTCGCTCATCCGGGGTGAACCAGCGAGGAAAAACTTCCGCACCCACAGCCAACGTCACGGCCAACACAACAGAGGCGGCCACGGAAAAACGAACCACCTGCAAAGCTACCCTACGCGCCGCCACTACAGACTGCGCTCCCAACGCTGCACCCACTAAGGCCTGAGCCGCAATCGCAACGGAATCCAAGAGCAAACATAGGAAGTTCCATAACTGCAGAAGAATTTGATGTGCGGCCAAGCTCGCCGAGCCCATGCGGCCAGCCACGGCAGCCGCGGAAAGAAACGCCACTTGAAAAGACAAGGACCTCACCACGAGATCTCGCCCCATCTGTAACTGAGGCTTGATCACGGACCAATCCGGCCTCATCACCCGCCCATCGCCAGCACGTCTCCAATGCAGACACAACGCACCAAGGAATAAGGCACCAATAATCCACTCTCCCAAGACGTTGGCATACGCCGAACCAGCTAAACCGTAGTTATGTACAAAGATGGGCACCGCAATGGCCATGGGAATCACACCCGCCAACGTGAAATACAGCGGGAGCCGCGTATTGGACATGCCACGCAGCCACCCATTTCCTGCCATTGTGACTAGAGCAGGCACGATTGAGGCGCACGTCACGCGCATCCATGTCGTCGCTTTATGGGCAACGATCTCATTCGACGTCAACCAACCCATAATCTGCGGTGTGAAGGCGAACACCACGCCCGCTAAAACAACACCCACGAACACAGCGACCCATGTCGCCTGCACCCCCTCATAAAGAGCAGCTGACTTTTTCCCAGCGCCGAATAAACGCGCGGCACGAGCCGTCGTTCCATAAGACAGAAACGTCAGCTGGGTCGTGACAGTACCCAGCACCGTGGCACCTGCTGCGAGAGCCGCAAGATCTTCGGCCCCTAGGCGCCCCACCACCGCAGTATCAAGAAGTAGATACAGCGGGGTTGCGGCGAGTACTACCAACGCGGGACCGGCCAAACTCACAATGGAGCGGGCATCGGCACGAACAGCCTGGTGGGAGATTGTTTCTTGTACCATTTACTCTTCATCGTCAGTATGACGGTACGGGTCTGCATCACCCGCTGGCTGCGCGCCAGCGGATTGAGCTTTGATCGCCTCATCATGAGCACGAGCCTGAGCAAGCAACTGTTCCATATGTGCAGAAGCTTCCGGCACGGAATCATAAACAAAGGACAAGGTCGGGGTGAACCGCACGGAAAGCTGATCGCCAACATTTTTGCGCAGCTGCCCCTTGGCCTTGGTCAATGCAGCCTCAGCGAGACGAAGATCCGGCGCTTCATCGACAGTGCGCCCACGCACGGTGTAGAACACCGTGGCATCGTGGAGATCGCCAGTGACCCGCGCATCCGTGATCGTCACGAATTCCAGACGAGGGTCTTTAATCTCCCTCTCAATGGCTGTAGCCACGATCTGTTGGATACGCTTAGCCATTCGCGCTGCGCGTGCATGATCAACCATGATCATTTACTCCTTGAAAAGATTGTGTTTCGGACAAAACGAACCCCGACCCTACAGGGGAGCAGGATCGGGGTCGGGGGCTAGTAGCTAGTCGCGTGGAATCTCGACCATCTCATAGACCTCGATGATATCTCCGATCTGAATATCTGGATAGGACAGAACCATACCGCACTCGTAACCGGCTGCGACTTCCACAACGTCGTCTTTCTCCCGACGCAGAGAGTCAATGTTAGCCTTCTCGGCGATCACGTTACCGTCACGCACCAAACGCACCTGAGCGTTACGGCGAACCTTACCCGATTCGACCATGCAACCAGCGATCAAGCCGACAGCAGAGGCCTTGAAGATGGCGCGGATTTCTGCACGACCAATCTCCTTCTCCTCGTAGATAGGCTTGAGCATGCCCTTGAGCGCAGACTCCACCTCATCGATGGCTTGGTAAATGATGGAGTAGTACCGGATG